>JBKKDK010000156.1:0-2567 GCA_046708245.1 Arthrobacter sp.
GAGGTCGGCTATCACGTTCGCGCCGACCTCCAAGGCCGGGGCTACGCGAGTGAGGCAGCAGCCGCCTGTCGCGAGTTCGCCCGTGGACTCGGGGAATCCCATCTGGTAGCGATCATCGATCCCGCAAACATCGCCTCCCAACGTGTCGCTGAAAAGATCGGGCTGTCGTTCGAGCTCACGGCAACCGACGGCGGCCGACTTCGGTCAGTCTTCGGAGCCGCAATTTAGACCGCGCGCCGTTCTGGGTTCGGCTTGATTGTGTCAAGTATTTCTGGCCCCGGGCGAGCAACTGAAACTGGCCCCAACCGGTGACGATCGTGACGATCGTGACGGTCGGAAAACGAGCCACGGTTACAGCTATCCCATGGCATCAAGGGCAGCTACATGCGCTGCCCCATAAGACGATGAGGGACCGCGAGCTGAACAGCGCATTTAGATGTTCTAGATAATGCACTCAAAGTGCACTATGATGCACTTATGGATCAGAGTACAACGAGTCTGGCGCTGGCCATCGGCGCCCGGGTTAAGCAGGAGAGGCAGTCGCGGGGCTGGACGCTGGATCAGCTGGCGGAGTCTGCGGGGGTGAGCCGCCGGATGGTCATCAACGTGGAGCAGGGTGCCGCGAATCCCAGCGTGGGAACGCTGCTTAGGATCAGCGACGCGCTCGGTGTGGGGCTGCCGGCGTTGGTCGAGCCACCTCGGCAGAAGCCGGTGAAGGTCACCCGCAGTGGTGAGGGCGCTGCGTTGTGGAGCGGTGAGTCCGGGGGGCGCGGGGTGTTGGTGGCCGGCACCGAGCCGCCGGACGTGGTTGAACTGTGGGACTGGACCCTGGGTCCCGGTGACCGTCATGTGAGCGAGGCCCACATGCCCGGCACCAAAGAGCTTTTGCAGGTCCAGCAGGGCACGGTCATGGTGGAGGTCGCAGGCCAATCGGTCACCCTCAAAGCAGGCGACGCAGTGACGTTCCCGGGCGACGTGGCACACTCGTACGCCAATCCGGGAACGGAACCGGCCAGGTTCTCCCTGGCCGTCTTCGAACCGGGCGTAGGGACAGGACACCGGCCGGAGGCGTCCGATGCCTGAGCAGGGCATGCTGCAGGAATTCCTTGACGGCGGCCAGGTTGACGCAGCCGTGTTCGCGCTCCGGCCCGACTACCGGGCCTTGCTGCTGGCCGTGGACGGACTCGTCCCGGGCCCGAGCGACCAGGCCGGTGACAAGATGCTCCAGGCGGCGGAGACCGCAGCCCGCGAGTTGCTCGGCGACCGGCCGGTCGAGCAGCTCCCGCACGTGGCTGCGTGGCGGCAGGCTTACCAGGGCTTCGGAGCCAAACCGAACCGCACACGCAACAGCCTGGAGGCGCTCCTGCGCCGTGCGGTGTCCGGGCTGCCCCGGGTGAACCGTCTCACCGATCTCTACAACGCGGTCTCGGTGCTCCACCAGATCCCGCTGGGCGGGGAGGATCTGATCCGCTACAGCGGTGCGCCACGGCTGGTCCGCGCCACCGGCAAGGAACCCTTCGATACCGCCGCCGACGGCGCGGCGGTAATCGAACACCCGGAACCCGGCGAGGTCGTGTGGTGCGACGACGCCGGAGTGACCTGCCGGCGCTGGAACTGGCGACAGGCACGCCGCACCCAGCTCGGCGAGGACACCACCTCCGCGCTGTTCATCCTCGACGCGCTCGAACCCATAGCCGACGAGGCGCTCCACGCCGCAGCCGAGGACCTGCTCGCCCGGCTGACCCTGCTCGGTCCCGACGTCAGGGCCGCCCGCCGCCTGATAGCCGCCGCCACAATCATCGATGAAGGACACTGACATGCTCATCCACTCCCGGCCACGCGCGATCGGTGACCGGCAGCCCCGAAAGGGCCAGCCGTGAGCCAGCGCGTCCCCAACAATGTTCCCGTGCCGCCGTGGGGGCTAGCCGTGGCCGCCATGCTCTCCGTCCAGCTGAGCTCGGCCCTATCAGTAGATCTGATTGCAACGGTGGGGCCGGCCGGAACCGCCTGGCTCAGACTCAGCGTGGGAGCACTCATCTTCCTGGCCATCGCCCGACCCCCATTGCGCACGCTACGCCGCCACGACGTGCCCGTGCTCCTGGGGCTGGGCGTCGCCACCGGACTTATGACCATCGCTTTCCTCGCCTCCATCGAACGGATCCCTCTCGGCACCGCCGTCGCGATCGAGTTCCTCGGTCCGCTGACCGTCGCCGCGGTGCGCAGCCACAGCGCACGGGCGCTTATCTGGCCAGCCCTGGCGCTGCTCGGAGTCGTCCTGCTGACCGAACCCTGGGCCGGCGACATCAACCTCGCCGGTATCGGCTTCGCAGGGCTCGCGGCCGTCGGATGGGCCGCCTACATCGTGCTCACCCAACGGATCGGCGACCGCTTCACGGGCATCGGCGCACTTTCACTCACCGTTCCCGTCGCCGCCGCCACGGCAGCTGTCATCGGCATCCCGCAGTCCGCCGGACACCTCAACCTCGGAATCCTCGCCGCCGCCTTCGGACTGGCCGTCCTGATGCCGGTGCTGCCGTTCGCGCTCGAGATGCTCGCCCTGCGCCGGA
>JBKKDK010000157.1:0-20582 GCA_046708245.1 Arthrobacter sp.
ACCCGGGCCAGTTCCTCCACGACGTCCGGAACGATCCGCTTTGCCGCATCGGTGGGGGTCGAGGCCCGGAGATCGGCGACGTCGTCAAGGATCGGCCGGTCTGCCTCGTGCCCGATCGCGCTCACCACCGGCGTGAGCGCCGCGGCCACGGCACGGATCAGCTCTTCGTTGCTGAACGGCAGCAGATCCTCCAGTGCCCCGCCGCCGCGGGCGATCACGATTACGTCCACGTCCGGGCGGGCGTCCAGTTCGCGCAGCGCGCCGAGGATCTGGGCGACGGCGGTATTGCCCTGGACCGCGACCTCGCGGATCTCGAACTCGACCGCTGGCCAGCGCAGGGCCGCGTTGCGCAGGACGTCCTTTTTGGCGTCGGAGTCCCGGCCGGTGATCAGCCCGATCCGGTGCGGGAGCAGGGGCAGGCGTTTCTTGCGGGCATCGGAGAACAGGCCCTCAGCGGCAAGGGCATGCCGCAGCCGCTCGATCCGGGCCAGGAGATCGCCCAGACCCACCGGCCGGATGTCCTTGACGGACATGCTCAGCCGGCCGGTCTTGAGCCAGAACTCGGCCTTGAGCAAAGCCACGACGCGGGAACCGCGCTCCAAGGGGGTTTCCTGGCGGTCGAGCACCTTGGTCCAGACCGAAGCCGGGAGGGAAATCTCCGCGTCCATGTCCCGCAGGGTCAAGTACGCGTTGCTGCCGCGCCGGTTCAGTTCGATGACCTGGCCTTCGACCCAGGCGGACGGCGCGCGCTCGATGTGCATTTTCATCTTCTGGGACAACAGCTGCAGCGGCCAGGGGTTCTCCGGGCTGGTTTCCGCCGCCGTCGCCGGGACCGTGGTGGCCGTCGTGAGATCTTCAGACATGCCTGTACTCCGTGGCGGGGCTTGCCTTGTACATGTGCGTGGTGGTCCTTATGCCGCGGGGTGTCGGCAGGCGTTCCCGGGGGTGCGTGACCGCCCGGGAACCTGTCGTGGTCGGGTTCAACTCTATCCATAGCTGTACCACGGGGGTCCGACCATAACGCCCCCGCTTGTCCATCCCGGCGGCGGCCCCCGTAGGATGGCACTACTCCCACCAACTTCCAAGGACTCCCTCTTGCGCACTTTTGTCTCGGCCATGGCAGTACTCATCGGGCTATTGATGGCCGCTGTTGCCGTTCCGGCAATGTGGGTGGACCGCAACATCGTCCAGGAGGACGGCTTCGTCGCCCTCACCGGACCGCTCGGGAAGGATCCCGCCTTCCAGCAGCGGCTGGCCGCCGCTGCGGTGAACAGCCTCAGCGCGGACCGGATCCCCGAAGCGCTCACCGAACTGGCCCGGCCGGTCCTCGAGAACGCTGCCCAGTCATTGACCGCCCTGCCCGGCTACACCGAGGCCTGGACCGAAACACTGCGCAAGAGCCACCGGCTCAGTTTCGCCGACCCCGACACCCTCCCGGCCGAGGTGGAAGGCGCCAGTTCGCTGACCCTGGACGTCGCGCCGCTGGTCGGGCTGGTGGCGGCGCAGGTCACCGAGGCCACCGGCCTGCCGCTGGAGGAACCCGAGCAGGTGCTGATCAACATCGGCCAGTCCAACCAGCGCCTGGTCCTTGAGCAGGTGTCAGCCTATGCGCCGATGGGCTACGCCGTGGCCGTCGGAGCGGCCATCGCATTCGCCCTGGCATTCGTTGCCGCGCGGCGCCGGTGGACGGTCCTGGCCGGCATGGGAGCCGGCGGGCTTATCCTGGCCGCCGCCTGGAAGCTCGGCTCCGACGCCGCCGGGCTGGCGGCCGGCGGGATGTCGAGCGGGAATGCGGTGGCCGAAATCTTCAAACGGGAATTCGTGGCGGCGTCTGCCGCCAACTTCGGACAGTGGATCCTGTCCGCCGCGATGGCCGGTGCGGTCCTGCTGGTGCTCGCGATTGTGCTCCGGGCTGTCGGCGGACGCCGCCGCGCCTAACGTCCGGACTGTTCCCGGCCCGACCCGGCTGCCCGATCCCGGCCCAAAACAGGGGCAAGCCAACACCGGTAGCATTGGGGGATGACCTCCACCGCTGTTTCCATTCCGATGCCAACCGTTCCGCGCCGGCGGCGCACACCGGACGAGGTGCTGGCGGCGGCTCCCGTCTCCGGGCCGAAGAAGGTCCTGCTCGCAGCCCCGCGCGGCTACTGCGCGGGCGTGGACCGGGCCGTGATCGCAGTGGAAAAAGCCCTCGAGCACTACGGGCCGCCCGTCTATGTGCGCAAGCAGATCGTCCACAACGTGCACGTGGTCAGCTCCCTTGAGGAAAAGGGTGCCATCTTCGTGGACGAGACCGACGAAGTGCCGGAGGGTGCCCTGGTGATCTTCTCCGCCCACGGCGTATCGCCTGCCGTGGTGCAGTCCGCCGAGGACCGCGGCCTGCGGACCATCGACGCCACCTGCCCGCTGGTCACGAAGGTGCACAAAGAGGCCGTGCGCTTCGCTAAGGACGACTTCGACATCCTGCTGATCGGCCATGACGGCCACGAGGAAGTCGAAGGCACCGCCGGAGAGGCGCCCGAGCACATCCAGATCATCAACGGCCCGCACGAGGTGGACCAGGTGACGGTCCGCGACCCGGAGAAGGTCATCTGGCTCTCGCAGACCACCCTGAGCGTGGACGAAACCATGGAGACGGTCCGCCTGCTGAAGGAGCGCTTCCCCACACTGCAGGATCCGCCCAGCGACGACATCTGCTACGCCACCACCAACCGCCAGGTGGCGATCAAGAAGATCTCGCCCCAGGCCGACCTCGTGATTGTGGTCGGGTCCGCGAACTCCTCGAATTCCGTCCGCCTCGTGGAGGTCGCGCTGGAATACGGCGCGAAGGCCTCCTACCGTGTGGACTTCGCCAATGAGGTGGACGAGGCCTGGTTCGAGGGTGTCGCCACAGTCGGTGTGACCTCGGGGGCGTCCGTGCCGGAAGTCCTCGTCAAGGACGTGCTGCGGCTTCTGGCCGACTACGGTTACGGCTCCGTGGAGGAAGTGGTGACGGCAGAGGAAGACCTGCTGTTCTCCCTGCCAAAGGAGCTCCGCGCCACCCTGAAGAAGGCCGGCGACGTTACCCGTGCCCTCGGCGGCCGGGGCTCGCGCCCGGCCGGACACTCCTAGGCGGCGGACTCCGCGGCTTCAGTGTCCGGCTGGAGCTCGGGCGCAGCCACCGCGCGGGGCGTCGCGTCGACGGACACCGGCGTGGTCAGCCCGGCGGCATCGAGGGCGTTGAGCTTCCGGGCGGTCGGCAGGACCCTGGCTTCCAGCGTGCCGACCATCGAGTTGTACCGGTCCACGGACGTCTTCAGTGACGCGCCCAGCTTCGTGACGTTCTCGCCCAGGGTGCCCATCCGCTCGTAGAGCTGGCGGGCGAGCTCGAAGAGCTCCCGTGCGCTGTCCGTCAGCACGTCCTGGCGCCAGGTGAAGGCGACGGACTTCAGGACGGCCAGCAGTGTTCCGGGCGAGGCAAGCACCACGTTCTTGGACAGCGCGTAGTCCAGCAGGGCCGGGTCCGCGGAGAGCGCCGCCGCAAGGATGGATTCCGCCGGCAGGAAGCACACCACAAGCTCGGGGGAGTTGCCCGGGATGTCCCAGTACTTCTTGTTGCTTAAAGCATCGACGTGGGCCTTCAGGGCCTTCGCGTGGGCTGCGAGCAGAGTCTGCTGGCCGTTCAGTGCGTGCTGCCGGCCGCGCTGTGCCGGGGCGGCGCCGAGCTCCTGCGCCTCAAGGTAGGAGGCCAGCGGCACCTTGGCGTCGACCACCAGCTGCTTCGCTCCGGGAAGCTGCACAACGAGGTCCGGGCGGACGCTGTTTTCCGTGGCGGCGCTGTGCAGCTGTTCGTGGAAGTCGACGTGGCGCAGCATCCCGGCCGCTTCGACGACGCGGCGCAGCTGCACCTCGCCCCACTGGCCGCGGGCACTGTTGGAGCGCAGCGCCGATTCGAGTGCGTGCGTCGAGCGCAGCAGCTGCTCGTCGGAGAGCCGCGCCTCCTGCAGCTGCTGGGCGAGCTGGCCGTACTGCTCGAGCCGGTCGCGCTCCAGCAGCGACACCTGTTGTTGGACCGCAGTGAGCTTCTCCGCCACCGGCGCCAGGGCGCGCAGCACGCTGCCGTCCTGGGTCCTCGACTCGCCCAGCTCCCGGTTCTGCGCCGCGAGCAGGCGCCGCTCGGCGTCGGCCGCGGCGAACTGGGCGCTCACCTCGGAGAGCCGGGCCGAGACCCCGTCGAAGTCCTCTTCGACCGCCCGGTACCGGCGGCGGAGGAAGATGTAGGCGGCAGCGGCGCCGGCAATGGCACCCATGAGCAGCATGAGCAGGGCGAGAATCAGTGCAAAAGCATCCATAGCTTCACTGTGGCACGCCCCTGTGACAGTTTTGGCACCGACGCACGGCCTGGGAACCGGAGGCCCATGCGCCCGGCATGACGCCGGGATGGGGACGAAATGGTGTACGTTGGCTTCCCGTCAGGACAAGAACATAGAAATGAGGATCTCCTCAGTGGCAACCGATTACGACGAAGTCCGATCCGACGTCAAAGAATCGCAGGACAATTCCCTGGAGGCATTGCAGTCCGCCAACGCCCCGGACGCCCGCAGCGTCGTGCGTGAACTGGACGAAACCGATTCGATGGACGACTCGATCGTCCCGGGCGGCGAATTCGTCTCCGAGGAACTGGTGGTTCAGGTCATTCCCCAGGCGGATGACGAATTCACCTGCTACTCCTGTTTCCTGGTCCGGCACCGGTCCCAGGTCGCGCGGGAAAAGAACGGTCACGCCTACTGCGTTGACTGTGAAGGCTAGAACGCTCTCCGCAGCAGGTCCGCTTTGTCCATGCTTCGACTGAAACGCCTTCTGGTTTTTGGCGTGTTCGCGTTCTGCGCCATCACCGGTTTCCTGTTCTGGGCACTTGGCCTGCCCGGCACGCCGACACGCGGGGCGCTCGAGCCGCCGCCGCGAGCCGAGGCGAAGCTCGAAATGTTCCCTACCGGCAGCATCCCCGCCGTGAACATCACCCGGAGCGCGGACGCCCAGTGGCTGCTCCGGACCGCGGCGCAGACCGGCATCCCGGCCCGCGCGCTCCAGGCCTATGTGGCGGCGGCCGTGGCAGCCAACGAATCCGCACCGGCATGCGGGATCGGCTGGAACACGGTGGCGGCCGTCGGTTTCATCGAGTCTGCACACGGTTCCTACGGCGGCGGCAGCCTGACCAGCAACGGGCAGACAAGCAGGCCGATTGTCGGCCCCAGCCTCAACGGCGACGGTTTCGCCGCCATCCCGGACTCGGACGCCGGATCCCTGGACGGCGATGCCCTCTGGGATCACGCCGTCGGACCCATGCAGTTCATTCCCGCGACCTGGCGGTATGCAGGGCGGGACGGGAACGGGGACGGGGCAACAGACCCGTTCAACATCGACGACGCCGCGCTTAGTGCCGCCTCGTACCTGTGCGCCCGCGGCCGTGACCTGGCAACCTCAAGGGGTTGGACGGACGCCGTCTATTCCTACAACCAATCGGATTCCTACGTGGCCCACGTGCGCGACCGCGCCCGTAGGTATGCGGCACAATCGGCCCCAGCCGGATAACTCCGCGGCGCTGGCTGCGCGCGCACTGCCTCCGGCTGCGCTCAGGCCACCGCTCCGCAGAGGGCAGGGCCGAGGAGATCGGGCGTCGCAGTGTCGTGGCGTCCCGCCCGGAAGAGAACACTTTCTTCCGTCTCGTCGGCGAACAGGATCCGGCCCGCATCCTTGATAGCCACCCCGCTGCCCGGATCCGTGCCGAGGTAGCGGAAGCCCGTGACAGTGACCGTGCCCGTGGTCCCGTCATAGGTCTGGACGAAATGGGCCCTGACCGTCACGGTCTTGCCGGTGTCCAGATTCACCATGACGTCGGCTGGCGCCGAGACGAACTGCTGGGTGCGGATCCTGTTGCCGTCCGCGTCAGCGAATCGCCGGAGACTGGTGGCCGAGGTCCCGCACCGGCAGAGGTAAGCACCAGCCCCAACGCCGCAACCGGCGCCGCGATCCTGAAGCAGGTCATGGTCATGCCTTTCCCCGAGTGGTTGACCGGCCGCAACGTAACGGAGTCGCGTGCATCCGCTCGCAGGCTTCGACCGTGTCAATAGCACCCCGAAGGCGATCCCCAGCCACACCGGGTAGAATTTATGCTCGTGGCTCTTACTATTGGCATCGTCGGACTGCCCAACGTCGGCAAATCAACCCTTTTCAACGCACTGACCCGCAACCAGGTGCTCGCAGCGAACTATCCGTTCGCCACGATCGAGCCCAACGTCGGCGTCGTGAACCTGCCGGACCCGCGGCTCGAAAAGCTGGCCGCCGTCTTCGGCTCTGCCCGCCTGCTCCCCGCCCCGGTGTCCTTTGTGGACATCGCCGGGATCGTGAAGGGCGCGTCGGAGGGCGAAGGGCTGGGCAACAAGTTCCTCGCCAACATCCGCGAGGCCGAGGCCATCGCCCAGGTTATCCGCGTGTTCGATGACCCCGACGTCATCCACGTCGACGGCAAGGTGGATCCCCGCTCGGACATGGAGATCATCAACACCGAGCTGATCCTGGCCGACCTCCAGACGATCGAAAATGCGATCCCCCGGATCGAAAAAGAAGTCAAGATCAAGAAGCGGGAAGCCGCCGAGCTGGCCGCCATCAAGACGGCCCAGGCTGTGCTGGAACGTGGCGACACGATTTTCGCCTCGGTCAAGAGCGACAAGCTGGAGATGGAGCACCTCAAGGAACTCAGCCTCCTGACCGCCAAGCCCATCATCTACGTCTTCAACGCGGACGAGGGCATCCTGGGCAGCCCGGAGAAGCAGGAAGAGCTGCGGGCCATGGTTGCTCCGGCGGACGCCATCTTCCTCGACGCCAAGCTGGAGTCCGACCTCGTCGAGCTGGACGAGGAAGAGGCCCGCGAAATGCTGGAAATGAACGGCCAGGACGAATCCGGCCTCGATCAGCTGGCCCGGGTCGGCTTCCACACCCTCGGACTCCAGACCTACCTCACGGCTGGACCCAAGGAAACCCGGGCCTGGACCATCCACCAGGGCGACACCGCCCCGCAGGCCGCAGGCGTGATCCACTCCGATTTCCAGCGCGGCTTCATCAAGGCCGAAGTTGTCTCCTTCGACGACCTGATCGAGGCCGGCTCGATGTCCGAGGCCAAGGCCCGCGGCAAGGTCCGGATTGAAGGCAAGGAATATGTCATGGCCGACGGCGACGTCGTGGAGTTCCGTTTTAACGTGTAGACGAACGGCAAATTTGCCAAGTAATTAAGGATTAACTCGAAAAGCCCCGATTTCCAATCGGGGCTTTTGCGTGCGTGCGGCTAATATCGCGGAAACAAGAGCACGTCAACTTCCTTCGCCGATTTTTGTAGGTAATCCCTGACACAACAGCCGGCCGAATGTTGCAGCTCGATAACGAACTTTACAAGGAGTCAACTTTCCTCGCGCTTGGTCCGGTTTGGGTTTACGCTTCATGCCATGTGAGACGCGCCACACTGCCGCTGGGGGAGTGTGGACGTCTGCCCGGTGCCATTGGCCTCGGTCTCATCCACACCACAGAAACAAGGAGGCGGAATGCGCTTCGGTCGTATTTCCAAAGCAGTGGGCGTGGCAGCAGCAGCTGCCCTCGCCCTCAGCGCCTGCGCCGGGAACAGCGGCGGGACAACCCCGACGACTGCTTCGGCAGCAAGCAAGACAGGCGGATCGGCAACCGTGGTGGAAGTGAACGCGTTCAACACGTTCAACTCCAATACGGCCGACGGCAACACTGACATCAACTCGAAGATCAGCTACGCCACGCACTCGGGCTTCTTCTACATCGATAACAAGCTGAACGTTGTCCGCAACGAGAAGTTCGGCAAGATGGAAAAGACCTCGGACAATCCGCTGACGGTCAAATACACCATCAATGAGGGCGTGAAGTGGTCAGACGGCACGCCCGTTACGGCAGCCGATCTTCTCCTGCAGTGGGCCGCATTCTCCGGTTACTACGACGACGCCGATGCTGAAGCCAAGACCGGAACGTCCTATTTCTCCTACGCCGGTGACCCCACCGGTATCGCCCTGACTGACTTCCCGGAACTGGGCGCGGACAACCGCTCCATGACGCTAAAGTACTCCAAGCCGTTTGCCGACTGGGAAATCGCCCTCGGCGGCCCCGGCATCGACATCCCGGCGCACGTGCTTGCCAAGAAGGCCGGCCTGACGGACGCCAAGGCCTTCGTTGACCTGCTCAAGGGCACCCCGCGCGGCGACTCCAAGGCCCCGAAGCCGGCCAACGCCCAGCTCCAGGCCATGGCAGAACTCTGGAACACCGGCTTCGACACCAAGACACTGCCGGCCGACCCGAGCCTCTACCTCTCCAACGGCCCGTTCATCGTCAAGGGCATCAACCAGGACCAGTCCCTGACCATGGTCAAGAACAAGGACTACAACTGGGGCCCGGAGGCCAAGCTGGACGAAATCACCGTCCGCTACATCGGTTCGGCGCCCGCTCAGGTGCAGGCACTCAAGAACGGCGAGGCAGACATCATTGCCCCGCAGGCCTCCGCCGACACGGTGGAGCAGCTCAAGGCCCTCGAAAGCCAGGGCGTCACGGTGGAACTGGGCAACCAGCTCTCCTACGACCACATCGACCTGAACTACAGCGGCCCGTTCGCCGAGAAGAACGTCCGCGAGGCGTTCATGAAGGCCGTTCCGCGCAAGGACATCGTCGACAAGATCGTCAAGAAGCTTGACCCGAAGGCGGCTCCGCTCGACTCGCAGCTGTTCGTGCCGGACCAGGCCCCGTACGCCGATTCCGTCAAGAACAACGGCTCCTCGGCCTACCAGGACGTGGACATCGAAGGCGCCAAGAAGCTCCTGAACGGTGCGACCCCCGAGGTCCGCATCATGTACAACAAGGACAACCCCAACCGCGTGGACGCCTACTCGCTGATCCGCGAATCCGCCACCCAGGCAGGCTTCAAGATCGTCGACGGCGGCCTCGGCAAGTCGGACTGGGGCAAAGCCCTCGGCGACGGCTCCTACGACGCCACCATCTTCGGCTGGATCAACTCCGGTGTCGGTGTCTCCGGCGTTCCGCAGATCTTCAAGAGCGGCAACGACTCGAACTTCAACCTCTTCTCCGACCCTGAAGCCGACAAGCTGATGGACGAACTGATTGTCACCACCGACAAGAGCAAGCAGGACGAGCTCATCGCCAAGATCGACAAGAAGATCTGGGACTCCGCGTACGGCCTGCCGCTGTTCCAGGCAGTCGGCGTGGACGCGTACAGCGACCGCATCACCGGCGTGAAGTACATGCCGAACCAGACGGGCGTCTGGTGGAACTTCTGGGAGTGGGCACAGAAGTAGCCGACGACCGCAAGTAAGCACTTGCCAGCAAAGGCGTCGGGACCAGGGCACCACGGTCCCGACGCCTTTGTGGCGACACCCCTGACGATGCCCTGGCCGGCCCGCAGTATCCGCGGTGAGGCCAGACTCTGCGACCGGTCCGGACACAACCTGGGCCCGAATACCGAGGTTCTAATCCCATGGTGACCTACATAGTCCGGCGGCTGATCACTGCCGCCCTCATCCTTCTCGGCGCGTCCTTCCTGGTGTATCTCCTGACAGCGGCGTCAGGCGATCCCCTCGAGGAGTACCGCGCCATCAGTGCCGCCAACAAACAGCAGCTGATGGACGCCAGGACCGAGCTCCTGCAGCTCGACGTCCCGGCCCCCCTGCGCTACTTCAAGTGGCTCGGCGGTGCGGCCCAGTGCCTGGTCCCGTTCGCCAACTCCTGCGATCTCGGCAAAAACATCGCCGGCCAGCCCATTACCGACGCCCTGGGCCACGCGCTCATCCAGACCCTGACCCTGGTCACCGGCGCCACCGTGCTCGCCATCCTGATCGGCATCACCCTTGGCATCGTGACGGCCCTGCGCCAGTACAGCGCGCTGGACTACGGCGTGACGTTCATGGCCTTCCTGTTCTTCTCCCTCCCGATCTTCTGGGTGGCCGTGCTGCTGAAGGAATTCGGCGCCATCGGATTCAACAACTTCCTGCGGAACCCGGAGGTGCCGCTGCCGGCGGCGCTGGGCATCGGCGTCGTGCTGGGTATCGTGGCGGCGGCATCCGCCGGCGGCGAGCTCAAGCGCCGGGTGCTGATCGGCGGCGTCGTGTTCCTGTTCGTGGCCGCCGTCCTGGTCTACTTCTCCGCCACCGAGTGGTTCAAGACGCCGGGCCTTGGCCCCGTGGTCATCGCCATCGCGGGCGTCGGCATCGCCTTTGCCGTCACCCTGCTTTCGGCGGGGCTGAAGAACCGCAAGGCGCTGCAGTCGGCGCTGATCGCCGTCGGCGTCGGCGTGGTGCTTTACTTCGTGATCCAGCCGCTGCTCAACGAGGCCACCTTCATCATGATCGTGCTCCTGGGCGTGGCCTCCGTACTGATCGGGATGGGCATCGGTTTCCTGATGGGCGGGTACGACCGCGGGCAGTCCATGCGTGCGGCCGCCATCACCTCGTTCCTGGTCGGGTTCCTGATCCTGCTGGACCGGTTCATGCAGGCCTGGCCCGCCTACTTCAACAACAGCAGGGTCCGCGGCCGCCCGATCGCCACCATCGGTGCCAGCACACCGAACATCGAGGGCGATTTCTGGACCCTGACCCTGGATTCGTTCACCCACCTGATCCTGCCCACCCTGGCGCTGATCCTCATCTCACTGGCCGGCTACACCCGTTTCACCCGGGCCTCCATGCTGGAAATTATGAACATGGACTACATCCGGACGGCGCGGGCCAAGGGCCTGTCCGAGCGTACCGTCGTGATGCGCCACGCCTTCCGGAACGCGCTCATCCCGATCGCCACGGTGGTGGCCTTCGACATCGGCGGACTGATTGGCGGCGCCGTCATCACCGAGACCGTCTTCTCGGTCCGCGGCATGGGCTTCCTGTTCCTCGACGGAATCGGGCACACCGACCCCAACCCGGTCATGGGAGTCTTCCTCTGTGTGGCCGTCACGGCCATGGGTTTCAACCTCATTGCGGACCTTGCGTACTCCGCACTTGATCCACGCGTAAGGGTAAAAGCATGAGCCAGCCAAGTCAGCAGGACGAACTCCTGGCCGAAGAAGCCACATTGCGGCATTCGGCGGCGGCCGGCATCGAGCCGGTCCTCGCGGCCCAGGGGCTGAGCCAGGGACAGATCGTCCGGAAGAGGTTCCTGGGCCACTCCGGCGCCATCGCCGGCCTGATCGCGTTCGCCGTGATCTTCATTGTGGCCTTCACCTCGGTGGGCTACTGGGGCATTCCGGGCTGGTGGAAATACGACCACGAGGACGTCTCCCCGCTGATCAACGACGGCACGCCCACCGCCTCGCTGTGGCCGCTGGCGTGGGGCGAGCACCCCTTCGGCCAGGACCGGATCGGGCGGGACCTGTTCGCGATGACCATGCGTGGCGCGCAGCAGTCGATCACCATCATGCTGGTGATCGGGCTCATCGCCGGCCTGATCGGTGTGTGCGTGGGAGCCCTCGCCGGCTATTTCCGCGGCTGGACCGAGGCGGTACTGATGCGCATCACCGATGTCATCATCATCATCCCCGCCCTGCTGCTGGCGGCCGTCATGGCGCAGATGGCCGGGCGGCGCGACTCAGGCAGCTGGTTTTCCGAGTTCGCCAACAGCTACGGCGTTCTGTCCCTGGGAATCTTCCTGGGCCTGATCAGCTGGGTGGGCCTGGCCCGGCTCATGCGCGGGGAGTTCCTGTCGCTGCGCGAGCGCGAATTCGTCGACGCGGCCCGGATCTCCGGCGCCAGCAACGCCCGCATCATCTTCAAGCACATCCTGCCCAACGCGGTGGGCGTGCTGATCGTGAACGTCACGCTGACCATGTCCGCCGCGATCCTGACCGAGACGGCGCTGAGCTACCTGGGCGTGGGCGTCCAGGCGCCGGACACGTCGCTGGGGCTCCTCATCGTCCAGAACCAGGAAGCCTTCGCCACCCGTCCCTGGCTGTTCTGGTTCCCGGGCCTGTTCATTGTGCTGATCTGCCTCAGCATCAACTTCATCGGCGACGGCCTGCGCGACGCATTCGACCCGCGGCAGAAGAAGTTCAACGCCAAAAAGGCCCGCGAAACGGCAGGGACTGCCCCGGCGGCCCCCGTCACCGCTTTCGGCGGACCCAAGGGCGAGTAATGCCCGTGCCGGACAGCGCAGCCCGGAGCGCCCGGGACACCGGGCTAGCGGGCTGCGACCGCCCAGTAGCTGGCCGCCAGCAGGAGCACGACGGCGCCGGCCGCCTTCCAGCGGTAGGTTACCGCCACCGGCGTGGTGGCGGCGTCTCCGGCGGCCAGCCGGCCGCTTTCCGCGAGGTCATGCCAGCGGGCCCGCACCAGCTGGGCAGCCTGGCCGGAATCCGTGGTCTTCAGGTCCCCGGGCCGGACGGACTTCCCGGGGCCGTAGGTGGTTGCCGGCAGGCCCTGGAGGTCCTCCGGGCGGGCGTGGCGTCCGCCCCAGATACCGGGAGCCGGTGCCGCCCAGGACGTGTAGCTCTTCTCAGCTGTGACCAGGGTCAGCGCAAAGCGGGTGTCGACATGGACCAGGGCCGCCCACGGAACCACGATGGAGCGGAACGGATTCTCCAGGCTGATGCCGTGGTCGTCCACCACGACGGCGGGCAGCCAGAACAGCTGCCAGCCGAGGAAGGCGATCAGCACCAGCGGGGCAGTTCCGGGCAGGGCGCCGGGCCCCGCCGTCGCGGCCGTCACCGCGATGCCGAAGCCGGCCACCGCCCAGGACAGCCACGCGAACCATTTGTTGGTTCGGGCTTTGAAAATTTCAACGTTACCGGCGTGCGGCCCAGTGCTCATGCCCCCAATAATTCAGTATTCCGAGCCGCAGCACTAATCCCCGGTGACCCGGCGGCCCGGGCAGAAGGAAGGCCCCACCATGACTGACTTCATCTCCCTCGACCCGGCCGCGACCCCGGCACGCGGAGCAGCGGAACCCGTACTGCAGGTCCGCGACCTGAGCGTCGATTTCGGCGTGGACAAGCAATGGGTCCCCGCGGCGATCCGCCTGAACTACGAGGTCCGGGCCGGCGAAGTGCTGGCCATCGTGGGGGAGTCCGGCTCCGGAAAGAGCGCCAGCTCCATGGCGCTGCTGGGGCTGCTGCCCAGCAACAGCCGGGTGACCGGAAGCGTCAAGCTTGCGGGGAAGGAGCTGCTGGGCGCCAACGAGGCAAACATCCGGGCCGTCCGCGGCAAGGACGTCGCGGTGATCTTCCAGGAGCCGATGACGGCCATGAACCCCGTCTACACCGTGGGCGCGCAGATCGTCGAGACGGTCCGCCTCCACAGTGAGGTCTCGCCCGAGGAAGCCCGGCTTCGGGCACTGCGGATGCTGGAACTGGTGGAACTGCCGGACCCGGAAAAAGCATTCCGCTCCTATCCGCACCAGCTCTCCGGCGGCCAGCGCCAGCGTGCCATGATCGCCCAGTCCCTCTCCTGCGATCCCAAGCTGCTGATCGCCGACGAGCCCACGACGGCCCTCGACGTGACCGTCCAGGCCGAAATCCTGGACCTCATGCGCAACCTGCGGAACAAATTGGACAGCGCGATCGTGCTGATCACCCACGACATGGGCGTGGTTGCCGACCTTGCCGACCGGATCGCCGTGATGCGCAAGGGCCTGATCGTGGAGACCGGCACGGCCGCACAGATCTTCCACCACCCGCAGCACGAATACACCCAGGCCCTGCTGGCCGCCGTGCCGCACCTCGGCCAGGGCGGGGCCGATTCGACGGAGGAAGTGGACGTCACGGCTGCCCTCGCCGCGGCCACTAACGCCGAAATCCACTCCATCCCGGAAGAGGAACTGCTCCGGCGCGAACGTGAAAACGCCGCCGCCCTGGCCGCCGCCGAGTCCGCAAAGCCGCAGGGCGAACCGGTCCTGGAGCTCACGGATGTGGCAATCGAATACCCCAAACAGGGCCGGGTCCCGGCGTTCCGTGCCGTGGAGGGTGCGAACCTTGTCATTTATCCCGGCCAGGTCGTCGGACTCGTGGGGGAGTCCGGTTCCGGCAAAACCACAATCGGCCGGGCCGCCGTCGGACTGCTTCCGGTCGCGGCCGGGACCATGAAGGTGGTGGGGCATGACATTTCCGCCGCCAAGAAGAACGGCCGGCAGCTTCATGAAATGCGGCGGCACGTCGGCATGGTGTTCCAGGACCCCTCGTCCTCGCTGAACCCGCGGCTGCCGATCGGTGAGAGCATCGGCGAACCCATGCTCCTCTCCGGCGCGGCGAAAGGCGCCGGGCTGCAGAAGCGTATCGAGGAGCTGCTGGACCAGGTGGAGCTGCCGCGGGACTACCGCAACCGGTACCCCCACGAGCTCTCCGGCGGGCAGAAGCAGCGGGTGGGTATCGCCCGGGCCCTGTCCCTCAAGCCGAAGCTGATGGTGGCGGACGAGCCGACGTCGGCCCTGGATGTGTCAGTGCAGGCCAAGGTCCTTGACCTGTTCCAGAACCTGCAGAAGGAACTGGGTTTTGCCTGCCTCTTCGTTACCCACGACCTCGCGGTGGTGGACGTGCTGGCGGACCGGATCTGCGTCATGCAGCGCGGGCGGATCGTGGAACAGGGGACGCGGGACCAGATCCTGCGCAATCCGCAGGAGGTCTACACCCAGCGGCTGCTGGCCGCCGTGCCCCTGCCGGATCCGGACAAGCAGCGGGAGCGCCGCGAATTGCGCGCGCAGTTGTTGGCCGCCGGATCGAGTTAACCGCGGATAACCGGGCCCGTTAACCGCGGATAACCGGGCGTGCCTTTGGGCGGATACTACCAGTCAGTAGCTTGTGACTTGAAATACGTTGCGGTTGACCGTGGAGGTCAAACTATTGTCGGGTCACGGTTTGGCAACAGAGTTCCATCATTCGGACATTTTGGGGCTAGGCTACTTCCATATGTAGGCCACGTCACAGGGGATACCCCTGTGCCTGCCTGCGGGGAAGCATAAGTTATTCCCCGACGAACTCCCACAACTCATAGGAGGCGGAATGCGTTTTTCGCGCACTTCCAAAGCACTGGGCATGATGGCTATCGCCGCTCTTGCCCTGACCGGATGCGGTGCCGGTGGCGGCGCCACGTCCGGTAGCGGCAGCACCGCTGGCAACACCAGCAAAGTAATCCTCGCCGACGGCTCGGAGCCCCAGCGTCCGCTGATGCCGGCCGACACCAACGAAGTTGGCGGCGGCAAGGTTATCGACATGATCTTCGCGGGCCTCGTAAGCTACGACCCCAGCGGCAAGCCCGTCAACGAACTTGCTGAATCCATTGAAGGCAAGGACGGCCGGAACTTCACCATCAAGGTCAAGACGGGCCAGAAGTTCACCAACGGCGAGGCCATCACGGCCAAGAGCTTCGTGGATTCCTGGAACTTCGGTGCCGCTGCCAAGAACGCACAGCTCAGCGGCGGGTTCTTTGAGAGCATCAAGGGCTACGACGAGGCCAGCGCTGAAGGCTCGACCGTCGAGACCATGTCCGGGCTGAAGGTCGTTGACGACCAGACGTTCACCGTCGAACTGAAGCAGCCCGAATCGGACTGGCCGCTGCGTCTCGGCTACACCGCCTTCGTCCCGGTTCCCTCCGGCGCGCTTGCGGACCCGAAGGGCTTCGGCGAGAAGCCGGTCGGCAACGGCCCCTACAAGCTTGCTGAAGGCGGCTGGCAGCACAACGTGCAGATCCAGCTCGTTCCGAACCCGGACTACAACGGTCCCCGCAAGGCCAAGAACGCCGGCGTGACGTTCAAGATCTTCCAGAACGACGACGCCGCGTACCAGGATCTGCTGTCCAACAACCTGGACATCCTCCAGACGATCCCGACCAGCGCCCTGAAGAACTTCAAGTCTGACCTCGGCGAGCGCACCATCAACAAGCCGTACGCCGGCAACCAGACCATTGCCATCCCGGAATACCTGCCGGAATGGAGCGGTGAGGCCGGAAAGCTTCGCCGCCAGGCCATCTCCATGGCAATCAACCGCGAGGAAATCACCAAGGTCATCTTCAGCGGCGCACGCCAGCCGGCCAAGGATTTCACGGCTCCGGTGATTGACGGTTACAGCGACTCGATCCCGGGCGCAGAGAACCTGAAGTTCGACGCCGCCAAGTCCAAGGAAGCCTGGACCAAGGCCGACGGCATCCAGAAGTGGGATGCCGAGAAGACCTTCACCATTGCCTACAACGCCGACAAGGGCGGACACAAGGCATGGGTCGAAGCTGTTGTGAACCAGCTCAAGAACACCCTTGGCATCAAGGTTGAGGGCAAGCCGTACGCAACCTTCAAGGAAGCCCGCAACGAGGCGACCGCCAAGACCCTTACCGGTTCCATCCGCGCCGGTTGGCAGGCAGACTACCCGTCGCTGTACAACTTCCTCGGACCGATCTACAAGACCGGTGCCGGTTCCAACGACGCCAGCTACGCCAACCCGACGTTCGATCAGGCCATCTCCGATGGCCTGAACGCCCCGTCGGTTGCAGACGGCAACAAGGCCATGAACAAGGCCCAGGAAATCCTGCTCCAGGATCTTCCGGCCATCCCCTTGTGGTACCAGGTCGCCCAGGGCGGCTGGAGCGACAAGGTCACCAACGTTGACTACGGCTGGGACGGCGTTCCGCTGTACTACAACATCACCGGCAAGTAACAACACAACGACGGCGGGGGCTGCCCAGGTTTGGGGCCTCCGCCGTCGTCTTGCCTGCAGACATTTCTAATGGCCCGGTACTCCGGGTGAATTTTTCGCAGACCGCCCGCCGTGAGTGAACCGGCGTCGCCCTGCATCCATAGTGAAAAGGTTCTTTGATGAACAACTCCACCGCATCCCCGGACAGGATGCCCGCCGTCGGAGGTGAGCTTCGCTGATGGTGACTTACATCCTCAAGCGTTTCCTCCAACTGGTTCCCGTCTTCCTTGGCGCGACACTGCTGGTCTATTTCCTGGTCTTCAGCCTCCCCGGCGACCCCATCGTGGCGCTCTTCGGCGACAAGCCGGTCAACGAGGCCGTGGCGAACCAGCTGCGGGCGCAGTACCACCTGGACCAGCCGTTCTGGGTCCAATACGTGCTCTATCTCAAGAGCATCTTCACGTTCGACCTCGGTGAGGACTTCTCCGGACGCCCCATTGCCGCAGTGCTCGCCGAAGTCTTCCCGGTCACGGCGAGGCTGGCCGTGATGGCACTGGTCTTCGAGGCGTTCTTCGGCATCCTCTTCGGCCTCATTGCCGGCCTGCGCAAGGGCAAGTTCTTTGACGCCACGGTGCTCGTGGCCTCGCTGATCGTCATCGGCATCCCGATCTTCGTGCTCGGCTTCCTGCTGCAGTACTTCATCGGCGTCCAGCTCGCCTGGGCCAAACCCACGGTCAGCTCGGCGGCGACGGTCCAGGACCTGATCCTGCCGGCCATCGTCCTGGGTCTCGGCTCCTTCGCCTACGTCCTGCGGCTGACCCGGACCAGCGTGATCGAAAACATGAACGCCGACTACGTGCGGACGGCCACGGCCAAGGGCCTGTCCCGCTTCAAGGTGGTCCGGGTGCACATCCTGCGCAACTCCCTGATCCCCGTCATCACCTTCCTCGGCGCGGACCTCGGCGCCCTGATGGGCGGCGCGATTGTCACCGAAGGCATCTTCAACGTGCCCGGCGTCGGCAACCGGCTCTACCGGGCCGTCCTGTCAGGAGAAGGTCCGACGGTAGTCTCGATCGTCACCGTGCTGGTGCTGATCTACTGCCTCTCCAACCTGCTCGTTGACCTGCTGTACGCCTGGCTTGACCCGAGGATCCGCTATGACTCCTGATTACAACACCACAAAGCACGGCACCGCCGCTCCCGGACAGCGTCACATCGAGCACTTCGTTGCCGACTTTTCCGAGACGCCGCTGCAGGCGACCGACAAGGTCAAGGAGGACAAGGCGCCTCTGAGCCTCTGGGGCGAGGCATGGAAGAACCTGCGCAGGCAGCCGCTGTTCCTGATCTCGGCGGTCCTGATCCTCATCGTCGTCGCCGTGTCGCTGTTCCCCGGGCTGTTCTCCCAGATCGACCCCTCCTCCGAGGCCTGCCAGCTGGCGGACTCGGATGCGGGTCCGGCGGCGGGCCACCCGCTGGGGTTCACCCAGCAGGGCTGCGACGTGTACGCGCGCGTCATCTTCGGCACACGTTCCTCGGTGACCGTGGGCCTGTTCACCACCATCGGCGTGCTCCTGCTCGGCGGCGTCATGGGCGCCCTGGCGGGCTATTACGGCGGCTGGGTGGACGCCATCCTGGCGCGCATCAATGACATCTTCTTTGCCCTGCCGCTGATTCTGGGCGCGATTGTGCTTATGCAGCTGCCGATGTTCCGGTCCAACCGTACGGTCTGGACCCTGGTGCTGATCCTGGTCACGTTCGGCTGGCCGCAGATTGCGCGCATCACCCGCGGAGCCGTGATCGAGGTCCGCAACGCGGACTTCGTCACCGCGGCCCGGTCCCTGGGTGTGTCGAAGTTCGGTGCGCTGATGCGCCACGTCATGCCGAACTCGCTGGCACCGATCATCGTCGTCGCCACGATTTCCCTGGGCACGTTCATCGTGGCCGAGTCCACGCTGTCCTTCCTCGGCATCGGGCTCCCGCCCAGTGTCATGTCCTGGGGCAATGACATCCAGGCCGCGCAGGCCTCGCTGCGGTCCAACCCGATGCCGCTGCTGTACCCGGCCATCGCGCTGTCCATTACCGTCCTGAGCTTCATCATGCTGGGCGATGCCCTGCGCGATGCTCTCGATCCCAAAGCGCGCAAGCGATGAAAGGGGACGCCATGAACGCCTCTGTTGAAATCCTGGAAGCGGGCGACACTGCCGAGCGCCCGCTGCTTGAAATCAGGGACCTGGCGATCAGCTTCGCCACCAGCAACGGTGAGGTGCAGGCCGTGCGGAACGCGCACCTGACCATCATGCCCGGGGAGACGGTCGCCATTGTGGGCGAGTCCGGCTCCGGCAAGTCGACGACGGCGCTGGCCGCCATCGGGCTGCTGCCCGGCAACGGCCGTGTTTCGGCCGGCCAGATCCTGTTCGACGGCGAGGACATCTCCCACGCCAGCGAAAAGCGGATGATCGAACTGCGCGGAAACAGCATCGGCATGGTCCCGCAGGACCCGATGTCCAACCTGAACCCGGTCTGGAAGATCGGCGACCAGGTCCGCGAGACGTTGAAGGCCAACGGACTGCCCAGCGGCCAGGACGACGTCGCGCAGGTCCTGTCCGAGGCCGGGCTGCCGGACGCCGCGCGGCGGGCCAAGCAGTACCCGCACGAGTTCTCCGGCGGCATGCGCCAGCGGGCCCTGATCGCCATTGGCCTGTCCTGCCAGCCCCGGCTGCTGATCGCCGACGAGCCGACGTCCGCCCTGGACGTCACGGTGCAGCGCCAGATCCTGGATCACTTGGACAAGATGACCACCGAAATCGGCACCGCCGTGCTGCTGATCACGCACGACCTCGGCCTCGCGGCGGAGCGCGCCGACAAGGTCGTGGTCATGTACCGCGGCCAGGTCGTCGAATCCGGGCCGTCCCTGGAACTGCTGCAGAACCCGCAGCACCCGTACACCCAGCGGCTGGTCGCCTCGGCGCCGTCCCTGGCGTCACGGCGGATCCAGGTGGCCAAGGAACTCGGCGTCGAAAGCGACGAACTGCTCGCCCCCGGCGAGGACGTCGTGGTCGAGTCGTCCCTGCCCGAGGACGTGCTGAGCATTGAAAACCTGAGCAAGGTCTTCAAGCTGCGCTCCGGGTTCGGCCGGTCCACGGACTTCACCGCCGTGGACAACGTCTCCTTCAGCGTCAAGCGCGGAACGACGACGGCGATCGTGGGCGAGTCCGGTTCCGGCAAGTCCACGGTGGCGCAGATGGTCCTGAACCTCCTGACGCCCACCTCCGGCAGGATCGTGTTCGACGGCGTAGACACCTCCACGCTGAACAGCAAGGAGATCTTCGCGTTCCGCCGCCGGGTGCAGCCGATCTTCCAGGACCCCTACGGCTCCCTGGACCCGATGTACAACATCTTCCGGACCATCGAGGAGCCGCTGCGGACCCACAAGATCGGGGACAAGGCCAGCCGCGAGAAGAAGGTCCGCGAGCTGCTGGACCAGGTGGCGCTGCCGCAGTCCACCATGCAGCGGTACCCGAACGAGCTCTCCGGCGGCCAGCGCCAGCGTGTCGCCATTGCGCGGGCACTGGCCCTGGACCCCGAGGTGATCATCTGTGATGAGGCGGTCTCCGCACTGGACGTCCTGGTCCAGGCACAGGTGCTGAACCTGCTCGCCGAGCTGCAGTCCCGCCTGGGCCTGACCTACCTGTTCATCACCCACGACCTCGCCGTGGTCCGGCAGATCGCGGACCACGTGTGTGTCATGGAGCAGGGCAAGCTGGTCGAAACCGGGTCCACGGACGATGTGTTCGATGCACCGCAGCAGGACTACACAAAGGCCCTGCTCAACGCCATTCCGGGGGCACGCCTGATGTTGCCCCCGGAAGTTGCCTGATCCGGCAGGTTCCGGGCCGGGCGGCCGGTTGCCGCCAGGAACGCCCGG
>JBKKDK010000158.1:0-8450 GCA_046708245.1 Arthrobacter sp.
ACCACTGGGTTGATAGGCCGGATGTGGAAGCGAGGACTAACGACTCGTGAAGCTGACCGGTACTAATAGGCCGATAACTTACACCACACACCCCCTTCGTGAACGGATTCAAAAGACGTTCACACCATGAAGAGAGTACAAAGATAACAAGACTGCTTGCGTCCACTATGTGGTTCCCAAACAACAAACCCGCCACCCGGCGGCACGTTGTCCCAGGGAACAAAACCACAACAAAACAACAACAACACCACACCTGCGGTCACTTTTTCGCAGAGCACATGTTGTAACCACAAATTTCCCACCCCCACGCCCAGGCGCGGACCGGTGCGGAGCAAGGGTTACGGCGGTCACAGCGTGGGGGAAACGCCCGGTCCCATTCCGAACCCGGAAGCTAAGACCCACAGCGCCGATGGTACTGCACCCGGGAGGGTGTGGGAGAGTAGGTCACCGCCGGAACACCATTAAACGGTCGAGAGCCACCAGACACCAGTCCGGAGGCTCTACCGCATTTAAGCCCCAAACCAAAAACGCGGCAGTACCGCGCCCCCGGGTAGAGTAAATGCCCATGGACAACCTCTTCAGCCACGCTCCCAGTGACCCGCCCGCCGGCCCCGAGCCGGTGGCAGCAGATGGCCTGGAGCCGCTCGTGCTCACGGTGGTGGTGCCTGGCGCCGTCGCCAGGGCCTTTGTGGGCTTCACCGAGCACACCCACCTGTGGTGGCCCCTGGTGGGCCACAGCGTCTACGGCGCCGGTTCGTACGTGGAGTTCGAAGAGAACCTGATTATGGAGACCGCGGACGACGGCAGGACCGCCATCTGGGGTTCCATCGATGACTGGCAGCCTCCGCTGTCGTTCCACGCCAGCTGGCATCCGGGCAGCACAGCCGTATGGTCCACGGAACTCCGGGTCGCCTTCCGGGCCGTAGAAGGGGGCACCGAGCTCCGGCTTGTGCACAGCGGCTGGGAAGGCGCCGAAGACCCGGCTGCGGCCCGCGCCGAGTACCAGGTCGGCTGGCCCGGGATCCTGCAGAGCTTCGTCCGGTTCATGGGCGGTACCGGGGACTGAGAGCCGTCGCTTCTCGCCGGAGGGGACGGCGTGGACAGTTTCTCCGTAACCTCGCCGGAGTACGCCGGGGCGTCGACTCCTCGCCGAAGCGGGCGCTCCGCGTGGGTTGGCTGGTCGACTCCTGCCTCGGCCCTGTGGATCCCGAGGTCGCCGCCACCGTGCAGTCGGCGGCCGATGCCCTCAAGGACAGGGGTGCAATCGTGGAACCGGTCACAATCCCCGAGCTAATTCGGGACAACCCTCTCGACGTGTTCTGGCGGCAGCTGGTGATGGAGGTCAAGCCGGTCTTCGGGGCCGTCATTGCCGGCCACGAGGACCAGATGTTGCAGGTCTCCAAAGACCTCATGGCCACACCGGACACCTCCGTCGAGGACTACGTCGACGCTGAGCAGGGCTGCGAGCGGCTCCGCGACGGCTTCGCCAGGACCGGGCCGGTGGCGCTAGGCTTGCAGCCGCACCGCGTCGACCGGCGGGACAGCCGTGCTGGACCGGATGATGAAACTTGTCGGGTACTCAGTATCCTCGGCCTCGGGTTCCGCGCCGTTGTCGAGCCCCGCCAACAGGCGGCGCACCGCCAACGCGCCCTGGCCGCGGGCGTCCTGGTCGATAGTGGTCAGCCCAAAGACCTCGCCGAGTTCGTGGCCGTCGATGCCGATGACGGAAAGATCATGCGGGACCCGGAGGCCGAAGTCGCGGGCCGCAAGAATGGTGCCGATCGCCATTTCGTCGGACGCCGCAAAAACCGCCGTCGGCCGTTCAATTGAGCTGCCGAGCAGGCGCCGGGCGCTGGCATAGGCGCCCTGGACGGTGAAGTCAGCGGATACTTGCCACTCCGGCCGGACCGGCAGGCCGGCGTCCCTCATGGCCTTCTTAAAACCGCCCTGGCGGGTGCCGGGGAGCCGAAAGTCCTTGTCGTAGGCCGCGTCACCGGTCATATGCGCAATTTTGCTGTGGCCCAGCTGGATCAGGTGCAGGGCCGCCGCCTCGGCGATCCCCGAATCATTGATCCGGATGGTCGAGGCCCCCGGCAGCGGCCCGCCGATCCCCACAATGGGACGGTGGATCGCCAGCAGCTGCCGGATCTCGGCCTCGCTGAGTTCCAGGGACACCGCAATCACCGCGTCCACCCGTTTGCGCAGCAGGAAGTCGTTCAGCACGCTGTGCCGGCGCTCCTCGCCCCCGCTCACGTTGTAGAGCGTGAGATCGTAGCCGGAATCGAGCAGGGCCGCGGACACACCTTCCACCACTGAGGAGAAGAACCAGCGGTGGACAGACGGCACCACGACGCCGACGTTGTGGTTCCGGCCGGAGGCCAGACTGGACGCATGGTAGGAGAGAACGAAGCCCAACTCCGCGGCGGCGGTCTGCGCCCGCTGCCGGCTGCGCTCCGAAACGTTGCCCTTGCCGCTCAAGGCCCGCGAAACGGTGGCGATGGAGAGGCCTGCCCGTTCGGCGACGTCCTTGATGCCGGGCATTGTCAGCTCTCCGTCTCCCCGAGGTAAATTTCCAGCCAAACGGCTTCACCTGAGCTTAACCGATGTCCTTCATCGGCCGAGGCAGCCCACTCCCAGCCTGCCTCGACGGACCCTGCGGCCGCCGTCGAACTGCGCAACAGCACCCTCCCGGCGGGGAGTTCCACTGCCTCATGGCCCACATTCAGCAACACCAGGGTGGTCCCGTTGAGGAAGGCAAGGCAGGTGCCGGTGCACCAGTCTTCAAGCCAGGCCAGTGATCCGCTCCCGAGACCCAGCTCGCGCCGGAGCGCCAGCATGCGCCGGTACAGGTTGAGGTGCGACGACGGCGCTGCGGCCTGCGCGTCCCGGGCCAGCGCATCGAAGCTGGCCGGCTGCGGCAGCCAAGGGTTCTCCCCGGAGCCGAAGCCCGCGTGAAGTTCCCCGCTGCGCCACGGCAGCGGTACCCGGCAGCCGTCACGGCCCAGGCGTTCGCCGCCGGTGCGGCCAAACGTGGGATCCTGCCGCATATTGTCCGGAATGTCGATGCCGTCCGGCAGGCCGAGTTCTTCGCCCTGGTAAAGATAGGCGCCGCCGGGAAGGCCGAGCATAAACATCGAGGCTGCTGCCGCCCGGGCCCGGCCGAGGGCCTCGTCCGGCTGTGGATCGAACGTGCCGATCCCGTCGCCGTCGCGCGGTGCCCGGCCGTGGTAACCGAAACGGGTGGCGTGCCGGACGACGTCGTGGTTGGAGAGGACCCAGGTGCTGGGCGCTCCGACGGAATCGAGCGCCGTCAGTGATTCGGTGACCACGTAGCGCACCCGGCCCACATCCAGGCCGGCGTGCAGGTACGGGAAGTTGAAGGCCTGGTGCATCTCGTCCGGGCGGACCCAGTCGGCCAGGCGGGGGAGCGGGTCTACGTTGGCCTCGGCGCAGAGGATCCGGTCCGCGCCGTACTCGGACAGGATCCGCCGCCACTGCCGGTAAATCTCGTGCAGGGCCGGCTGGCCGAACATGGGGGCGTCCTGGCCGGGGTAGCCGTCGGAGCTGGCGCCGTCGGCTCGGCCGCCCCAGTCCGGAAGGCCCTGAGCCTTGACGAGGGCATGGGCCACGTCCACGCGGAAGCCGGCAACCCCGCGGTCCAGCCAAAAGCGCAGGACGCGTTCGAACTCGGCGTGGACGGCGCCGTTGTCCCAGTTGAAGTCCGGCTGGGAGGTGTCAAAGAGGTGCAGGTACCACTGCCCGGGGGCGCCGTCCGGTTCGGTGATCCGCGTCCACGCGGGGCCGCCGAAATGGGACTGCCAGTTGTTCGGCGGTTCCTCGCCGTAGGCTCCCCGTCCGTCCCGGAAAATGAACATGTCCCGCTCCGGGCTGCCGGCAGGGGCCGCTAGTGCCGCCAGGAAGGCCCGGTGCTGGTCCGAGCAGTGGTTGGGAACGAGGTCCACGATCATGCGCAGTCCGAGGCGGGTGGCCTCGGCGATCATGGCGTCGAAGTCCGCAAGCGTGCCGAACAGGGGGTCCACGTCGCAGTAGTCGCTGACGTCGTACCCGGCGTCGCGCTGCGGGGATCGGTAGAACGGCGAGAGCCAGACGGCGTCGACTTCCAGTTCCGCGAGTTTCGGCAGTTCGGCGGTGATGCCGGCAAGGTCGCCGATGCCGTCCCCATTTAGGTCGCGGAAAGACCGCGGATAGATCTGGTAGATGACGGCTGAGCGCCACCAGCCGGGTGTCTGGTCTGCGGCGTGCACCGGGGTCAGCGGACCGGTCAGGGGGGCGAGGCCGGCGGGGGCGGTGAGTACTGATTCAACGGACATGCCGGTAATCGTAAGTCCGAAGCATGAAAAATGAAAACGCTTCCAGTCACATTGGTCGGCGTGTCGCGTGTCTGCTACCGCTCGGTATATCCACTTTCCCGAGCTCCTGTTCCGGTGTATCTTGGAAGCGTTTGCAATTGTGAGCCACGTCACCGGCGGCCCCCGTGGGGCCGCGGACTCCAGTGCGGGCCCGCAACACCGGGCAGATCCGGGCGGATGCCGCGGCCCCAAGCGCCCAGATCTGCACCCGAGGTCCGGCAGGAGCCCGGCGTCGCGCCTTAGACTGAAAGCCGGATTCGACGAACTGGAGACCGCATGAGCATCATTGACGAGCTCACCTCTGCCCTGGGCCCGGAGAAAGTCGCCGTGGACGCGCTAGCCCTGGCCGCGTACGCCGTGGACCAGGCGCCCGTGCTGGACTACCAGCTGCCGCTGGCGGTGGTCCTCGCTGAATCAGTGGAGGATGTCCAGGCCACCGTCAGCGCCTGCGCGGCCCGCGGCATCCCGGTGGTTGCCCGCGGGGCCGGCACCGGCGTCTCCGGCGGCGCCCACGCCAGCAAGGGCTGCGTCGTGCTGAGCCTGGAGCGGATGAACCGCATCCTGGACCTCAACCCGGACGACGAGACGGCAGTCGTCGAACCAGGCGTCATCAACGCGGACCTCAACGCCGCCGCGGCCGTCCACGGGCTGATGTTCGCCCCGGACCCGGCCAGCTTCAAGATGTCCACCATCGGCGGCAACGTCGCGACCAACGCCGGCGGGCTGCGCTGCGCGAAGTACGGGGTGACGCGCGACTCCGTCCTGGCGCTCGACGTCGTGCTGGCGGACGGCTCACTGATCCACACCGGCCACCAGACCTTCAAGGGAGTCGCCGGCTACGACCTCACGGGGCTCTTCGTGGGCTCCGAGGGGACCCTGGGGATCGTCGTCGGCATCACGGTCCGGCTCAAGTACCTCCCGCGGGAAGTCCACACCATCGCGGCGTTCTACCCGGACTTCCGCAGCGCCGCGGCGGGCGTCCTCGCCGTCGGGCAGGCCCGGGTGCAGCCGGCCATCATGGAACTGCTGGACAGCGGCTCGCTCGCGCAGCTCGACGACGTCCACGGCTCGGACCTGGCGGCCCGCGGCGCGTCCCTGCTGCTGATCCAGACCGACGGGTTCGGTGCCGAGGCGGAGGCGGCAGCGATCCGGCCCCTGCTGGCGGCCGGCGGGGCCGTGGTCACCATGGAGGCCAACGCCGAGGCCGAGCACCTTGTGGACCTGCGGCGCAACAGCCGCGGGGCGGAGGTCGACGACGAATACCGGGTGGGCGAGGACGTTGCCGTGCCCCGGTCCCGGCTCGTGGACTACGTGGCCGAACTTGAGGCCATGGCGGCGGAGTTCGGCGTCCGGCTCAAGGTGGTGGCGCACGCCGGCGACGGGAACCTGCACCCCACCTTCTGGGTGGACCGGCTGGACAGCGCGGTCGCCGCCGATGCCATGTCCCGGCTCGGCGCGGCCCTGGACAAATCCGTCACCGTTGCCCTCGCGATGGGCGGTACCATCACGGGCGAGCACGGTGTCGGCCAGTTCAAGCTGCGCTGGCTGGGGCTGGAACAAAAGGAGCCCGTGCGCGAACTGCAGCGCCGGATCAAGGAACTGTTCGACCCCGCCGGCATCCTGAACCCGGGCAAAGCGATTTAACCCAGCCGCGCGGTCAAGGCCCCGGCCGGGTACTAGTCGTCGGAGTCCGGGTACTCGTCGATCGATTCATCAGCGCCGTAGCGGGATTCCTCGGTCTCGACGTCCAGAATTTTGAGCATTTCCGTGTCCGGGTTCAGCATGATCGCGGCCTCGTCGCGGCGGTGGCGCAGCTCCGAGTCGATATAGGACTGCACGGCTTCGGCCAGCGGGATGTGCCGGTTCTCCTTTTCGGACATGTACCAGCGGTGCTCCAGGATTTCATGCACGGCCTCCGCCGGCTCGAGCTTGCCGGACAGGTCGCGGGGGATGGACCGGACGATCGGTTCGAAGATCTGGCTGACCCACAGGTGCGCGCTGTATTCCTCGTCCATGTCCGGGTTGTTGTCCGCCCGGAAGGAGTCCATGTCGTTCAGGAGCCGCCGGGCCTGGTTCTCCTGGGCGTCCAGGCCGGTCAGCCGCAGCAGCCGGCGCTGGTGGTGTCCGGCGTCCACTACCTTCGGCTGGAGCTGGATGGTGGAGCCGTTCTGGGTGGTTTTGATCGCGTATTCCTCGACGTCGAACCCCAGCTCGTTGAGCCGCCGGATCCGGGCGGCCACGCGCCAGCGTTCGCCGATCTCGAACGACTCCTTTTCCGTCAGTTCGGTCCACAGCCGCCGGTAGCTGTCCATGATCAGCTCGCTGGTGGCCACGGGATCCACCTTTTCCTCGATCAGTCCGCCGTCGAGCAGGTCCATCAGCTCGCCGGCGATGTTGACCCGGGCGATTTCCAGGTCGTACTCGCGCTGGCCGGTGGACAGATCCGGGTAGAGCTCGCCGGTCTCGGCGTCCACGAGGTAGGCGGCGAACGCGCCGGCGTCGCGGCGGAACAGCGTGTTGGAGAGCGAGACGTCGCCCCAGTAGAAGCCGATCAGGTGCAGCCGCACCATCAGCAGCGCCTGGGCGTCGATCAGACGGGTCAGGGTGTCCTTGCGCAGCATCTGCGAGAAGAGCGCACGGTACGGCATGGAGAACTTCAGGTGCCGGGTGACCAGGACGGGGTTCAGCGGCCGGCCCTCGGGCGTGGTGCGCCCGGTGATGACGGCAACCGGCTCCACGCACGGGACGTCCAGCCGGGCCAGTTTCCGGAGCATGTGGTACTCGTGCCGGGCGACGTGCTCGGACGTTTCCTTGATGGCGATGACGGACCCGCCCAGGTGGGCGAAGCGCACAATATGCCGGGAAATGCCGCGCGGGAGGGCCGCGAGGAACTCCGCCGGCCAGTCCTCGAGGGCGATGTGCCAGGGCAGGTCAAGCAGTTCCGGTTCGGTGGCCGCCGCGGTGATGCTCAACGAGCTGGAGACCATCGAGCCCTTGTCGTCGTTGGCGCTGGCGGCCTGGTACCGGGGCAGCTTCCCGATCTGACCGTAGTCGGTGGGTTCGTCGTGCCACTGGGCGTTGTTTTCCTCGGTCATGTGCCAATTCTTCCGTACTAAGGGCAACGGCCCTAACGATCGGGCCAGGTCTGCAGTGAGGGGTCCACGGTCAGTCGTGCTGTTAACGGCCGACGGCGGCCCTCCGGTTGGGGAGGACCGCCGTCGTTTGCGCTGGGTGACTAGTCGCCCAGGCGCAGGCCGGTCTTGGTGTCAAACAGGTGTACGTGGCCTGACTGCGGGCGGACCCAGATGGACTCGCCCTTCATCGGGGGGCGGCGGCCGTCGACGCGGGCCACGATGTCGTGGCTCTGGCCGTCCAGGGTGGTGTGGCCGTAGACGTAGGCGTCGGCGCCGAGTTCTTCGACGACGTCGACCTCGACCTGGAGGCCTTCACCCTGCGGTGCGGTCTCGAGGTCTTCCGGGCGGGAACCGACCGTGACGGTCTGGCCGTGTGCTTCTTCAAGCACGTCGCGGGGAACCGGGTAAACGGTGCCGCCGAACTGCACGCCGCCGTCAACGACGGGCAGTTCCAGCAGGTTCATGGCTGGCGAGCCGATGAAGCCGGCCACAAAGACGTTCTTCGGCTTGTCGTAGAGGTTGCGCGGGGTGTCGACCTGCATCAGCAGGCCGTCCTTCAGCACGGCAACGCGGTCACCCATGGTCATGGCCTCGACCTGGTCGTGGGTCACGTAAACCGTGGTGACGCCCAGGCGGCGGGTGAGGGAAGCGATCTGCGTACGGGTCTGGACGCGGAGCTTGGCATCGAGGTTGGACAGCGGCTCATCCATGAGGAAGACCTGCGGGTTACGCACGATGGCGCGGCCCATGGCTACACGCTGGCGCTGGCCGCCGGAGAGTGCCTTCGGCTTGCGGTCCAGGTACGGCTCGAGGTCAAGAAGCTTGGCAGCTTCGCGGACACGCTCTGCGCGCTCTTCCTTGCTGACGCCGGCGATCTTCAGGGCGAAGCCCATGTTGTCGGCCACCGTCATGTGCGGGTACAGCGCGTAGTTCTGGAAGACCATGG
>JBKKDK010000159.1:0-5290 GCA_046708245.1 Arthrobacter sp.
GGCCAGCACCGGACCGGAAGCCTGGAGCCGGATGGCGCCGTCGTCGATCGACTTGGCACGGGTGGCGAAGGTGCGCAGGTCGGCAAGGTCTCTGGGATCGTTGAACTGCAGGGGCTGGGTTAGGACGTCAGACACAATATGGACTCTACCGGTTGTGCCTCTTTTGAGCGGTGCCGGGGTGACGTCTAGAGTCAGTCCATGACTGAAGCCGAAGCCGGATTGCAGGCACTGCCCACCCAGGACCCCACTTCCTCGCTCATCGAACTCCTGAACCTCGGCGAGCTGCAGGGTGCCCGGACGGATGAGGACATCTTTATGGGACCCTCGCAGCGGCAACCGCGGCAGCGCGTCTTTGGCGGCCAGGTGCTGGCGCAGTCCCTCATTGCCGGGAGCCGCACCATTCCGGATGGCCGCAACGTGCACTCGATGCACGCGTACTTCCTCCGGCCGGGAGATGCGAACAAACCGATCACTTTCGGCGTCCAGCGGCTGCGGGACGGCCGCTCCTTCTCGGCACGGCGGGTCCACGCCTATCAAGAGGGCACGCCCATCCTGTCGATGATCGCCTCGTTCCAGGACGAGGACGAGGGAATCGAGCACCAGTCCCTGATGCCGGCCGGCATTCCGGACCCTGAATCCCTGCCCAGCACTGCCGATCTGCTGGGGAAATTCGATCACCCGGTGGCCCGGCACTGGGCCTATGAGCGCCCCTTCGACATCCGGCACGTCGATCCCGCACTGTACGTCTCGGCCAAGGGCCCCAAAGAAGCCCGCAACGCAGTCTGGATGAAAACGTTCGGGCCCATTCCGGACGACCCGGACCTGCACCGCGCGGCCCTGGCTTACGCCAGCGACTACACGCTGCTGGAGTCCATCCTCCGCAAACACGGGATGAGCTGGATTACCCCGGGGATGTCCGTGGCCAGCCTGGACCACGCCATGTGGTGGCACCGGCCCGTCCGGGTGGACGAGTGGCTCCTGTACGTCCAGGAGTCCCCCAGCGCCCAGGGTGCCCGCGGCCTGGCCACGGGGAAAATCTTCAGCCGGGACGGCCGGCACGTGGCAACCGTGGCGCAGGAGGGAATGATCAGGGTTCCGACCGACCTGAAAAACAAGGTCAAGGGCGCCGTGCAGACCAAGGTGCTGCAGCACCAGATGCGTAAGGCCGAACGGGCCTAAAAGCTCTCCCCCTTTCCGGCGGCCGCTGGTTTCCGCAGGCAGGCAAAAGGCCGGTTCCCCGTGGGGAGCCGGCCTTCTGCGCAGTGCACGGAGGCGCGCGGTGCTTAGTCGCGGGTGAGGCGGCGGTGGGTCACGCGGTGCGGCTTGGCCGCGTCAGGACCGAGGCGCTCGACCTTGTTCTCCTCGTAGGCCTCGAAGTTGCCCTCGAACCAGTACCACTTGGACGGGTTCTCCTCGTCGCCTTCGTAGGCCAGGATGTGGGTGGCCACCCGGTCCAGGAACCAGCGGTCGTGCGAGACCACGACGGCGCAGCCCGGGAATTCGAGCAGGGCGTTTTCGAGGCTGCTGAGCGTTTCGACGTCGAGGTCGTTAGTCGGCTCATCGAGGAGCAGCAGGTTGCCGCCCTGCTTGAGCGTCAGGGCCAGGTTCAGGCGGTTGCGCTCACCACCGGAGAGCACGCCCGCCTTCTTCTGCTGGTCCGGGCCCTTGAAGCCGAAAGCGGCCACATAGGCGCGGGACGGCATCTCGACGTGGCCGACCTGGATGTAGTCGAGACCGTCGGAGACAACCTCCCAAAGGGTCTTGTCCGGGTCAATGCCGCCGCGGCTCTGGTCCGCGTAGGAGATCTTGACGGAATCACCGATCTTCAGCTCGCCGCCGTCGAGGGGCTCCAGGCCGACGATGGTCTTGAAGAGGGTGGTCTTGCCGACACCGTTGGGGCCGATGACGCCGACAATGCCGTTCCGGGGCAGCGTGAAGGACAACCCGTCGATCAGGGTGCGGTCCTCGAAGCCCTTCTGGAGGTTCTTCGCCTCCAGCACCAGCCCGCCGAGGCGCGGTCCTGGCGGGATCTGGATCTCTTCGAAGTCGAGCTTCCGGGTCCGGTCTGCCTCGGCAGCCATTTCCTCGTAGCGGGCCAGACGGGCCTTGGACTTGGTCTGGCGTCCCTTGGCGTTGGAGCGGACCCACTCAAGTTCCTCGGTGAGCCGCTTGGCCTGCTTGGCGTCCTTCTTGCCCTGGACCTCCAGACGGGCGCGCTTCTTCTCAAGGTACGTGGAGTAGTTGCCCTCGTAGGGGTACAGGTGTCCGCGGTCGACCTCGGCGATCCATTCAGCCACGTGGTCGAGGAAGTAACGGTCGTGGGTGACGGCGAGGACAGCGCCGGGGTAGCTGGAGAGATGCTGCTCAAGCCACAGCACGCTCTCGGCGTCGAGGTGGTTGGTGGGCTCGTCGAGGAGCAGCAGGTCCGGCTTCTGGAGCAGGAGCTTGCAGAGCGCCACGCGGCGGCGCTCACCACCGGAGAGCAGCGTGACGTCAGCATCGGCCGGCGGGCAGCGGAGGGCGTCCATGGCCTGCTCGAGCTGGGAATCGAGGTCCCAGGCATCGGCGGCGTCGATCGCTTCCTGCAGCTGGCCCATCTCCTCGAGCAGGACGTCATAGTCAGCGTCGGGGCTGGCCATTTCCTCGGAGATCTCGTTGAAGCGCTGGATCTTCCCGATGATCTCGCCAACGCCTTCCTGGACGTTGCCGAGGACGGTCTTGTCCTCGTTCAGCGGCGGCTCCTGCAGCAGGATGCCGACCGTGTAGCCGGGGCTGAGCCGCGCCTCGCCGTTTGAGGGCGTGTCCAGACCTGCCATGATCTTGAGAATGGTGGATTTACCGGCACCATTCGGGCCAACGACGCCAATTTTTGCCCCTGGAAAGAAGGACATGCTGACGTCGTCGAGGATAAGTTTTTCGCCAACGGCTTTACGGGCCTTGGTCATTGTGTAGATAAATTCCGCCATGCCTACAAATCTAGTGGCTCGGCCCGGATAACTCACATTCCGGGCGCCGCCGACCCGGCCAGGCACCGCCCGCCTACCTTCACACCGGCCTCGACCGCGTCGGTGCCGGGGCCGCGAGGCCCCGGCTCAGGCGGCGGCCCCTTTCAGTTCGCCGGTCTCCTCATCAACCTCCTCCAACTCGCCGGTGGCTTCGTCCCGGAAGATGGTGGGGGAATCATTCCCGTCATCGTCCCGGCCCGCATCCGGATGCTGGTCCGGCCCCTCGTCGCCATCCGCTGCAGATGTTGCGGAAGCAGCGGCAACACCCTGGGGGCCGACAGCGGCCATCCGCGTGAAATTCGCGGATCCCCACATGAGGTCGTGGCCGACGGACTCGGCGTCGATTTCCACCACGTGGTAAGTCCGGCCGTCTTTTTCCCAGCTCCGCACCTTCAGCCTTCCGACGACGATGACGCGCTGGCCCTTCTTGATGCTGCAGCCGATGTTCCCGGCCAACTGACGGTATCCCTGGACCGAGAACCAATTGGTGTTCCCGTCAATCCATGAGCTGGACGCCCGGTCATAGCGCCGTTCCGTGGAACCGAGGCGGAACCACGCCGTGGCCACGCCGCCGTGCGTCGTCGAGCTTCTGATCTCCGTAGCCACGAAGCCACGGACCGTGATGTTGTCACTCATTCTGATGTCCTGTCTCGAATTGTCCTGCCCTGGCGGGCATTATCAGCTTCGGCCAACAAATGCGCGGCGGGGAGGGCCGGATGGCGGCATGTGGAAAACCAGGCTTCGTTGCGCTTTGTTGGGGACAGGTCGGGCCATGCTCGTCAAAACGTCGGGCGGTGTTAACCACCATCGCCTGCACGGCACTGTAAACTCTTGGAGGCATCTCCCGGCAGCAGCCGGGCAGGGCGCCGGACGTGCCCCAGTAGCTCAGGGGATAGAGCAGCGGCCTTCTAATCCGCCGGTCGGGGGTTCGATTCCCTCCTGGGGCACTTTTGTGGCGAGCCGAGACATCCTTTCCGGAGGTGTCGGGTCATCGCTAACACCCCGGTCTTCGGACCGGGGTGTTTTTCGTTGTTGGATTGATGCCCGAATGATTTCCGGCCGGAGCGGCGGAAGGGTCCTAGATCCACTTGTTGTGCTTGAACGTCCAAAACAACGCAAGCCCCATCCCCAGCATCAGCCCCAACGCCATCGGATAGCCGAAAACCCAGTCCAGCTCGGGCATGGTGCGGAAATTCATGCCGTAAATGGTCCCGATGAGGGTCGGGGCGAACAGGATCGCAGCCCACGAGGAAACCCGTTTGACCTGTTCGTTCTGCGCATAGCTCGACTCGGTCAACAAACGCATCTCATCGTTCTGGCGCTGCGCCACGAGGGCCGCGTTGACCGCCAGCGCGTTCTGCAACAGGGCGCGGAAGGCGGCAATGCGGTCATTCAGCCGCAACACATGGTCCAGCACATCCCGCAAATGTTCCTGCAGTTCCGGCCCGGGGTGGCGGTCCTTTGACTCCCCCATCAGTGACTGCAGCATCGCGGTCAGCGGCGCCGTCGCGCGCTGGAACGTGATGACCTGCCGCGAGAGCTCGTAGATTCGGCGGGACACACCCGGATCCGCCGCGAACAGCTCGTCCTCGATTTCGTCGACGTCGTTCTCCAACCCGGCGGCAACCGGTTCGTACTCGTCAACCACCTGGTCCAGGATCGCATAGAGCACCGCGTCCGGCCCCAGGGCCAGGAACTCCGGCTGGGCTTCCATCCGCCGCCTGACCCGGGCAAGATCCGGTGATTCGGCCCTGCGGACGGTGACAATAAAATCCGTTCCGGCAAACACGTGGATTTCGCCGAACTCGACCTTCTCCAGATCGTCCACGTAGCGGGCCGGCCGAAGCACCAGGAACAGCGTCTCGCCGTAGTGTTCCAGCTTCGCCCGCTGGTGGCCGGCAAGGGCGTCTTCCACGGCCAGGTGGTTGAGGTCGAATTCTTCAGCCACTGAACGGAGTTCCTCCGCATCCGGCCGATATAGCCCGATCCAGGCCATACCTTCGCGCTGCCTCAGCACGAAGTACGTCTCTTCCAGGCCTTCCGGGTCAGCAGTCCGGTGACCGTCCACGTACACGGCGTTGTCCACGATGGTCACGCCCGCGCCTCCTCCGCTAAAGTACCCTTGGCTGCGACGTTATACCGTCGCATCCCGGGTGCCAACAGCCGCGGCGGGCACCCGAAAATGTCCCGTACCCGCAACTATCATCAGTAGGCTTACGATTGAGGGGACAGGCAGGCACCGGACAAACCGATGTCCTGCCGCGAACGGCGCCGTATGGCGCCGA
>JBKKDK010000160.1:0-3898 GCA_046708245.1 Arthrobacter sp.
GCTGGGACTTCGTCTCCGCCGGCCGCGGCGACGTCCCCTGGGAATCCTCCTTCCGCGCCCTCACCGCCATCGGCTACGGCGGTCCCATCTCCATCGAGTGGGAAGATGCCGGCATGGACCGCCTGCACGGAGCTCCGGAAGCCCTCGCCGCCCTCAAAAAGTTCGACTTCCCGGCGTCGAACACCTCGTTCGACGCCGCCTTCAAGCAGTAGCCCCTAGTCCGCTGCTGTTTCGAAGCTTTTCCGCGCCGCCGGATCGGGCCGGCGCCACGCAACAACACCTCACGAATCGAACGAGCAGCGCCCGGCGGACTAAGGTTTTCGGCATGACACACGTCATCCGAAAGGCAACCGCGGACGATGCCGGCAGCCTGGCCGTGCTCGCGGCCGTCACCTTTCCGCTGGCCTGCCCGCCCGGGTCTCCGGCCGAGGACATCGCCGCGCACCTCGCGGCCACCCTCAGCGAGGACAACTTTGTCAGCTATCTCGCCGACCCGGACATCACCGTCCTGGTAATCGACGCCGGCGGGGAGCTCCGCGGGTACAGCCTGCTGATCGCCCGTCCCGCCCGGGACGCCGACGTGGCGGCGGTCCTGACCGAACTGCCGTGCACCGAGCTCAGCAAATGCTACGTCCACCCGGACCACCACGGCCTGGGCGCCGCGGCGGAACTGATGCACGCCAGCATCGGCTCCGCCGCCGCGTCCGGCGCCCGCGGCCTCTGGCTGGGCGTGAACAGCCAGAACGCCCGGGCAATCCGGTTCTACGAAAAATCAGGGTTCCGCAGGGTCGGCACCAAGTCCTTCATGCTCGGCAACACGGTTGAACACGACTTCGTGATGGAGCGCGCGGTCCAGCCCTGACACGGTCCCGTGCCTGGCGCAGCGGCACCGTGACCAAACCGACAACCCTCCAGGGAATTCGGCTGCTGCCTCCGGTGTTGTGGCCAGCATGAAGATTGAGATCTGGTCAGACGTGGCCTGCCCCTGGTGCTACATCGGCAAGCGCCGCTTTGAGACCGCCCTGGCCGCCTTCCCGCACCGCGACTCGGTTCAGGTGCAATGGCGCAGCTACCAGCTCGACCCGGCCCTGCCGGACCACTACGACGGCACCGAGCTGGACTACCTGAGCACGCGCAAAGGCATGGCGCCGGCCCAGGTTGCCGGCATGTTCGAGCACGTCGCCGCCCAGGCCAGGGGCGAGGGCCTCAACTACCGCTTCGACGACGTCGTGGTGGCCAACAGCTTCACCGCCCACCGCCTGATCCACCTGGCCGCCGCGCATGGCCGGCAGGACGCCGCGAAGGAACGTCTGCTCAGCGACCACTTCGAGCGGGGCTTGGACATCGGCCGCGAGGACTACCTCACGTCCCTGGCGCTGGACCTGGGCATCGGCGCCGCGGAAGTGGCCGAGCTATTCAGCACCGACAAGTATGCCGACGACGTCCGGGCGGATTTTGCCGAGGGCCGCGCCCTGGGCATCAACGGGGTCCCGTTCTTCGTGCTCGATCGGAAGTTCGGCCTCTCCGGGGCGCAGCCGGTCGAGACGTTCACCGCGGCCCTGGAACAGGCGTGGCAGGAAAGCAACCCGCTGGTGATGGTCAACGCCGCCGGCGAGGCCTGCGGCCCGGACGGCTGTCGAGCTATCTGACGTTTTCGCGCGCATCTGAGTCCACTAGCTAGGGGGGTTTCGGCAAGCGGTCCGTGGCCTTCTTCTCATCGAAGTTGGTGCAAATGGACCCGGACCGCTGAAAAGTTCTGATTCCTTCTCACGTAGTTGGATGCGGCTTTGTGTAGAAGATGCATGGGCTAGTCGGCACACCAAGGAGTGATCACGGCGCATCCCTGAAGGTCATAGGCGTGGTCCTCAGCGTCTGCGAGCGACAGATTCGGTGTCGACACCGTCATCGACCAAGGAATGGGAGCCATCTTTTTCGCCCTCATCTTTATATCGCCACCCCTCCGTGATCCTCGCGACCACGTACACAGGGGGACTGAAATTGCGGGGGTCCGCCGTTGAGTTCTTCCACGCGTACTGCCTCGCGGAAGTCGCGGACCCTTCTGCTGCTTTCACTCCGCCGTTCGATTCCTTGTCCCACTCTGCTGCCACATCTGGTCGACGGGTCAACATGTCGTTGAAGCCTGGCCATACCCGTCGGCCTGTGTCGGTGACGGTCGAAAACTGAGCCATTGTGATGGCTGCGGAATTCAGCGGTCGTTGCAACGGCTCATGGTTCGGTCGATGGTGAAGCCAGTCTAGTCAGGTGCTCCATGGGACTCTGCCAACCCAGAATTTCGCGTGGTCGCCGGTTAAGTTCAGCGGCGACCGTAGCGAGGTGTTCTGCGCTATGGACGCCCAGGTCTGTTCCTTTCGGGAAGAAATGACGGAGCAGGCCATTAGTGTTCTCGTTTGACCCGCGCTGCCAGGGGCTCGCTGTCACAGAAGTACAGGGGGATTAGCGTCTGTCGGGTGACGTCCTGGTGGCAAGCCATTTCAGTGCCCTGATCCCAAGTCAGGGAACGGCGCAGATGGGCCGGGAGCGTGCCCATCGATTTAGCCAGCCGGTCGCGCAGATTCTCAGCACCGCGGTTCCCTGCCAGATGCACGAGGATGAGGAAGCGCGTCGTCCGTTCGACCAGCGTTCCAATGGCCGAACGGCTGCCCTTTCCAATGAGTAGATCGCCTTCCCAATGCCCTGGAACCAGTCTGCCGATCACTTCCACGGGCCTGTCTCCGATCATGACCATGTCGGGGAAGCGCTTGGTCAGGTGTTCTTTCCGCCGGCGTGGCCGGCGGCCGGTCCGTCCGGTCCGCAGGGAAACGGCCGGATCCACTGCTAAATCCAGGTTTCCGCGCCCATACAGTCCTGATAACGGTCTCAGGCACGACGTGCATTTCCGGCTGTCCAGGGAAATCAGCCCGTAGCCGGTTGCTGATCTGGCGGGGGCTCCAGCGTTGTTTCAGGTGTTTGCGCACGAACTCGCTCAGCTCCGGGTTGCCGGCGATCTTCCCCGTCCGTTGACGGCTCCGTCTGCGCTCGGCACTGCGCTGCGCCGTCCGCGGACGGTGATTCCCAGGCCTCATGAATGTTCCGGCGGATCTCCCTGCTCACAGTAGACGGACTCCGCCCGAGCTCCAGGGCAATGGCACGGATGCTGCGCCGAGCATGCAACAGGTCTGCGATCGTGATCCGTTCCGACTCGGAGAGAAGCCCGGCGGAGATCGCGGCCGGCCTCCGATGGGAGATGGGAGCGTACTTCTTGATGTCCCCGGACTTCAGAACGACGGTGTGGCCGTGCCGCCATCGAGTGCCGGGACTACGGCGGATTCCTACGATCCGGCACGCTTCGGAATTGCCCATTCCCTGTTTCATCAGCTGATCATAGTGAGCCCGTGCAGCGTTCTTGGGAGGGGCGCCCGGGGACTTTCTCGGTCTTTTCATCTCTCCCAATTGCAACTCCTAAAAGCTCAGGTGTTGCAACGACCACTAGACGCCAAGCCCACGAAACGGCTCAGTTTTCGACCATCACTGACAGCTTGCGGAGTAGGGACACTTCGATCCGCGGATCACGATGGAAATTCGTCGTAGGTAGGAATGGCCGGCGTCGCAGTCCACCACCATTCGATGCTGCTGCCGCCAAGTACCTGGTAGAGAGATCCAAAGGAACCAGGAGGGTCATCAAACTCCACCGGCTCGACCGGTCCGTGCCCGAGGCAAGGGACATCATAGGAGACCTCACCAATACCGAATCGTAAAATCAACGCCGTGAACGATGCCACCGGGCGGTTCAGGTGCGCTTGCAAGGTCTAGTTTGTGGCGACTTGTTCAGCGTCGACTTCCCATCCAACGGTGGACAGCCTGGCGATTTGTCTAGCCCGAGCCGGTTCCGTTGCTCCTA
>JBKKDK010000161.1:0-4798 GCA_046708245.1 Arthrobacter sp.
TGGCTGGACCCCCACGCCCCAAAAGCAGACCGCCACCCGGCAGCCCTGGCTGCCGGTTCGCGGTTGTTTAACGGCCCCAACGACCCAGAGGCGCAGATTAGTTTCCCGAGGTAACCATTTTGGTATATAGTTGCCTTGGGCAAGCAAAGGGGTTCCCATGCCAGTTGCACCGAATACTGCAGCCAAACTCGTCTACCAGATCTTCGATCTGCAGCGTGCCGTCCGCTGCGTCGCCGCCAGCACCATCCGCGGCCAGGACACCGGGGTGGCGCTGCAGGGGGTCCTGCGCTTTGTGGGGGAGGGCGAGTCGCGGGCCACACACCTGGCCGAACGCCTCGGCGTCAGCGCCCCGGTCCTCAGCCGGCACATCACCGAACTGGAGGAGCTCGGCTTCGTGGTCCGCCGCCCGGATCCCGGCGACGGACGCGCCCAGCTGATCGCACTGTCCGCGGCCGGGGCCCGGAAGCTGCGCTCCATCGAGGACCAGCGCGCCGCCACCCTGCAGGGGCTCCTGCAGGACTGGTCCGAGGACGACGCCGACGAGACGGCGCGGACCCTGCAAAAACTTGCTGAATCCCTGCGGACCACAGCCCGGGCAAAGACGGCCGGATCCACCACTAAGACCACCGTTGCTGAGGAGTAGACACATGGCAAGCCACACCGCCACCGGGCCGTCGCCGGTCCCCGCACCACCATCGCAGCCCGCGCCCGCGATGACCCACCGCCAGATCATGGAGGCGCTCACCGGCCTGCTGGCCGCGTTCTTCACCGCGATCATCAGCAGCACCATCGTCGCCAACGCGCTGCCCACCATTATGTCGGAGCTCAAGGGCACCCAAACGGACTTCGCCTGGGTCATCACCGCGGCGTTGCTGGCCAACGCCGCCACCACGCCCATCTGGGGCAAGCTGGCGGACCTTTTCAACAAAAAGATCCTCGTCCAGCTCAGCATCGTGATCTTCGTGGCCGGCTCCGTCATGGCGGGCCTGTCCGAGACCATCCCGCTGCTCCTGACTGCCCGCGTGATCCAGGGTGTCGCGATGGGCGGGCTGACCGCCCTGGCCCAGGCCATCATCGGCTCGATCATTCCGCCGCGGGACCGCGGAAAATACTCCGGCTACATGGGCGGCGTGATGGCCGTCGGCACGGCCGGCGGCCCGCTGCTTGGCGGCTTCATCGTGGACAGCCCGCTGGGCTGGCGCTGGACCTTCTTCGTCTGTGTCCCGCTGGCCGTCGTGGCGCTTATCCTGCTCCAGATCACCTTGAAACTGCCGCACCTCAAGCGCCCGGCGAAGATCGACTGGCTCGGCTCCATCCTGCTGACCTCCGGCGTGAGCCTGCTGCTGATCTGGGTATCCTTCGCCGGCAACCCCGATTACTACGACTGGTGGTCCTGGCAGAGTGCCGCCATGGTGGGCGGCGGCGTGCTGCTCCTGGCCCTGCTGGTTCTGGTCGAATCCAAGGTGGCGCAGCCCATCATTCCGCTGAAGATCATCTCGGAGCGGACCACCGCCCTGGCCATCCTGGCCTCGGTCGCCGTCGGCGTCGGCATGTTCGGCTCGTCCGCGTTCCTGGGCCAGTACTTCCAGGTGGCCCGCGGCGCCAGCCCCACCGAAGCCGGGCTGCTGACCCTGCCCATGATCGCCGGCAACCTGATCGGCTCCGTCGTCTCGGGCCAGCTCATCAGCCGCACCGGAAAGTGGAAGCGCTACCTCGTCGCCGGCGCCGTCCTGCTGATCGGCGGCCTCGGCCTCGCCGGAACCATCGACCACACCACCGAGCTCTGGCTCACCGGGCTGTACACCGGCATCCTGGGCCTTGGCCTCGGGCTGCTGATGCAGAACTTGGTCCTGGCCGTGCAGAACACTGTTCGGGCAACCGACATCGGCACCGCCAGCGCCTCGGTAGCGTTCTTCCGCTCGGTGGGCGGAGCCATCGGGGTCTCGGTCCTCGGCGCCGTCCTCGGCAACCGGGTCACGGAACTCGCCACGGAAGGGCTCGCCGCGGCCGGAATCCCCGCCGCCGGCGGATCTGCCGGCGCAAGCCTGGACCTGCAGGACATGCCCGCCCCGGTCCGCGACATCATGCGGGCCGCCTATGGTGACGCGACGGCGGAGACCTTCCTGATCTCGGCGGTCATCGGCCTGGTGGCGCTCGTGGCGATCCTCTTCATCAAGGAACAGCCCCTGCGCCGCACCGTGGACATCCAGCCGGAGCCGGCCGCCACCCCGGGCACCCGCACTCCCGTCCCGGGCGCCGGAATCGTCGACCTTGACCGGGAGTTTGTCGAGGTCCTCAGCCGCCAGCGGGCCGATGAGGCGCAGGCGGCCGGGCGCCGCGGCGAGTAGGCTCCGCGACCGGGTCCGGTGCGCGGCGTCGCCGTACTCCGTTCGGATGATTTTTGAGGCCGGAGTTTCCGGCCCGGTAGGGATTACGTAGAGTTGGAGCGCTAAGGCTGTCGGCCCCACCTGCTATTACTGGGAACAACATTCCGCCGTTCCCTCTTCAGCCATCACTCCAGCCTCAACCATTCGGTATTTCCTAAGGACTCGTGGGCATGCTTGTCACTCTCATGCGGCGCTATTCCAAGCCGTATCTGCCGTATATCGCGGCCGTCGTCATCTTCCAGCTGGCCTCGACCATCGCGGCCCTGTACCTCCCCAGCCTCAACGCGCAGATCATCGATGAAGGTGTCTCCCGCGGCGACACCGACTACATCTGGCGCACCGGCGGACTGATGCTCGTCGTCTCCCTGGTCCAGGTCGCCACCGCGATCGCCGGGGTGTACTACGGCTCCAAGGCCGCCATGGCGTTCGGCCGGGACCTCCGGCGCGGCGTGTTCCGCAAGGTCAGCAGCTTCTCCGCAAAGGACGTCAACGTCTTTGGTGCGCCCACGCTGATCACCCGCGGCACCAACGATGTCCAGCAGGTGCAGATGCTGATGCTGATGGGGCTGAACTTTATGGTGGCCACTCCCATCATGTGCATCGGCGGCATCTTCATGGCACTCCGCGAGGACCTCAACCTGTCCTGGCTGGTCTGGGTCTCGGTGCCGCTGCTCGTGGTGGTCGTGGGCTACCTCGTGGTCCGGCTCATGCCGCTCTTCCGTTCCATGCAGACGAAGATCGACCGGCTCAACGGGATCCTCCGCGAGCAGATCATTGGCATCCGCGTGGTCCGGGCCTTCGTCCGCGAACCGCACGAAACGGAACGCTTCGGCGCCGCGAACAAGGAACTCACCGACGTCTCGCTGAAGATCGGTTCCCTGTTCGTGCTGATGTTCCCCGCCATCGGCATGATCCTGCATGTCTCCACCGCCGCCGTGCTCTGGTTCGGCGGCCAGCGGGTGGACGCCGGGGACATGCAGGTCGGCTCGCTGACAGCATTCCTGCAGTACCTGCTGCAGATCCTGATGGCCGTCATGATGGGCACGTTCATGGCGATGATGATTCCGCGCGCCTCCGTCTGCGCGGACCGCATCGGTGAGGTGCTCGACGTCGAACCCTCCATCCACGAGCCGCTCACCCCCGTGGCCCCGGCCCACCAGACCGGCAGGGTGGAGTTCCGGAACGTGTCCTTCGCCTACCCGGGCGCCGAGGCGCCGGTGCTGAGCAACATCAGCTTCACCGCCGAACCCGGCCAGACCGTGGCGATCATCGGCTCCACCGGCGCCGGCAAGACCAGCCTGCTGGCCCTGCTGCCGCGGCTGTACGACGCCGCGTCCGGTGAGGTCCTGCTCGACGGCGTCCCGGTCACCAACCTTGACCGCGCGGAGATCACCCAGCGCGTCGCGATGGTGCCCCAGCGCCCCTACCTCTTCTCCGGCACCATCGAACACAACCTCCGCTTCGGCCGGCCCGAGGCCACCGACGAGCAACTGTGGGATGCCCTGACCGTGGCGCAGGCCGCTGACTTCGTCCGGGACAAGCAGAACGGCCTCGGCGCACGCATCGCCCAGGGCGGCACCAACGTCTCCGGCGGCCAGCGGCAGCGGCTCTGCATCGCCCGGGCGCTCGTCACCGAGCCCAAGGTGTTCCTGTTCGACGACTCGTTCTCGGCCCTCGACGTCGCAACCGACGCCAGGCTGCGCCGGGCCCTGAAAGCCAAAACCGCGGACGCCACGGTGATCATCGTCGGCCAGCGGGTTTCCACCATCGCCGACGCCGACCAGATCCTGGTCCTGGACAACGGACGCATCGTCGACCGCGGCACGCATGAAGAACTCCTGGAGACCTCCAGCACCTACCAGGAAATCGTCGAATCCCAGCTGAGCGCGGAGGCAGTGGCATGAGCACCAACGAAAAGACCGGTGCCAAGGCACCGGACACCGCCCCGGACACCGCTCCCGACGACGACTTCTATGAAGAGGAGTACACGCCCGGCGAGGCAGACGGCGGCATGTTCGGCGGCATCCCGGCCAAGAAGGCCGAGCATTTCTGGCCTTCCGCGAAGCGGCTGATGGGGCTGCTCAAGCCCGAGCGGACCGGCATCGTCCTGGTGTTGGCCATGGTCACGGTGGCCGTCGTCCTCAACGTGGTGGCACCCCGGATCCTCGGCCAGGCCATGGACGTGATCTTCGGCGGAGTGGTCGGCAAGCAGTTGCCGGCCGGCGCCACCAAGGACCAGTTCGTCGAGGGCCTGCGCGCCCAGGGCGAGAACAACTTTGCCGACATGATCGCCAAGATGGAACTCATCCCCGGCGTGGGCATCGACTTCCAGAAACTCGCGTACCTCATCAGCGTTGTGCTGGTCATGTACTTCGTGGCCAACATCTTCCTCTGGCTGCAGGGCTACGTAC
>JBKKDK010000162.1:0-2968 GCA_046708245.1 Arthrobacter sp.
GCCTGCACATCATCTCCGGCCGGATCGTGATCGAGGCCGAAGTCGACCTCGCCTCCACCGCACGGCGGCTCCGGGCCGCCATCGCCGAGGTCTATGGCCACCAGAGCGAAATCATCGTCGTCTCCGGCGGGGGACTGCGCCGCGGCAGCCGCTACGTGGTCCGGGTCGTCCGCGACGGCGAGGCCCTCGCCCGCCAGACCGGCCTCCTGGACGCCCGCGGCCGCCCCGTCCGCGGCCTCCCCTCCGTGGTGGTCAACGGATCCGCGTCCGACGCCGAGGCCGTCTGGCGCGGCGCCTTACTGGCCCACGGCTCCCTCACCGAACCCGGACGCTCCTCCGCCATGGAGGTCACCTGCCCCGGGCCGGAATCCGCGCTGGCCCTCGTCGGCGCGGCACGCCGCCTCGGCATCCAGGCCAAGGCCCGCGAGGTCAGGGGAGTCGACCGCGTGGTGATCCGCGACGGCGACACAATCGCGGCCCTGCTGACCCGGATGGGCGCGCACGACGCCCTGATGGTCTGGGAGGAACGCCGGATGCGGAAGGAAGTCCGGGCCACCGCCAATCGGCTGGCCAACTTCGACGACGCCAACCTGCGCCGCTCCGCCCAGGCCGCCGTGGCCGCGGGCGCCCGCGTGGACCGCGCCCTGGAAATCCTCGGCGACGACGTCCCGGAACACCTCAAATACGCTGGCGAACTGCGGGTGGCGCACAAGCAGGCCAGCCTGGACGAACTGGGCCGGCTCGCCGATCCCGTTATGACCAAGGACGCCATCGCCGGCCGGATCCGCCGGCTCCTGGCCATGGCGGACAAACGGGCCCAGGATCTCGGCATCCCCGGCACCGAGGCCAATGTGACGCCGGAAATGCTGGACGAGTAGCCGGGCCCTAGAATCGGATCCAGACGGTGGAAATACCCCAGCGGCATCGGAGGTTATGCCCACCGGATCCCGGATTCACCACACACTTCCGGGTGCGAGCCATCCGGATGCACAATCCGAGAGTTACCGAACCGGACAACCCGTCCACGACATTGGAGGATTTTGTGACCGAGTACGTACTGCCCGAACTCAGCTACGACTACGCCGCGCTGGAGCCCCACATTTCCGCGAGGATCATGGAGCTGCACCACAGCAAGCACCACGCGGCCTACGTGGCCGGCGCCAACAACGCCCTGGCCCAGCTCGCGGAGGCCCGCGAGAAGGGCGACTTCGCCAACATCAACCGGCTGTCCAAGGATCTCGCCTTCCACACCGGCGGCCACATCAACCACTCCGTGTTCTGGAACAACCTCTCGCCGGACGGCGGCGACAAGCCCGAGGGTGAGCTCGCGGCGGCGATCGACGACGCGTTCGGCTCCTTCGACGCCTTCCGCGCCCAGTTCAGCGCCGCGGCCCTGGGCCTGCAGGGCTCCGGCTGGGGCTTCCTCGCCTACGAGCCCATCGGCGGCAACCTCGTGATCGAACAGCTCTACGACCAGCAGGGCAACGTCGCGCTGGGCACCACCCCGCTGCTGATGCTGGACATGTGGGAGCACGCCTTCTACCTGGATTACGTCAACGTCAAGGCCGACTACGTCAAGGCCTTCTGGAACATCGTCAACTGGGCCGACGTCGCCAAGCGCTTCGACGCGGCCCGCAAGAACGCGACAGGCCTCATTACCCTCTAACAGTGAGGTAATGCACATCCGGCTGTAACAAAGCTCACATTTCGTGCCGTCCGGCCCGAATCGTGGACTGTCTGCCCCCGCACTTGCGGGGGCAGGCTCAGTTAAACGTAAGATAGGTCACGGAAGGCGGTTAGCCTTCAGCAATGTGGCTGGTCGCCCTCCGATCTGGTAATCATCTCTGCCCAATGGCGTGCGGGATCTGTTAGTTGGCTTGAACGCCCGACTCAACTAGTCGTGCTTGCAAAAGCACCAAGGAGACTGAAAACGTGACGACCCGTATTGGTATCAACGGCTTTGGCCGTATCGGCCGCAACTACTTCCGCGCCGCCCTGGCCCAGGGAGCGGACCTGGAGATCGTTGCTGTCAACGACCTCACCAGCCCGGAAGCCCTCGCCCACCTGCTGAAGTACGACTCTGTCGGCGGGCGCCTGAAGGAGACCGTCGAGGTCAAGGACGGCAACATCGTCGTCGACGGCAACATCATCAAGGTACTGGCCGAGCGCGATCCGGCGAAGCTGCCCTGGGGCGAGCTCGGCGTTGACATCGTCATCGAGTCGACCGGTTTCTTCACCAAGGCATCGGATGCGCAGAAGCACATTGACGCCGGAGCCAAGAAGGTCCTGATCTCCGCACCCGCCTCGGATGAGGACATCACGATCGTGATGGGTGTCAACGAAGGCCTGTACGACTCCGCGGCGCACCACATCATCTCGAACGCCTCGTGCACCACCAACTGCCTCGGCCCGCTGGCCAAGGTCATCAACGACTCGTTCGGGATCGAACGCGGCCTGATGACCACCATCCACGCCTACACCGCCGACCAGAACCTGCAGGACGGCCCGCACAAGGACCTCCGCCGCGCCCGCGCCGCCGCCGTCAACATGGTCCCCACCTCCACCGGTGCAGCCAAGGCCATCGGCTTGGTCCTGCCCGAACTCAAGGGCAAGCTTGACGGCTACGCCATCCGCGTCCCGGTCCCGACCGGCTCGGCCACCGACCTCACCGTCACCGTGTCCCGCGAGACCACGGTCGAGGAAGTCAACGCCGCCCTCAAGGCAGCATCCGAATCCGAGGCGCTGCAGGGCTTCCTGACCTACACCGACGAGCCGATCGTTTCCTCGGACATCGTCGGCGACCCGGCGTCGTCGATCTTCGACTCCGGCCTGACCAAGGTGATCGGCAACCAGGTCAAGGTTGTTTCCTGGTATGACAACGAATGGGGCTACTCAAACCGCCTCGTGGACCTCACGGAGCTCGTCGCAGCCAAGCTGGGCTAGGGTTAGACACATGACATTCCACACC
>JBKKDK010000163.1:0-6297 GCA_046708245.1 Arthrobacter sp.
GCCGGAAACTTCCGGCGACCTCAAGCGTTTCCCGCGAATTCGCCGCTCGTGACCCTTGCCACCGGTCTCCCGGAACACGATCATCGTTCTGGGAGGCGCAGTGGAAGTCATCAACAGCAGGCTCATCAGCTGGGCGTCGATCCTGGATGCCCAGACACGAGAGCAGGCGCTGGCCACAGCCCGGCTGCCCGTCATCTACCCGCATCTGGCCCTGATGCCGGACGCGCACCTGGGCCTGGGCGCCACGGTGGGATCCGTCATCCCCACCCTCGGTGCGGTCATTCCTGCCGCCGTCGGCGTTGACATCGGCTGCGGCATGATTGCGGTCCGGACGCAGTATGCCGTCAAGGACTTGCCCGCGGACCGGAAGAGCCTGCGGGAGGGCATTGAGCGGGCCATCCCGCTCTCCGCCGGCAGGTACAACCGCAAAGTCACGGCCACCGCCGAGCCCCGGCTGGCCGAGCTGCGGCGGATGGCGGCGGCGGCCGGCTTCGACCCGGCCCAGTACGCCGCGAACTGGAAGCTGCAGCTGGGATCACTGGGCTCCGGCAACCACTTCATCGAAGTGTGCGCCGATGAGACGGACGCTGTGTGGCTGTTCCTGCATTCCGGCTCCCGCGGCGTGGGCAACAAGCTCGCGCAGCGGCACATCGCCGAGGCCCGGAGCATGGCCCGGCTGCGCCGGATCGTCCTGCCGCATCCTGCCTTGGCCTACCTCGAGGACGGCACTGCCGAATTCGACCGTTACATCAGGGAACTGCGCTGGGCCCAGCACTTCGCGCTGCTAAACCGCGAGGAGATGATGGACCGCCTGATCCGGCAGTTTGAAGTGTGGGCCGGCGGCCGTGTCCGGGAGGCCGAGCGGATCAACTGCCACCACAACTTCACCGCGCAGGAGACGCACTACGGCAAAACCGTCTGGGTCTCGCGCAAAGGGGCGATCAAGGCTGAACCGGGGGATGCCGGGCTGATCCCCGGTTCCATGGGTACCGCGTCCTACGTCGTGGTGGGGCTGGGGAACAGCGTGGCACTGAACTCGTCGCCGCACGGCGCGGGGAGGGAATACTCCAGAAACGCGGCGAGGAAGACTTTTTCACTGGCTGAATTGAAGGCCGCCATGCGGGGCATCGAATTCCGTCCCAGCGAGGCCTTCATCGACGAGATCCCGGCGGCGTACAAACCCATCGACCAGGTGATGCGCGACTCGGCTGACCTCGTCAAGATCCGACACAAACTCCGGCAGCTCGTCAACGTTAAGGGCGACTAATCGGCCCGGGAGCCCGGACGGCGGGCCCGCATGTGACGCTGCATGAACTCCCGTGACCCCGGGTTTCCGGACCGTTGAACCGTGTTCAGAACACTCCCTATGGTGAATCCATGACAACCACTGACCTCGCCGGCCGCGCCCGGCGTACCTTCCGGGGGCGATGTCGCCGGCGCTGATCATCCGCCCGGCCATTCCGCCTTCCCAGAACAGGACTTCACGAATGTCATCCACGCCCCGAAGCCCCGGCTCCGCCCAGCAGGACCCGGAAAAACCGGCCACCGGCACCACCCGGATCGTCGCCGGCGAGCCCGCCAAACCAAAACGCAAGCGCACCCTCGAAATCAGCCTCGCCGCCGGCCTCGTCCTCCTGATCGGCGCCGGCGCCGCAGTTGCCTCGACGGTGGCCCGCAACGCCGAGGCCGCGCCCGCCGCGGCCGTTGCCGACACCAACCCGGCCGCCGAACTCAAACTCGGCTACTTCGGCAACATCACCCACGCCCCGGCCCTCGTCGGCGTCAACCAGGGCCTGCTCGCCAAGAACCTGGGGAGCACCAAGCTCAGCACCCAGGTCTTCAACGCCGGCCCCGCCGCCATTGAGGCCCTCAACGCCGGAGCCATCGACGCCACCTACATCGGGCCCAACCCGGCGATCAACTCGTACGTCAAGAGCAAGGGCGAATCGATCAACATCATCGCCGGCGCCGCGTCCGGCGGCGCCCAGCTGGTGGTCAAACCGGAAATTTCCTCGGCCGCGGACCTCAGGGGCAAGAAGCTCGCGAGCCCGCAGCTCGGCGGCACCCAGGACGTCGCACTGCGGGCCTGGCTCGGCAAGCAGGGGTACAAGACCTCCACGGACGGCAGCGGCGAGGTCGCCATCAACCCCACCGAGAACGCCCAGACCCTGAAACTGTTCCAGGACGGCAATCTCGACGGCGCCTGGCTGCCGGAACCGTGGGCCTCTAGGCTGGTGCTGCAGGCCGGCGCGAAAGTCCTGGTCGACGAAAAGGACCTCTGGGACAAGGGCGAATTCATCACCACCGTCCTGATCGTCAACAAGAAGTTCGCCGCGGAACACCCGGCCACCGTGAAGGCGCTGTTGAAAGGCCACACCGAATCCGTGGACTGGCTGAACGCCGCCCCGGCGCCGGAAAAGGCCACGGTCCTCAACGCCGCGCTCAAGGAATCATCCGGGGCCGCGCTGCCGGCCGACGTGATCGACCGCTCCCTGAAAAACATCGCCTTCACCGTCGACCCGCTCGCCGGGACGTACAAGAAGCTGCTCCAGGACGGCGTCGACGCCGGAACCACCACCCAGGCCGACATTAACGGCATCTTCGATCTCTCGGCCCTGAACAGTGTCCTCGGCGAGGGCGCCACCGGGAAGAAGATCACCGCGCAGGGGCTCGGCAAGGACTAGCACCGCTGTTCCCCGCACCCCGCCACAAGAATAAGGACGTGACCATGCCAGTCGTACTGGAAAACCTGGGCAAGCGCTTCGGCGACGGCGCCCCGGTGCTGGACGACGTCAACGCCACCATCGGGCAGGGCGAATTTGTCGCCCTGCTCGGTGCGTCCGGCTGCGGCAAGTCCACCCTGCTGCACATCATGGCGGGACTGGAGGCGCCGACGTCGGGAGCCCTGGAGGTTCCCAGCGACGGGGCCGCCTTTATGTTCCAGGACGCCGCGCTCTTCCCGTGGCTGACGGCGCGGGAAAACATCGAGCTGGCCCTGAAGCTGCGCGGCGTCGGGAAGGCCGACCGTCGGGTGAAATCGGATGAACTCCTCGACCTCGTGCACCTCGGCGGGGCGGGGGACAAGCGCCCGCACGAGCTGTCCGGCGGAATGCGCCAGCGGGTGGCTCTGGCCCGCTCGCTGGCGCAGGACCGGCAGCTGCTCCTGATGGACGAGCCGTTCGCGGCCCTGGATGCGATCACCCGGGACCTGCTCCACGACGAGCTGGAGCGGATCTGGAAGGAAACCGGGCGCACCATCGTTTTTGTCACGCACAACGTCCGCGAAGCCGTCCGCCTGGGCCAGCGGGTTTTGCTGCTCTCCTCCCGGCCCGGCCGCGTGGTGCAGGAATGGCACGTCAGCGAAGAACACCGCACCGACGCCGGACTGGCCGGCCAGCTCACCGGCGAAATCACCGCCCGGCTTCGCGAGGAGATCCGCCGCCATGCCAAATAAGTTCCTGTCCCACTATGCCCAGGCCGCCGAACCGGCCGAGACGTCCCTCATCCCGGATCCCGGGACCCGCAAGGTCCATGCCGCCCTGACCCGGTCCTCCACCGGCACGGCCGATCTCCGAGAACTCGAATCCGGACTCGACTCCCTGCAGTCCGACGCCGGGCAGAAAGCCCGCATCGACTGGACCCGCATCCTGCTCCCCGTCGCCGCCCTCGTGGTCCTGCTGGTCGCCTGGCAGCTCTACGTCTCACTCGGTTTCAAGCGCCGCGACCTGGTCCCTGGTCCGCTCGACGTGCTGGGCCAGTTCGGCAACCTCTGGGCCGAGGGCAAGCTGCAGGAAGCCGTCTGGACGTCGCTGCAACGCGGGCTCGTGGGCTTCCTGATCAGCGTGGCCATCGCCACCCCGGTGGGGCTCCTGCTGGCCCAGGTCGCCCCGCTGCGCCGCGCTTTCGGACCGCTGATCTCCGGGCTCCAGGTGCTGCCCTCGGTGGCCTGGGTGCCGGCGGCGATCATCTGGTTCGGCCTGACCGACGCCACCGTGTACTTCGTGGTGTTCATGGGCGCGATCCCCTCCATCATCAACGGGCTGATCTCCGGCGTGGACCAGATCCCGCCGCAGTACCGCAGCGTCGGCACGGTCCTGGGCGCCTCCCGGCTGCAACTGGCGCTGCAGATCATCCTGCCGGCCGCGCTGCCCGGATACCTGAGCGGACTCAAGCAGGGCTGGGCCTTCTCCTGGCGCTCCCTCATGGCGGCGGAAATCATCGCCGTCGGCGGCTCCATCGGCTTCGGCCTGGGCTCCATGCTGAACCAGGGCCGCGACCTGTCCGACATGACCATCGTGATGTCCGCGATCCTGCTGATCCTCGCGGTCGGCATCCTGATCGAACTGCTGGTCTTCGGCCCGATCGAAAAGCGCCTGCTGCGCCGCCGGGGCCTACTCGCCGGCAGCACCCGATAGGCAGCACCCGCGCCACAGCAAGGCCCGACGGCGATCATCGCCGTCGGGCCTTTGCGTGTCCCCGGACCAGGGCCCAAAGGCTCCGCGAATGCGGCAACCATGTGACGCGGCATTACCTTGCGTGAACGGGTGTTTCCGCACCGTTGTTCCGTCCTGCGGCGCCGCCCTATCGTCGATGCATGGCAATTCAGGACATTTACCCCACGGCGCTGCGCCTCCTCGGCCGCCCCGTGCTCGTCGTGGGCGGCGGCCCCGTGGCCGCCCGCCGCGCCAAGGGACTGCTTGACGCCGGCGCCCGCGTCACGGTGGTCGCTCCCCTGGCCTGCCCGGGCCTGGCCGAACTTGCCGGCGCCGGCCTCCTCGCCTGGGAGCCGCGCCGCTACCGGCCCTCCGACGTCGACGGCGCCTGGTTCGTCCAGACCGCCACCGGCGATCCCGCCGTGGACGCCCAGGTATCGGCCGACGCCGAGGCGCAGCGCATCTGGTGCGTCAACGCCTCGGACCACGAAGCCTCCGCCGCCTGGACCCCCGCCGTCGCGGTGGTGGGCGACGTGAAGATCGCCGTCAACGCCGGGGAAGACCCGCGCCTCGCCATGGCCCTGCGCGACGCCGTCGCCACCGCCCTGGAAACGGGCGACCTGCCGCTGCGCCGGCACCGTGTCTCCGGCACAGGCGCAACCACCGGGTCCGTGGCCCTCGTCGGCGGCGGCCCCGGCGACTCCGGGCTCATCACCGTCCGCGGCCGCCGGCTCCTGGGCCAGGCCGACGTCGTGGTGGCGGACCGGCTCGGACCGCGCGAACTGCTCAACGAACTTGCCCCCGACGTCCGGGTGATCGAGGTCGGCAAAACCCCCGGCCACCACCCGGTCCCGCAGGACGCGATCAACCGGATCCTGGTTGGCGAAGCCCTGCAGGGCCACCGCGTGGTCCGACTCAAGGGCGGCGACCCGTACGTCCTGGGCCGCGGCGGCGAGGAAGCTGAGTTCTGCCGGCAAAACGGCGTCGAGGTCGAAGTGGTCCCGGGCGTCACCTCGGCCATCTCCGTCCCGGCCGCCGCCGGCATCCCGGTCACGCACCGCGGACTGGCCAAGGGCTTCAGCGTGGTCACCGGCCACGAGGAGCTCTCCGAAGTCCCGGCCCGCGCCGACCACACCGTGATCCTGCTCATGGGCGTGGGCCAGCTCCGCGATTCCGCGGCCTCCCTGGCCCGCGCCGGTTTGCCTCTTCAGACGCCTGTTGGCATCGTAGAGAATGGATACCTGCCGAACCAGCGGGTGACCATCGGAACGCTCGGGACCATCGCAGACCAGGCGGAGGCCGCAGGCGTCGCGAATCCCGCCGTGATCGTGATCGGCGATGTGGTCCGCGTCAGCCCGTTTGCGCCGCCGCACTTCAAGACCGCCGACTACAGCACCACCACCCCGAACGCTCCCCGCACCATCAAGACCCGCGTACTGACCCCCTAACACCCGTCGATTGCTCCGTACCTGCCGTTATGACCCCTCAAAACGGCAGCTACGGAGCAACGGATGCAGAAGAACAAAGGAACACAGCCGTGTCAATCAGCACCCCCGTAGGATCCGCTGCCCGCCCGCTGCGCGTCGCCGTCGTCGGCTCCGGCCCCGCCGGTGTCTACGCCGCGGACATCCTCACCAAGAGCGAGGCTGTCAAAAGCGGCGAGCTCACCGTGAGCATCGACCTCTTCGACCGCTACCCGGCGCCCTACGGCCTGATCCGCTACGGCGTGGCCCCGGACCACCCGCGCATCAAGGGGATCGTGAACGCGCTGCACAAGGTCCTGGACCGCGGCGACATCCGCTTCTTCGGCAACGTCGACTACGGCACGGATATCTCGCTCGAGGATCTCCGCACCCACTACGAC
>JBKKDK010000164.1:0-3059 GCA_046708245.1 Arthrobacter sp.
CGCCGCCGCCGGGTAGCCCCCCCGGGCCCGGCCTCTCGTTGCCTCCGTAGCTTAGCCGGTGATCAGTGCCGGGTTGGCCTGCTGGCAGACGGTGTCCCCCGCGGTCTGGTTGACGATGTCGGTGGGCAGCTGCGCGGCGGCGCTCCCGCTCGGCGTGCCGGCCGCACGGTCGCTGCCGAGGTAGACCTGGACCCCTGTGACACCGGCGGACGGCTGGACCTGGGTGGCGGGAACACCGAGCAGCGCTGCGACGTCCGCTGCCACGTCGGCGAAGTCGGCGCTGTAGTAGACAGCGGTCGTGGTGACGGGCCTGGCCGTCGCCTGGGCCAGTTCGGTGAAACCGCCGCCCCTGAGGACCTGCACGATTTCGGCGGCCCGGGCCGGAACGCCCGAGCCGTTCGCCACGGCGACAGGCTGCAGGGCCTTGTCATAGGCCGGTGCCGTCGCGGTGGCCGTGGGAGCGGCGCTGGCGCCAGGGTTGGCGGAGGCGCCTGCCCCCGTCGGGTCGGTGAGGTCCACGTCTTTGCGCATCGCGGCGAACAGCTGCGATGCGGCTGGCTGCGCCATTTGGAGGCGGTTCGGATCGATCTCGGCCGGCACGGTCGGCACGGCCACAAACGCGACCTTCCCGACGTCGATATTCTTCAGCCGGTTGCCCACGGTCACCAGTGTCGGGATCGAGGCCAGGCCGTCGTCGACCGTGAGGTTCTGGGTGATGACGTCGGCGATCTGCAGCATCTTGCCGGGGTTGCCCAGGGTCCCGTCGTCCTTGATCTTGCGCGTCAGCGACGACAGGAAGCCCTGCTGGGCCTTGATCCGGCCGAGGTCACCGCCGTCGGCGAAGGCGTGCCGGGTCCGCAGGAACGCCAGTGCCTGCTCGCCCTGCACCGAGGAGGTGCCCTTGGGGAGCCTGAGTTTCGAGTCGGGGTCATAGACCGCGTCGCTGATGCAGACGTCCACGCCGCCCACGGCGTTGGAGAGTTCCTTGACGGCGTTGAAGTCGGCCATCATAAAGTGGTCGACCTCGAGTCCGGTGAGCTTGTTGACCGTGTCCACGGCGCAGCCGATGCCGGCTTCGGACATCGCCGCGTTGATCATGACGTTTTTCTGCGCCGGGTACTCGGTCTTGGTCTCTTCGTCCTTGCACTTCGGGATGTCAACCAGCAGGTCACGGGGGAAGCTGACCACGTTGACGCGCTTGTTGTCGGCCGAGATGTCCATCAGCATCATCACATCGGAGTGCCCGTAGCCGGTGGCGTCATCCGAGGTGCCGTAGGCCGCGTTCTTGCCGTCGCGGGTGTCCGAGCCCAGGATCAGGATCTGCATGCGGTCGTTGGATTCGTTCACTGCCTCGGTCTTGTCGCTGCCGGCCCCCAGTGAGGCCTTGGAGATGTTACCCTGCAGCCGGACCACCCAGTAGGCGCCGAAGGCCAGGACCCCGACCAGCAGGACCGACACGACGGCGGTCCCGATTTTCAGCCAGCCCGGCAGCCGCCGGCGTCCGCCCAGGTGCCTGGCCGGGCCGACGGCGGGATCGTCCGAGTGCCGGGCAGCAACGGATGACCGGACCGGCGGTGTATTGCCGTGTGCACGGTCAGGGCGGGGTCGAGCCACTGGTTGAGCCTTCCTTCAAAACGGGATTCCGCCTATTTTAGTGCCCGTATCTGGGAATTCCCCGATGGCCGGCGGCATGGGAGTGGCGGCCACCGCCGGAGGCCCCGCCCGGGAGTGCGGCTCAGAAGCCGAGTTTGACGAGCTGCTTGGGGTCCCGCTGCCAGTCTTTGGCGACCTTGACGTGCAGGTCGAGATAGATCCGGGTGCCCAGCAGCGCCTCGATCGCTTTGCGCGCGGTGGTGCCGACTTCGCGGAGCCGGGCACCGCCCTTGCCGATGATGATGGCCTTTTGCGAGGGCCGCTCGACGTACAGGTTGACCCGGACGTCCAGGAACGGGCTGTCCTCGGGCCGGTCCTCGCGGGGCACGATTTCGTCGACGACGACGGCCAGGGAGTGCGGCAGTTCGTCGCGGACGCCTTCCAGCGCGGCCTCGCGGATGAGCTCGGCGATCATGACAGCTTCCGGTTCGTCCGTCAGGTGCCCGTCCGGATACAGCGGGGGCGACGCCGGCAGGTGGCTGATCAGCACGTCGGCCACGGTTTCGACCTGGAAGCCGTCGGTGGCGGAGACCGGGACGATGTCCTTCCAGCCGTCCTCACCCAGGACCGAGCGGCCCAGCGCCGCGACGGCGAGGAGCTGTTCGGTGAGGCCCTGGCGGTCCACCGTATCGGCCTTGGTCACGATCGCGATGATGGGCTTGTTGCCGACTGCGGCGAGCTGCGCGGCGATGAATTTGTCGCCGGGGCCGATTTTCTCGTTGGCCGGCAGGCAGAAGCCGATCGCGTCGACCTCGGCGAGGGTGTCCGCGACCAGCTCGTTGAGGCGCTTGCCGAGCAGCGTGCGCGGACGGTGCAGGCCGGGGGTGTCGACGAGGATCAGCTGGGCGTCCTCCCGGTGGACGATGCCCCGGATGGTGTGCCGCGTCGTCTGCGGCTTGGCCGAGGTGATGGCGACCTTCTTGCCCACCAGGGCGTTCGTGAGCGTGGATTTGCCGGCGTTCGGCCGGCCCACCAGCACCGAGAAACCGGCGCGGTAGCCGCCGTAGGCCGCTTCGCCGTCGGACTTATTCTGCTTGCTCACGTGGTACTCCCTGTTGGTTTGGTGCGGCCTTGTCGAGCAGCTCGTCAAGGTCAGTGTCTTCTTTTGGCACGGCCGAGGCAATGATGTGGCTGACCCGGTTCCGCCGGCCCTCGAGCCGGTCCGCGCGGAGGGACAGGCCGTGGACGCGGACGGTGCTGCCGACGATCGGCACCCGTCCGAGCGCCTTGGCGAGCAGCCCGCCCACGGTGTCCACCTCGTCGTCGTCGAGTTCGAGGTCAAACAGTTCGCCGAGGTCATCAATGCTCATGCGTGCGCTGACGCGGTAACTGCCGTCGCCCAGCGCCACGGCCTCCGCACTTTCGGTGTCGTACTCGTCGACGATCTCGCCGACAATTTCCTCGAT
>JBKKDK010000165.1:0-20630 GCA_046708245.1 Arthrobacter sp.
ACCCAGCGCCACTGGCTCCGGCTCCGCGACGGAAAATGCCCCTTCCCCGGCTGCAGCAACCACTCCCTCGACAACGACGCCGACCACCTCCTGGCCTGGGCCGACGGCGGCACCACCGGCATCACCACCTCGGACAACCCTGCCCCAAACACCACCGCCTCAAACACACCACCACCTGGACACCCACCCCAGCCAGCAAAAACCACCCGCCCGGCTGGACCTCACCAACAGGACGGCACTACCCCAGCGAACACCAGGACTGGGAACCACCCCACTGGCCACCCCACACCCGCACCCGCACCGACATGCTCACGGACGACATCCCGGCCACCGACATGTTCCCGGACCACAGCCTGCCCCCGGACCCCGGACCGGACCCCGGCCAGGAACCGCCCACCGACCCCTTCCCCGACTGGCACTCCTCCCTCCTGCCCGAGTGCGCCTGATCGACCCACAGCATCCACGGGACAGTTTCGTCCCGGCGGCAGCTATAGGGTTGAGCACATGAAGTCGACCCCCGTATCCCTCTGTTTCCTGCTCCGGGACGTGGCTCCCGGCTCCACCGAGGTGCTGCTGGGACTCAAACGAACGGGCTTCGGCATCGGCAAGATCGTCGGCATCGGCGGCCACGTGGAGCCGGGGGAGAGCGACGCCGAGGCCGTGGTCCGCGAGGTCTGGGAAGAGGCCGGCGTCGTGGTTCGCCAGGAGGACCTGGCCCACGCCGGCGTCGTGGAGTTCGTCTTCCCGTCCCGGCCCGAATGGAACATGTCGTGCCGGCTCTTCACAACCCGGCGGTGGGAAGGCGAACCCGCCGAGAGCCCGGAAATCACGCCCGAATGGTTCGACGCGGCAGCGCTGCCGCTGGAGCGGATGTGGCAGGACGCCGAACACTGGCTTCCGCCGGCGTTGGCGGGCGAGGCGCACGACGTCGTCGTTGTCCTCAACGATGACAACGAGACGGTGGCGTCGATCGAAAGACTTCCCACGGAGATGTAACCGCTGGCCGCCGGCCGGAAACAATACAGTTAGCCTGCAGCTCAGGACTCGACTTTTTTGGGGGGAAACATCGTGCTTTCCGAGCGCGAACTGGCGTTTATCGCCATTCACAAGGACAGCTATCCGCGGGTTTTCCGATTCGTGCGGCGGCGGGTGGAATCGGCCGAACTGGCGGAGGAACTCGCCGCTGATGTCTTCCGGGTGGTCTGGCAGAAATGGGCGGACGAGCCGCGGTCGGATCTGGCCTGGCTGCTGACGATTGCCCGCAACCTGGTGGGCAATGCGTACCGGAGCCGGGACCGGCAGCAGGCGCTGCAGGACAAGCTCCGCGCCGCGGCCGTGGTGCGGTTCGGCGACGAGTCCGAGAACGTGGCCGTCCAGGACGCCCTGGCCAGGCTGCGGGAGAAGGACCGGGATGTCCTTCAGCTCGCGTACTGGGATGAATTGAGCACCGCAGAAATCGCGGCCGTCCTGAAGTGCAGCGAGTCTGCCGCCAAGGTCCGCCTGCACCGCGCACGGGCCGCCTTCCGTAAGCACCTGCCGGCCAGCGCCGACCCAGTCGCCGCCAAATCGATCTCACAGAAAATGGGTGCCTGAGATGGATCCGATCAAGAACGTGATTTCCGCGACGGACCCCCTGCACAATGATCCGTCCGTGCCCGACGGCGAGGCTGCCCTGCGCCGGATGCTCGCCGAACCGGCCGCCTTCAGCGACAGCCTGCCGTCGAACGTCACCGCTCTGGCGGACCGCAAGCGCCAGCGGGCCAGGCTGGCCGGTGTGCTGACTCTGGCAGCGGCCGCGGTCACCGCCGGTGTCCTGGTTGCCACCAACCTCGGTGCCCTGACCACCGCCCCCGAACCCGCCGGCACCGTCGCCGGCCTCGGCACGGCTTCGGTCACAGCGACGCCGACTGCGTCGGCAACACCGACGCCCAGCGGAACGCCGACCCCCACTCCCACCCCGACGCAAGCGGCAACCGTGCCGGCGGCTGCCGCTGGCAACGGGGAATGCACCAAGGAAAATCTCACACGCACCGAGAAAGACATCTCGAGAGTATTGCCCGTAATCACGGTCGTGGGATGTGCCGACGGCTGGATGGGAATCCTCGCCCCGGCAGCAAACGATGCCCCCGAACCATCGCCAGGAGATTCCTTTTGGATCGCGACCCTGACACACGGCAGCTACGTCGTTGACTCCCAGGACCCCTCGTCCTACGTGCCCGGCTGGAGTGAGGCGAACAGGAACAATGACCGGCTGACGGCGGAGGAGTTCATGGACAAGCAGTTCCTGGAAAAGGGCCTCCCGGTCCGGCTCCGCCAGGCGCTCGTCGGGGCCCCTAAACCGGGCAGCCTGGCCGCCCGGGGGATCAAGACGTACGAGCAGTGGTTCACGGGCTACAAGGTGAGCTTCAACTACTCGGCGTCGTGGCAGCTGGGCGACCCCTCTGGGAGTAATGCCCTGGCCAATGGTCCCGGGACTGCCCTCACGGATTCCACCGGCAGGGAGGTGGCACGACTGGCTCTCGGAGATACCAATGAGTGGACCGGTTGCCGGAACGAGGCACCTTACAAAGTCATCGACAGCACGCCCGTGCCCGGGCTGCCGTTCGATCCCGCAGCGCCGGAACAAGGAGCCCCCCGGTTCGTCTACGTCGCCATGACGTCAGCCGTGGACGACGGCGGTCCCGTCCAGGCGGGAATCGGCATCACCAACCGCATAGCCGGACAGGACGGGATTGCCTGCGTTCTCGATTTGGCAGTCGCAGGACCTGGCCCTTTGGAGTTCTACAGCTTTAGTAACCGACGCCCACTTGGCGGACCCACATGGGGCCTTTACAAATTCCAGACCATGGAGGAAGCCGTTGCCCTCACCCGGACGCAGGGCTACCAGGACCTCAAAGCGGTCATCACCTCGCTGGCCGTCACCAAGCTCAACTAGGAAATCCACCAGGACAACAACCGGGCCGACCAACCAAAACGGTCAGCTCGAAGCACCAACAACCAATGGGGGAATGACATGGATTCTACCAGGAAAAATATCACAGGAGGGGCTGGCTTCAGCCGCGGGGGAATCGCGCCGCAGTCAGCCACGAGGCCCGCCGGCAGCCTCCCCGGGCCCCGGAAGGCCGCGCTGGCGGCCCTGGCCGTGGCCCTGCTGCTCGGCACCGCAGCCTGCGGTGCGTCCGGTGCCGGAGCACCGGCTGCAGGAACCACAGCCGCGCCGGCGCCCCCTGCCACCGGGACGGCCACTGCGTCCGCGTCTGCGACGGCGGGCCAGGCGTCGTCGTCCGCAGCCGCCACTTCCGCGGCGCCGGCGCCCGACAAATGGCAGACCTATTCCAGCGCCGGCGGACAAGTCAGCTTCGACTATCCCGCCGGGTGGACGGCTGCGGCGCCCGCCGGGGCTGCCGGGCCCCCGGACGTCGACGTCGACGTGTCGGATGCCGCCGGGGTGGTGGTGGCGTCCCTGCACTACGGACCGTCCGGCACCGGGCTCGGCGGCAGCTGCCAGAACCCCGTCCCCTACACTGTGCTGGACTCGGTGGAGCTGGCGCTGCCCTACAACACGTCCGCTGCGGACACCATCACGACCCGGTTCGTATTCCGCGCCCTCCAGGAACCGGACCGCGTCACTGCCTCCTACGGCATCACGGGCAGCATGGCCGGCAAGGACGGAAAGTCCTGCATGTTCTACAACGTGGTCAGCGGTCCGGCAGAGTCGCCGTTCTATTCCTTTGCCGACGACTTCCAGGTCAATGCCGGCGGCTCCCAGCCAACCGGAAACCGCAGGGGCGCCAAGACCTTCCCCTCGCTGGAAGCGGCGAAGGCCTACATGCAGACCCCCGAGTACGTGAACGCCAAGCGCATGATCACTTCGCTGAAAATCAAAGGCAGTTAGGCGCAACGACGCAGGAAAAACGCAAGAAAAAACGCGGGCCGGCCACCTGATGAAGGTGACCGGCCCGCCGTCGTACGCTGCAGCAAAGAAAAAGCTACGGCAGGTGCCGTTCCTCGACGCCGTTGTATTCGCTCAGCGGCCGGATCAGCGAGTTCGCGTCCAGCTGTTCCATGATGTGTGCGGTCCAGCCCGTGATCCGGCTCGCGACGAACAGGGGAGTGAACGTCGCGGTGTCGAATCCCATGAGGTGGTACGTGGGACCGGTCGGATAGTCGAGGTTCGGCTTGATGGCCTTGGCCTCGTCCATTGCCGTTTCCAGGCCGTTGTACAGGCCCAGCAGTTCCGGGCGGCCGTAGTGCGCAATCATCTTGTCCAGGGCCGCCTTCATGGTGGGCACCCGGGAGTCGCCGTGCTTGTAGACGCGGTGGCCGAAGCCCATGACCTTCTTCTTCTGGGCCAGGGCGTTTTCCATCCAGGCCTTGGCCCGGGTTGCCGCCTCGTCCAATGACTCCTCCGGCCGGATGCCGATCTCGTCGAAGGTGTGCATCACGGCCTCGTTGGCTCCGCCGTGCAGCGAGCCCTTGAGGGCACCGATCGCCCCGGTGACGGCCGAATGCAGGTCCGACAGGGTGGACGTGATGACGCGTGCGGTGAACGTGGAGGCGTTAAAGGAGTGCTCGGCGTAGAGAATCATGGAGACGTTGAAGGCGTCCACTACTTCCGGAACGGCTTCCTCGCCGAAGGTCATCCAGAGGAAGTTGGCGTCGTAACCGAGGTCGTCGCGCGGCTCCACCAGGTCCTGGCCGTGACGGCGCCGCTGGTCGTAGGCCACCACTGCGGGCATGGCGGCGAACAGGTCAAGGGCCTTGGCCAGGTTGGCCTCGCGCGAGGAATCCTCGGCGAGGGGATGCCGGGCGCCCATCACGGAGGCCGCCGTCCGGCAGACGTCCATGGGGTGCGAGGTGGTCGGCAGCGCGTCAATTACCTGTTTGACCACCGGATCCAGCGCACGCCCGGCCCGTTCCCGCGCCGTAAACCCGGCCAGCTGCTCCGGCGTGGGCAGTTCGCCGTTCCAGAGCAGGTAGGCAACTTCCTCGAAGCTGCACCGGGCGGCCAGTTCCTGGACCGGGTAGCCGCGGTACAGCAGTGAATTGGTATCGGGGTTGACCTTGGAGACGGCGGTGTAATCCACCACGACGCCGGCGAGGCCCTTTTTGATCTCTTGTTCAGCCATGCTGAAACTCCTTTGTTCCTGTCGCCTGTTGTGCCGGCCGGAGCCGGAAGTCCGGTTTTTGGATCACTGTCCGGGAATCTGGAAATTGAAGACCCCGGTGTCAAAGCGGTTGTAGGCCTCGTAGTCAACGAGGTCATACAAACGCGCACGGGTCAGCATGTTTCCAACCTGTGCCTCCTGCGTTCCGTCGGCCCTGATCGATTCCAGAGTACGCTCCGCAGCGCCCATGGCACTACGGAGCAGTGTCACCGGATAGATGACCATGTTGACCCCGACGCCGGCGAGCTCATCGACCGTGAACAGGGCGCTCTGGCCGAATTCGGTCATGTTGGCCAGGATGGGCACATCGACGGCGTCCCGGATCGCCTGGAACTCGCCCAGGTCCTTCATGGCCTCGGGGAAGATGGCGTCGGCCCCGGCCTCGACGAGTGCCCGGGCGCGGTCCTGGGCGGCCTGCAGCCCGTCGGTGGCGCGGATGTCGGTCCGGGCCATGATCAGGAAGTTCGGGTCACGCCGCGCGTCCGCCGCGGCCCGGATCCGCTTGGTGGCGGTGTCCAGGTCCACGACGTTTTTGCCGTCCAGGTGGCCGCAGCGCTTCGGGTTGAACTGGTCCTCGATGTGGCAGCCCGCCAGGCCGGCGTTCTCGAGTTCCTGGATGGAGCGCGCGACGTTCATCGGCTCGCCGAAGCCGGTGTCGGCGTCGACGATCGCCGGCAGGTCGGTCATCCGGGCGATCTGCCCGGCACGGGTGGCCACCTCGGTGAGGGTGGTCAGCCCGATGTCCGGCAGGCCGAGGTCATTGGCGAGGACGGCGCCGGAAATGTAGACCCCGGCGAAGCCCTTCTCCTCGATCAGCCGGGCGGAGAGCGGGTTGAACGCGCCCGGGAACTGCGCGATGGTGCCGGAGGCCAGGAGTTCGCGGAAGGCGATCCGTTTCTGCTCCGGCGTGACCTTCGAATACAGCATTAGAAGAGTCCCTTCGGGGCTGCCGCCAGGTTGATCACGCCGTCGGCCGCCTTGATGTTGAGCTGGTCCAGCTCGCCGGCTGCCAGTTCGGGGAGCCGGGAGGCGGCGTCCAGGAACCGCTCGATCTCCTCGTCGGCGACCAGGCCGGCGGCGAGGGTGCGGAACTTGTTCACGTACTGCTCCCGGGCGAACGGGCGGGCGCCGAGCGGGTGGGCGTCGGCGACGGCAATCTGGTCGGTGATGACGGTGCCGTCGGTCAGGATGATCTCCACGGAACCGCCGAAGGCCTTCTCGGCGATGTCGAGGGAGTGGTACCGCCGGGTCCATTCCGGGTCCTCGACTGTGGTGACCTTGTGCCAGAGTTCCACAGTGTCCGCACGTTTTGCGCGTTCCGGGGCGTAGGAGTCAACGTGGTGCCAGGCGCCGTCCTGCAGCGCGACGGTGAAGATGTACGGGATGGAGTGGTCCAGCGTCTCGCGGCTGGCCGTGGGATCGTACTTCTGCGGGTCGTTGGCGCCGGAGCCGATCACATAGTGGGTGTGGTGGCTGGTCTTGATCAGCACGGACGCCACGTTGGCCGGGTCCGTGACCTCCGGATGTTCGCCGTGCAGCTTGCGGGCGAGGTCGATCCAGGCCTGTGCCTGGTATTCGGCCGAGTGTTCCTTGGTGTAGGTGTCCAGGATGGCGCGCTTGGCCTCGCCGGCTTCGGGCAGCGGCACGGTGTAGCTGGCCTCGGGACCGTCCAGCATCCAGGCGATCACGCCGTCTTCGCCTTCGTAGATCGGCACCGGGGAGGTCTGGCCGCGCATCGCACGGTCCGCGGATTCGACCGCCATCTTGCCGGCAAACGCCGGGGCGTGGGCCTTCCACGTGGAGATCTCGCCCTTGCGGGACTGCCGGGTGGCGGTGGTGGTGTGCAGGGCCTGGCCGACGGACTGGAAGATGGTCTCGACGTCGAGTCCCAGCAGAGTGCCGATGCCGGCAGCCGCGGACGGGCCCAGGTGCGCCACGTGGTCGATCTTGTGCTTGTGCAGGCAGATGGCCTTGACCAGGTTGACCTGGATCTCGTAGCCGGTGGCGATGCCCCGGACCAGGTCCTGGCCGCTGGAACCGACGTGCTGGGCCACGGCCAGGATCGGCGGGATGTTGTCGCCGGGGTGCGAGTAGTCCGCGGCGAGGAAGGTGTCGTGGTAGTCGAGTTCACGGACGGCCACACCATTTGCCCACGCGGCCCATTCGGGGGAGACGCGTTCTTCGATGCCGAACACCTTGGCGCCCTTGCCGCCTGTGCTGGGTCCGTGGGTCAGTGCCTGCGCGCGGGCGGCGATGATCGGCGCACGGTTCAGCGACGCGACGGCCACCGAGGCGTTGTCGATGACGCGGTTGATCACCATGTCGGTGACGTCGTCGGTGACCGCCACGGGATCGGCGGCCACTTTCGCAATTTTGTAGGCGAGCTGGTCCTCGCGGCCCAGGTTTTCCTCGCTCTTGTAAACGCGGACGTGGTGTTCCTTAACCATGGTGCTCCTTTAGTGAGGTGTGTGCGTGGCTTTGACGTGGGTGAGGCTGCGGTGCAGGTGGAGGGTGGTGGCGGCTTCGGCCAGCCGCGGGTTGCCGGCCGCGATCGCCTCGGCGATGGCGGCGTGTTCCGCGGCGGCAGCCGTGAGCCGCGCCGCGTCGTCGGCCGCCAGCCTGCGGACCCGGACCAGATGGACACGCAGGCTGCGCATCGCCTGGGCGAGGTACGAGTTCGAAATTGCGGCGTCGATGGCCGCGTCCAGCCGCCCGACCAGTCCGTAGTAGTCCTGCAGGGCCGGATCCCCGCCGCTGATCAGCCCGGGTGCTGCCAGCAGTTCGCGCCGGAGCTGCTCAAATGTCGCCGGGTCTCCGCGCTGGGCGGCGAGGGCGGCGGCCCGGCCTTCGAGGGTTTCGCGGAGTTCGAAGAGTTCGTCGATGTCCTCAAGCGAAATGTCGGTCACCACGACGCCGCGGCCGCCAGCCGCCGTCGTAAGGCCTTCCGCGGTGAGCCGGCTCAGGGCCTCCCGCAACGGGGTGCGGGAGATTCCGAGGCGCTCGGACTGCTCCACTTCCGCGAGTACCGTGCCGGGCAGCAGGCGCCACTCGATGATGTCGTCGCGAAGGGCCGCGTAGGCCTTGTCGCTGGCACGCATCCTGCCTCCTCGGGGATGGACTCTCATAAGCGGAACATCAACAGTGTATACACGGCAGCGAAGAATGCCCAGCAAAAGTGCCAAAATATCCGGCGGAGCCTCAACCAAAACCCCTTCTGTATACAAAAGCCTTGTGTGGCCCTTCCAAATCCGGCTACCATGAGCGCATCACAACGTCGTGGACGGGAGCACTTACATGGTCAGGAAAAGCTACAGGGACAGCTACGAACGCAGCCTGGAACAGCCCTCGGCATTCTGGCTGGACGCCGCACGCAACCTCTCCTGGTCGACCCCGCCGCGGCAGGCACTCGATTCGAGCCGGGCACCGCTCTACGGCTGGTTTCCGGACGGGATGCTGAATACTTCCTACAACGCCCTGGACCGCCACGTGGCGGCAGGCCGCGGCGCACAGGACGCCCTGGTCTATGACTCCGCGATGCTGGGCACCACGCAGCGGTACAGCTATGCGGAGCTCACGGATCTTGTGGCCCGCTTCGCCGGAGTCCTGCGCAGCCGCGGCGTCGGCCCCGGCGACCGCGTGGTGATCTACATGCCGATGATTCCCGAGGCCGCAATCGCGATGCTGGCCACCGCCCGGCTTGGCGCCGTGCACTCCATGGTCTTCGGCGGCTTCGCGCCCAAGGAACTGGCTGCCCGGATCAAGGACGCCGCGCCCGCCGCAGTGGTGACGGCATCCGGCGGCCTTGAACCCTCCCGCCGGATCGAATACCTGCCTGCCGTCGCCGAGGCCCTGGCTCTGGCCGGGGCGCCGGAGACCCCTGTACTGGTCAAGGCCCGGGAAGGCTTTGCCTCCACGGTGGCCCACCACGCCGGCTGGCTGGACTGGGACACCCAAATGGCAGCGGCCCGGCCGGCCGGGCCGGTTGATGTCAAAGCGACGGATCCGCTGTACATCCTCTACACCTCGGGCACCACCGGCGCCCCGAAGGGAGTCGTGCGGGACAACGGCGGCCATGCCGTGGCGCTCAGCTGGACCCTGGAAAACATCTACGACGTCGGCCCCGGAGACGTGATGTGGACCGCCTCCGACGTCGGCTGGGTGGTGGGTCATTCCTATATCGTCTACGGCCCGCTGCTGGCCGGCGCCACCACCGTCCTCTACGAAGGCAAGCCGGTGGGAACCCCCGATGCCGGCGCCTTCTGGCGGGTAATCCAGGACCACAAGGTGAACGTGCTGTTCACGGCGCCCACCGCCCTGCGCGCCATCCGCAAAGCCGACCCCGAGGCGAAGCTGCTGGGGGACTACGACATTTCGAGCCTTCGCACCCTGTTCGCGGCCGGCGAGCGGCTGGACACCGACACCTTCCACTGGGCCAGCCGGACCCTCGGCGTGCCGGTGGTGGACCATTGGTGGCAGACGGAGACCGGCTGGGCCATCTGCGCCAACCCGCAGGGACTGGACAGCCTGCCGATCAAGGCCGGCTCGCCCAGCGTGCCGATGCCCGGCTTCCGGCTCAATGTCGTCGACGGAGCAGGGAACGACGTCGGGGCGGAAATGGAAGGCAACATCGTCCTGGAACTGCCGCTCCCGCCCGGAACCTTGACCACGCTGTGGCGCAACGACGACCGCTACGTGTCCTCCTATCTCCAGGCGTTTGAGGGCTACTACGCCACGGGCGACTCCGGCTACCGGGACGGGGACGGCTACCTCTTCGTCATGGGCCGCACGGACGACATCATCAACGTCGCCGGGCACCGGCTCTCCACCGGCGCCATGGAACAGGTCATCGGGCAGCACCCCGCGGTGGCTGAATGCGCCGTGATCGGCATCGCCGACCCGCTCAAGGGCCAGCGCCCCAGTGGCTACGTGGTGCTCAAATCCGGTGTGGACATCCCGGCGGACCTCCTGGCCAAGGACCTCATCGCCCTGGTCCGCCGCGACATCGGCGCGGTGGCGGACTTCAAGCACGTCACGGTGGTGGAGGCCCTGCCCAAGACCCGCTCGGGAAAGATCCTGCGCAAGACCATGCGCCAGATCGCCGACGGCGACGACTACGTGGTGCCGTCGACCATCGAGGACGCCGGCGTGATCGACCAGCTGCTGACCACCCTGCGGCCGGCCAAAGCAAGGGATTAGCGCAGCGGGGGAGCACACTTACGACGGCGGCCGGTTCCAGCGGTATTCGTTCTCCGGCCGGCCCGGGGCGCCGTAGCGCGGCGTACGGGAGACCGTTCCGGCGTCGGCGAGGTATTCGAGGTAACGCCGGGCGGTGACCCGGGACATCCCGAGGGCGTCCATCACCTCGCTGGCGGATACCGCGCCGGCCTGCAGTTTCAGGAAGTCCTGGACGGATTCCAGCGTGGACGGGGCCAGGCCCTTGGGCAGCACCAGCTCGGACGGTGCCCGCAGGCTCGCAAAGGCCTGGTCGACGTCGCTCTGGGAGGCGCCGGGCCCGGCGGTCCCGGTTCCGGAGGAGGCCAGCTGCTCCCGGAACAGCCGGTAACTGGCCAGTTTGTCCGCGAACGTGGCGAAGGTGAACGGCTTGATCAGGTACTGGACCACACCCGTGGCCACCGCGCTGCGGACGATGTTCAGCTCCCGCACCGCGGTAATGGCGATGATGTCCGCGAAGAGTCCGGCCGCACGCATCCGGCGGGCGATGTCGAGCCCGTGCAGGTCCGGAAGGTTCATGTCCAGCAGCACCAGTTCCACCGGGTTGCCGGCCGCGGAGAACTCCGTCAACAGGCGCAGGGCCGACTGGCCGTCGGGCGCGGATCCGGCCAGGGTAAATCCGTCCAGCCTGCCGATGTAGGCGGCGTGGGCGGCTGCCGCGATAGGTTCGTCTTCGACGACGAGGACCCGGATGTCGCTCATTACTGTCCCTCTGTTGTGATCGGCAGCGTGACGCGGAACAGTGCTCCTGCCGGGCTGGTGATTGTCATGGTACCGCCCAGGCGCTGCACGGCCTGGCGGACCAGGGCCAGGCCAAGGCCCCGCCCGAACGGCCCCGGCGTCTTGGTGCTGAACCCGTGGCGGAAGACGTTTTCCACGGCCTCCGGGTCGATTCCGGGGCCGCTGTCCTCGACCATGATCTCCAGGGCCGCCGCGGTGGTCCGGACGGACAGCTCCACGAGCCGGGGCGCCGGCGCGTCGGCGGCGGCGTCAATGGCGTTGTCCAGCAGGTTTCCGAGGATGGCCACGAGGTCCTGCACGGCCAGTCCGGTCACCGCGGTGGAGCCGCCGGTGCTGAGGATCAGCTCGACGCCGCGTTCGTGCGCTTCGGCTGCCTTGCCCATGATCAGGGCGCCGAGTACGGGTTCCTCGATGGAGCTCACGAGGTCGTCCGTCAGCCGCTGGCTGAGTTCGAGGTCCTGGGTCGCGAAGTCCAGGGCCTCCGGCGCCCGGCCCAGTTCCATCAGCGAGACGATTGTGTGGAGCCGGTTGGCGTGTTCATGGGTCTGGGCGCGCAGGGCGTCGGAAAGTGTGCGCATGGTTTCCAGTTCGCTGCCCAACGATTCGATTTCCGTGCGGTCGCGGATGGTGGCGACCGTTCCGAACACCGCCGCCCGCTGCCGGGCCGCGGCCGGTTCCGGGCCAACCGCCGGGCCCTGGTTCACCACCAGGATGCGGGAGCCGGTCAGGTGGATCTCGTCGAGCGCGGTACGGCCCGACTCGAAGAGTTCCTTGAGGCTCGGTGCCAGCGGCAGGTCCGCCAGGGCCGGAGCCGCCTGCCGTCCGTCCGCCCCGGAACCCGTGCCGGCCGCGCCGGAGCCGACGGAGTCCGCGCCGCCGGAGGTGGGGCCGCCGGGGGAGCGCTTCGTGAGCTCCAGGAGTTCGGCGGCCTGGTCGTTGTACATGACCACCCTGCCCCGGGAATCGATCAGGATCACGCCTTCGCGAACTGAATGCAGGACGGATTCGTAGTACGCGAAGAGCTGGGCGAGCTGTTCCGGACCCCAGCCGCGGGTCACCCGGCGCAGGTACCGGCCCAGCAGCCAGGACGCCACCGATCCGCCCGCCAGCAGCGCCAGGACAATGGCCAGCAGCGCCGGCAGCCGGCCGGAGACCGCGATGTCCACGTTCCGGACCGTCACACCTGCCGCCACCAGGGCCCGCACGGTGCCCCCGGCATCCCTGACCGGGGCGATGGTACGGACCGAGGGCCCGAGGGTGCCTGCCACAACCTCCGTGAACACCTGGCCGCCCAGCGCTGCGTCAATGGAGCCGATGTAGGGCTGGCCCAGTTCCTCATTCCGGGGATGGGTCCACCGCGTGCGGTCCGGGGCCATGATCGTGATGAAATCCGCGTCCGCATCCTGCATGACCTGCAGCGCATACGGCTGGAGCACGGCCGACGGATCCGCGGTTCCGGCCGCCTCCAGCACGAACGGGTTGTCCGCCACCGCGACCGCGATTCCGGCCATCCGGCGTCCGGCCTCCTCGTAGGCATGATCCCGCGCATCAACGAAGGTGGCTGTGCCGACAATGGCCGTCAGCGCCACCATAAACAGCAGATGGGCCACAAAGAGCCTCCGGGCGATGCTCCAGCGGTGGATCATCAACACCTTCCATGACCAATATGAACGCAAGGGTGATGCGCGTCACCCTGTCATCAATGATGGGGTTACACACAAGAACGGACGTGATGGGGCCCACAAGCGGTGCCGCATCAATGTCCAGCCTATCCAAGGAGAACACCATGGCCTCTCAACGAGGAGAGTCACCGGTCCCGGCGCCGGTCAAGAAGCGCAAGGGGCTGGACAAGTCCCATTACCTGTACATCGCGGTCATCGTTGCCGTGATCCTCGGCGCCCTCGTGGGCCTGATGTTCCCCGAGGTCGGCAAGTCCCTCAAGCCGCTCGGCGACGGATTCATCAAACTGATCAAGATGATGATCGCGCCGATCATTTTCTGCACCATCGTGCTGGGCATCGGCTCAATCGCGAAGGCCGCCACGGTCGGCAAGGTCGGCGGACTGGCCCTGGGCTACTTCATCGTAATGTCCACCTTTGCGCTGGCCATCGGACTCGTGGTGGGCAACCTGATCCACCCGGGCGAGGGCCTCAAGCTCGCCCCGTACGACCCCAACAAGAAGGCCGCCACGGACAGCACCGTCGACTTCCTGCTGGGGATCATTCCGGGCGACATTCCCGTGCTGCCGACACTCTTCGCGGCGATCCTGGTCGGCTTCGCGCTCCAGAAGATGGGCCCGCAGGGCGCTCCGGTCCTGAAGGCCATTGGCCACGGGCAGGCCCTGGTGTTCCGCATCCTGATCATGATCATGTGGGTCGCTCCGGTGGGTGCCTTTGGCGCCATCGCCGCCGTCGTCGGCGCCACGGGCGTCCAGGCCATCGTCAGCATGGCGACCCTGATGGGTGCCTTCTACATCACCTGCGCACTGTTCATCGTCGTGATCCTCGGCGGACTGCTGCAGGTGGTCGCCGGCGTCAATATCTTCCGGCTCATGAAGTACCTGGCCCGTGAATACCTGCTGATCTTCTCCACCTCGTCCTCCGAGGCCGCGCTCCCGCGCCTCATCGCCAAGCTGGAACACCTGGGCGTCTCCAAGCCGGTTGTGGGTGTCACGGTTCCCACCGGCTACTCCTTCAACCTGGACGGCACCGCCATCTACCTGACCATGGCGTCACTCTTCGTGGCCAACGCCATGGGCACGCCGCTGGATCTTGGTGCCCAGGTTTCACTGCTGATCTTCATGATCATCGCCTCCAAGGGCGCCGCCGGTGTCACCGGCGCCGGCCTGGCCACCCTCGCGGCCGGCCTGCAGGCACACAAGCCGGAACTGCTTGGCGGCGTCGGCATGATCGTGGGCATCGACCGCTTTATGTCCGAGGCGCGCGCCCTGACCAACTTCACCGGCAACGCAGTCGCCACACTGCTGATCGGAACCTGGGTCAAGGGGATCGACGGCGACCAGGTTGAGCGGGTCCTGTCCGGCGCCGAGCCGTTCGACGAGCAGACCATGATCGCCGGACACGGCGTGCACGAGGAAGCCGTGGAGCCGGCCCGTCCGGTTCCCGCCACCGTCTGACCTGCAACTGCAGCAACCACAGGAAAACCGCCCGGACGCAGCCCAGCGTTCGGGCGGTTTTTTGCGCTCCGCCGGGAACCTTCGACTTCTACCAGAGGTTGAGGCTCAATTAAAGGCCGCTGTCAAGGTCCGCCGAATACCGCGCCGGGGCCTGTAGCCTTGGGAGGAATAAGATCGGCGCCGGACGTCCGGTGCAGACCCTTATGGAAGTGCAGACCTTGGTAAGCACGCAGCAATCAAGCAGCAGCAATAACAAGCAGGACAATCACCGTCATCGAAAGTGTGGATAGATACGTGAGCAGCGAACAGGGTTCAGCAACTCTGGAAGGCACCGAAATCGATCTGGAAGACGCCGTTATGGGTCCCACCGGTCGCCCCCATCGCGTCTTTCCGGAGCCCGCGCCGCTGTCCTCCCACGGCCCTGCGCGGGTTATCGCCATGGTCAACCAGAAGGGCGGGGTGGGCAAGACCACGTCCACCATCAACCTCGCTGCCGCGCTGGCCGAATACGGCCGCCGGGTGCTGCTGGTCGACTTCGATCCCCAGGGCGCGCTGTCCGCGGGCCTGGGCATCAACCCGCACGAACTTGACCTCACGGTTTACAACGTCCTGATGGACCGCAAAGTCGACATCCGCGATGCCATCCACAAGACCGGCGTCGAAAACGTGGACCTGCTTCCGGCCAACATCGACCTCTCCGCCGCGGAGGTCCAGCTGGTCAATGAGGTGGCCCGCGAACAGGTGCTCGACCGCGCGCTGAAGAAGGTCGAGGACGACTACGACGTCGTCCTCATCGACTGCCAGCCCTCGCTCGGCCTGCTCACCGTCAACGCGCTGACCGCCGCCCACGGCGTCATCATCCCGCTGATCTGTGAATTCTTCGCCCTGCGTGCGGTGGCGCTCCTCGTCGAGACCATCGACAAGGTCCAAGACCGCCTGAACCCGCGGCTCCAGGTCGACGGCGTGCTCGCCACAATGTACGACGCCCGCACACTGCACAGCCGCGAAGTGATCTCCCGGCTCGTGGAGGCTTTCGATGACAAGGTTTTTGAAACCGTCATCAAGCGCTCCATCAAGTTCGCCGACGCCACCGTGGCCGCCGAGCCCATCACCACCTACGCCGGCAACCACATCGGCGCCGACGCCTACCGCAACCTCGCCAAAGAACTCATTTCGCGCGGCGGCGCGCCCTAGCCAGGTCCGTGGCAAAGTCGGGCGCTCCCACGGCGGAGCTGGAGGTGCCGGCAGAGCTGGAACTTCCACCAGCGAAAAAGCCCGGCTTTGAGGTCAGGCTGGCCAACTTCACCGGACCCTTCGACCTGCTGCTGGCCCTGATTTCCAAACACCAGCTGGACATCACCGAAGTGGCGCTGTCCACAGTCACCGATGAATTCATCAAATACATCAAGGGACTGCAGTCGCTCGGGGCGGACTGGGCACTGGACGAGGCCAGCGAATTCCTGGTCATCGCCGCCACGCTGCTGGATCTCAAGGCGGCCCGGCTGCTGCCCGCCGGCGAGGTCGAAGACGACGAGGACATCGCGCTGCTGGAGGCCCGCGACCTCCTCTTCGCCCGGCTGCTGCAATACAAGGCTTTCAAACACGTTGCCGGGATGATGGGCTCCACCCTGGAGCTGGAGGCCCGGCGCTTCCCGCGCCAGGTCGCGCTTGAGGAACACTTCGCCGCGATGCTCCCGGACCTGCTCTGGCGGCACACCCCGCAGCAGTTCGCCGCCCTCGCCGAGTCGGCCCTCAAACCCAAAGAGGCCGCCCCCACCGAGGTAGGTCTGGCGCACCTGCACGGCAGCCCGGTCAGCGTCAAGGAACAGGCCGAACTTCTCGGGGAGCGGCTGCGCCCGGGCTCTCCGCTCACGTTCCGGGCACTGATCGCCGACGCCGAATCCACGCTGGTGGTGGTGGCCCGGTTCCTGGCGCTGCTGGAGCTGTTCCGGGACCGCGCTGTATCCTTCGACCAGCTGCTGCCGCTGGGAGACCTGACCGTCCGCTGGACCGCCGGGGAAGAGGCCTGGAGCAGCGAGCACCTGAGTGAAGAATACGAGGACCAGCCGTGAGTGAGACAAGACCGGAGCCTGCCCGCGAAGAGCCCGGGCCCGACGTCGCAAGCCTGCCCGGCGGCGCCCGCGCCGCGCTCGAAGCGGTGCTGATGGTGATCGACGAGCCAGCCACCGCCACCGGGCTCGCGGCCGGGCTGAACCTGACCGTCGACGTCGTCGAGGCCCTGCTGGCGGACCTGCAGCGGGAGTATAACGGTTATACTGTTAATGCCCCGGATGTGGACGACGCCAGTTTTAACGGCTTCAGCGCCACCGCCCGGGGTTTTGAATTGCGGAATATCGCCGGAGGCTGGCGGATCTATTCGCGCGCTGAATTCGCTGATATCGTCGGCGGTTTTGTGCTGGAAGGACAGACAGCCAGGCTGACGCAGGCGGCGCTCGAAACGCTCGCCGTCATCGCTTACCGCCAGCCCGTCTCAAGGGCGCGGGTGTCTGCAATTCGAGGAGTCAATGTTGACTCTGTCGTGCGGACGCTGACCCAGCGCGGGCTGATCGAGGATTCGGGAACAGATCCCGAGTCCGGAGCCATCCTGTACCGCACGACGTCGTATTTCCTGGAGCGGATGGGGATCGGCTCGGTGGCGGAATTGCCGCAGCTTTCACCCCATCTTCCGGGGCTTGAAGGCATCGAAGAGTTTTACGATGCAGGAAGAATGTAGGCAGCAACAACTGCCTGCGCACGAGTATCCACGAGGGCAGAACCATTTTGCCCCAGTCGGCGGGTGCTGTCGGGAGACAGCGGACGTCGGCCAACAAACGAAGGACGGGTCATGACACAGGCGGGACGCCAGGGTTCACCACGTAACAGTTCGGGACGCAACAGCGCCGGACAAAAGCCAGCGCAGGGCGGCTTCAGCCGCGGCGCACAGAGCGGCGGCAGCCGCACCGGGGGAGCCGGATTCAAGGGCGGCGGAGACCGCACCTTTAAGCGCCCCAAGCCCCGCGAAGAGGCCTTCATCGATCCGGACCTGCAGGGCCCCGACGGCGCCCCGGCGGCCGGCCGTCCGGCGTCGGGCGACTGGAAGTCCAAGGCGCCTACCGGCAAGGAGGCCGCCCGCAAGGCCGCGGCCCGCAAGCCCGGCTTCGGCAAGGCCCCCGGCACTCCCGGCGCCCTCAAGCCCAAGCCACGCACCGGTGCCCCCAAAGCCGCAGGCCCCCGCGCCTTCGGCAGCGAACGCTTCGGCCAGAACCTGGGCCCGGTGCGCAAGCCCGCCCGCAAGCGCGGACCGCGCGCCGAGGTACCCCAGTCCGACCTGCACGACGAGGACGGCATCCGCCTCCAGAAGGTCATGGCTTCGGCCGGCGTCGCCTCACGGCGTGTCTGCGAGGAAATGATCGCCGAGGGCCGCGTCGAGGTTGACGGCCAGGTTGTCACCGAGCTCGGCGTCCGCGTCGATCCGAAGACCGCCGTGATCCACGTCGACGGTCTGCGCATCCAGCTGGACGAGAACATGGTCTACATGGTCTTCAACAAGCCCAAGGGCGTTGTCTCCACCATGGAAGACCCGGACGGCCGTCCCTGCATCAGTGACTTCGTCCGCAACAACCACGGCGAGCGGCTCTTCCATGTGGGCCGGCTCGACGTCGCCACCGAGGGCCTGCTGCTGCTGACGAACGACGGCGAACTCGCCAACCGGCTGACGCACCCCTCCTACGAAGTGCCCAAGACCTACCTCGTGCAGGTCCGCGGCCCGTTCCCGCAGGGAATTGGCGCCGAACTCAAGGGCGGCGTCGAACTCGAGGACGGCATCGCCTCGGTCGACTCCTTCAAGCTCGTCGACTCAACCCCGGGCCACGTGCTGATCGAGGTTGTGCTGCACTCCGGCAAGAACCGGATCGTCCGGCGCCTCTTTGACGCCGTCGGCTTCCCGGTGCTGCGCCTGGTCCGCGTCAAGGTCGGCCCCATCGGCCTGGGAGACCAGCGCCAGGGCAGCATCCGCAATCTCGGCAAGCAGGAAGTCGGCCATCTGCTGGCGTCCGTAGGGCTGTAGGCATGTCCGCATTTCGTACCCACGGCCGCGGACACCTGAACGGCCCGGTGGTGGTCCTGGGGACCGGGCTCCTCGGCACCAGCATTGGGCTCGGGCTGCGCGGCCGCGGTGTCGCGGTCTTCCTCTCGGACCCCTCGCCCACCAACCAGGCCGTCGCCGTCGACATCGGCGCAGGCCTGCCTTTGACGCGCCTCGACGGGGAACAGCCTGAACTCGTGGTGGTGGCCGCTCCGCCGGATGTCACCGCCGACGTCGTGGCCAAGGCCCTGGCGGAGTACCCGCAGGCCGTTGTGGTCGACATCGCTAGCGTGAAGGCGTCTATCCTGGCCGACCTCCGCGCCCGCGGGGCCGACCTCGGCCGCTACGTGGGGACCCATCCCATGGCGGGCCGGGAAAAGTCCGGCCCGGTGGCTGCCCGGGGTGAACTGTTCACCTCGATGCCGTGGGTGTTGTGCCCAGCGGCGGAGACGTCGCCCGAGGCCCTGCTGAAAGCGCGCGCGCTGGCAGCGGACCTTGGCGCGGTGGTGTCCGAATTCGGGGCCGAGGAACATGACGAGGCCGTGGCGCTCGTCTCGCACCTGCCCCAGATCATGTCCTCGCTGGTGGCCAGCCGCCTGCAGGGCACGCCCCTGCACGCGCTGTCCCTCGCCGGGAACGGGCTGCGGGACGTAACCCGGATCGCGGCCAGCGATCCCACCCTCTGGGTGCAGATCCTCGGCGCGAACGCGGGCAAGGTCGTCGGGATCCTGAACGGGGTCCGCGAGGACCTCAACCGGCTGATCGGCACGCTCGAGGATCCGACCGCCCCCGGCGCCCGGCTCGACCTCGCCCAGCTGATGAGCGAGGGCAACGCGGGACAGTCCCGGATTCCGGGCAAGCACGGCGGACCGCCGCAGGCCTACTCCTGGCTGACCGTCCTGGTGGATGACACTCCGGGCCAGATCGCCAGGCTCCTGACCGAGATCGGCGAGATCGGCGTCAACCTCGAGGACCTCCGCCTGGACCATTCCTCGGGCCAAAACGTCGGCATGGTGGAAATCTCCGTGCTGCCGAACAAACACGACCTACTCATCGAAGCCCTCAACGATCGCGGATGGCGGGTACTCCAGTAATGACCCAGGAACTCATAGAAACGGTGGACGTCGTCCGCCCCGGCAAAAGCCTTGTGGTCGCTATTGACGGGCCGTCCGGCTCGGGCAAGTCGAGCGTCAGCAAGGAAGTCGCACGACGGCTCCGGCTTGCCTACCTCGACACCGGCGCGATGTACCGGGCCCTGACCTGGTTCTGCCTGGATTCCGGGACTGACCTGGACGACGCGGCCGCGGTCGAGGCCGCGGCCGAGAACCTTCCGCTGGAGATCAGCACCAGCCCGCAGGAAGAGTACGTCCGGGTGGGCGGCGTCGACATCACGCTCGCCATCCGGGAACCGGCCATCTCTGCGGCCGTCAGTGCCGTGGCCACCACCCTCGGCGCCCGCACCGAACTGATCCGCCGCCAGCGCGGGCTGATCGAACAGCACCACCGCCGCATGGTGGTCGAGGGGCGTGACATCACCACCGTCGTCGCCCCGGGCGCCGAAGTCCGGATGCTCCTCACCGCCAGCGAGGAGGCGCGCCTGCGCCGCCGGGGGATCCAGCTCGGCGGCAGCCAGAACGCCGAACAGCTCGCCGCCCAGGTGACCCAGCGCGATGCCAGGGACTCCACCGTGGTGAACTTCACCCAGGCCGCCGACGGCGTGGTGACCCTGGATTCCTCGGACCTGGACTTCGCCCAGACCGTCGACGCCGCCCTGAACATTGTGGACCGCATCATCAACCACAAGGTCACCAAGGGTGACTGAGCCGCAGCCGGCAGTGCCGGGGCGGTGGACGACGGCGTGGAGCCGGCCCGTGGGCTGGCTGCTGGACCACGTGGCCTACCGGACGGCAGTGACGGGTCGCGCCAACGTGCCGGCCACGGGCCCGGTCATCTTCGCCGGTAACCACATCAGTTTCCTGGACGGGCCCGTCATGTTCGGCGCCGCACCCCGGCCCATGCACATCCTGGTCAAGAAGGAAATGTTCAAAGGCTTCCTCGGCCGCGTGCTCCAGGCCTCCGGCCAGCTGGCGGTGGACCGCGCGGGCGACCGGGCGGCCCTCCTCACGGCCAAGAGCGTGCTCGACGCCGGACGGTGCGTCGGCATCCTTCCCGAAGGGACGCGGGGGAGCGGCGAAGCCTCGGCCATCAACAAGGGCGTCGCGTGGCTCGCGCTGAACTCCGGTGCGACCGTGGTCCCCGTGGCCATCCT
>JBKKDK010000166.1:0-5423 GCA_046708245.1 Arthrobacter sp.
AGGTCGAGCATCCATTCCGGCTCGCTCTTCTTGGCCGAGATGTCACGGACGACGTCCTCATTGATACCGCGGCGGGCGTTGGCCCCGACGTCGTTCTTGTCGGCCCAGCCGTACTCGTAGGTGCCGATTCCGTGCAGCTCGGGATTCTTTTCCAGAATCTCCGAAATCACAGTAGATTCAGCAACCTTCTTCTCTGATAGTTGGTCCGTCATCACGGCCTTTCTTGCAGATGGTTGGATACTTCGTCCAGGTTGCCCGGGGTGGTTGCAGGACTGGAAAGCCCCCTGGCCGCCGGACGGCCTGTAGGTATGTGGGTGGTGCAGACGTGGCCGCCGCGGGCCAGTGTGGAAAGCCGGCGGACGTCAACGCCCACCAGGCGGGAGAAAACTTCGGTCTCGACGTCGCAGAAGACCGGGAACTGCGCGGCCAGCTGCTGGATGGGGCAGTGCCCCTGGCACAGCTGGACGCTCGAGAGCGCCGCCGGCAGCGGTGCCTTGGCTTCGATGGACGCTGTGGAGGCCACGAAACCGTCCCGGCTGAGGGCCTCGGACAGTGCCTGCGCGCGGGCCGTGATGTCCGGTCCGGCCGCCTCGATTTCCGGGGCGTAGCGGCGTTCCATTTCACCGAAGCGCTCGACGGCGAACTGGCGCACCGCGTCGGGGCCGGCCATCTCGCCGAGCCGCTGCAGCGCCAGCGACGCGATGTCGAGGTAGTCGTTGCCGAGCCGGGACTGGCCCTGCGAGCTGAGCACATAGCGGCGGGCGGGGCGGCCCGCTCCGGCGCCGGCGCGGGCGACCCGCTTAACCTCGATCACGCCGCTGCGCGCAAGGTGGTCCAGGTGCCGGCGGACCGCGGCGGGGGTGAAACCGAGCAGGTCGCCGAGCTCGGCGGCACTGATCGGCCCGTGCTCCAGCACCGCGTGCAGCACGCGGTCGCGGGTGCGTTCATCGGCGTCGGCAACCGGCAGCCCTGCGGCAGGCGCGAAGGGCGCCTGGGGCGCGTGTGTCGCACCATGCCCGGCCAGGGCAGCAGAAGAGGAGGGGCTCACGGAATACACAACACAATCATGTCGTAATTTAGTCCCTCGTTCCAGTAAGGCATGGCTTGCCTCCGGGCACTGTCCGGCACTGTGGCGGCGCAGCGGCCGCGCCCGGCCGGGCAGTACTACATCGCGTAGAATGCTCTGGTGCGATCTCCCGAATCCCCCGTCCTGACCATCAGCGGGCTAGTCAAGGATGTTGGTCCACTGCCCACCTTGGACGGCAAGATGCTGCGGGTGGTCAGCGGGCTCTCCCTCGTCGCCGAAAAAGGCCAGGTAACCGCCCTTCTGGGAGCCAACGGGGCCGGCAAGACCACCACCATCGAATGCGCCCAGGGCCTGCAGAAGCGCACCGCGGGAAGCATCAGCCTGCTCGGCCAGGATCCGGATACCGCGGGCGCCGGGTTGCGCGCACGCGTCGGCGTTATGCTCCAGGACGGCGGGCTGCCGCCGTCGGCCCGGCCCATCCCGCTCCTGAAGCACCTTGCCGGCATGTACCAGGATCCCTGGCCGGTCGGGGAGCTGATCGCCCGGCTCGGCATCGAGACTTTCAGCCGGACCTCGGTGCGGCGGCTGTCCGGCGGGCAGAAGCAGCGCCTGGCCCTCGCCGCCGCCCTGGTCGGGAACCCGGAGGTGCTCTTCCTGGATGAGCCGAGCGCCGGCCTGGACCCGCAATCGCGGCAGCTGGTGTTTGAGCTCATCTCCGAACTCCGCAACCACGGGATGGGCATCGTGCTCACCACACACCTCATGGACGATGCCCAGCGGCTGGCGGACTACGTCTACATCATTGACGCGGGCCGGAATGTCGCCGAAGGAACGGTGGCGCAGCTCCTGCAGCACCGGCTTCCCGCCGGCGCCGGGGAGCAGCACGTCCGGACCCTGCTGTTCGAGACGGAACCCGGGCTGGACTTCACCGGGGTGCTGCCCGACGGCGTCGACGTCACCGAGGCGCGCGCCGGCAGTTACGCCGCCACGGGCGCCCTGACCCCGGCCGACCTCGCCGCGATCACCGCGTGGTGGGCCGCGCGGGGGATCATGCCGAGCTCGGTGAGCCTTGAGGCGCGCAGCCTTGAGGACGTCTTCCTGGACATCTCCGGAAGGGAGATCCGATGACCCGCGTCGCCGCCCCGCTGGGCAGTGCCCCTGCGCCGCTGCTGCAGCGGATCGTGCTGCAGGGCAAGTACGAGACCGTCACCATGCTGCGGAACGGCGAACAGCTGATCCTCGCCATTGTGCTGCCGCTGCTGGCCATGGTGGGGCTGACCGTCACGCCGCTGCTGGACGGCCTGGGGTCCAGCCGGATCAACGTCGCCGTTCCCGGCATCCTGGCCCTGTGCGCCATGTCCACCGCCTTCACGGGCCAGGGCATCGCCACCGGCTTCGACCGCCGCTACGGCGTCCTGCGCTTCCTCTCCACCACTCCTCTGGGCCGCGCGGGGCTGATTGCCGGCAAGGTCCTGGCCGTCCTGGTGGTGCTGTTCCTGCAGGTCCTCGTCATAACGGTGGTGGCACTCGCGCTGGGCTGGCAGCCCGAACCAGCGGGCTGGCTGCCCGGGCTGGCCCTGCTGGCCCTGGGCGCCGCGTCCTTCACTGCCCTGGGCCTCCTGGTAGCCGGGACGGTCCGGCCCGAGGCCACCCTGGCCATCACGAACCTGCTCTGGATCCTGCTCGGGGCACTCGGCGGGATCGTCATCCCGGCCGAGCGGCTCCCCGCGCTGGCGCAGGACCTGGTGCACTTCCTTCCCTCCGGCGCGCTGGGCCAGGCGCTGCGGGATGCTTTCCTGCACGGCAGCGTCAATGCGGCGGCCGTGTTTGTCCTGCTGTTCTGGACGGCCATCGCCGGCGGCGCAGCAACCCGTTGGTTCAAGTGGAATTGAGAAAACTGTGAGTACGGCGTCACGCCCACCCCGGATTGCGTCCCGGATCACCTCCCGGCTGCCCGTCACCGTCGACAGGACGGTCAAGCGGCTGGCCGTGTTGTCCCTGATCGGCCAGACCGTGCTGGTGGTGACCGGCGGCGCCGTCCGCCTCACCGCCTCGGGCCTTGGCTGCCCCACGTGGCCGCGCTGCACCGACGTCTCACTCGTGAACACCCCGGAAATGGGGATCCACGGTTTCATCGAGTTCGGCAACCGGCTCCTGACCTTCGCCCTGGCCGCCGTCGCCGTGATGATGCTTGTGTACTTGTGGAACCTCCGCAAGGAACGCCGCGATCTCTTCCTGCTGGCCCTGGGCCTGCTCGCGAGCATCCCGGCGCAGGCCGTGATCGGCGGCATCACCGTGCTGACCCAGCTGAACCCCTGGGTGGTGGGCCTGCATTTCCTCGTCTCCATGGCGCTGGTGGTCTTTGCCACGCTCCTCGTGAACCGTGCCTACGGCCGCGCCGGCCGGGCCCGGGTGGTCGGGCTGGCTGCCCTGCCGGGTGCAGCACGGCCGGTGATGACCGCCGTCGCGCTGTTCTCCGCCGTCGCCGTCTGCCTGGGCGTCGTGGTCACCGGGGCGGGTCCGCACGCCGGTGACGCCGACGCCCCGCGCAACGGCCTGGACCGGGACCTGTTCTCGCACATCCACGCCGTGCCGGCCTACCTGGTGACCGCCGGGGCGCTGTTCGGGCTGTTCCTGGTGCTCCGCGGCCGGATCACCGGGCCGTTCCGCACCGCCGTGCTGATGCTCCTCGGCGTCACCCTGCTGCAGGCAGCCATCGGGTTCACCCAGTACTACAACGGCATCCCCGCGCTGCTGGTCGGCGCGCACATGCTGGGAGCCGCCCTGCTGATGAGCGCGGCCACCAACGCCGCAGACCTGGCCCGCAACAGCCCGGTCAAGTAGGCGCGTCCGCCGGCTGGACGCACCACGAAGAAGCACCCCGGTCCGTTGGACCGGGGTGCTTCTTGGTGACCGGGGAAGCGCGTGCCGGGGACTGCCTAGCCGCCGACGATGCCGGACCCGACGAACGGGTCCACAGCCAGTGCGATGAAGAGCAGAGTCAGGTAGCTGATGGAGCCGTGGAAGACCTTCATGGCGCCCTTGTTGGACACGTCGCCGCCCTGCGCCCGCGTGTAGAGTGCATGCGATTCGTACAGGAACCAGGCGCCGGCGACGACGGCGGTCACGGTGTAGACCCAGCCGGCGCCGCCAGCCGGGACCATCAGCAGCGAGCACGCCACCATGGCCCACGCGTACAGGACAACCTGCACCGAAACCACCTTGGCGCCGGCAATGGCGCCCAGCATGGGCACGTTGGCGTTGCGGTAGTCCTCGCCGTAGCGCATGGACAGCGGCCAGTAGTGCGGCGGGGTCCACAGGAAAATGACCATAAAGAGGATGACGGCCGGCCACTCCACGGTGTTGGTCACGGCCGCCCAGGCGATCAGCACCGGGAAGCAGCCGGCCGCCCCGCCCCAGACGATGTTCTGCGCGGTGCGGCGCTTGAGGATCATCGTGTAGATCACCACGTAGAAGACGATCGCTCCGAGGCCGAGCCAGGCGGAGAGCGGGTTGGCGCCAAACCAGAGAATGGCGATTGCCGCGGCGCCCAGGAGCCAGGCGAAAACCAGCGCCTCGCGCGGCGTGACCTCGCCCGTGACCAGCGGCCGTTTCTCGGTGCGGTGCATCAGCTTGTCGATGTCGCGGTCGATGTAACAGTTGAAGGCGCCGGCGCTCCCGGCGGCAAAGGCACCGCCCACCAGCGTTGCCAGGATCAGGCCGATCGACGGGAACCCGCGCTCCGCGTAGATCATGGTGGGCAGCGTGCTCACCAGGAGAAGCTCAATGACACGCGGCTTCGTGAGCGCCAGGTAGGCCTTGGCTTTACGGCCGAAGCCGATCTTTCCGGGGATCGAAGCGGCGTTCAGCGGCGTATCGGTTGTGCTCACGATGGCAGTCACTCTGTTCTGTCTGGCTGTGTCAGTCCGGCTGGTTTGCAGCAACGCGGGTTGCTTGTCGAAGGGGTCCACGCGCAGCGCTCAGGCGTGTCCTCGCCCCCCGTGGTAGCCACGCACCATCATACCGTGGCCCCACCTGCGCCGGGGTCCGCCCGAGGGTCCCACAATTCCGGCACGTTAACGCGTGCTCACTGCCGCGGCGGCGGGCGGTGATTCATATAAGCGCTAATCCCGTCCAATTAGTGAGATATACGCTGCCCGGCAGGTGGAATAGGGCTAAGCTATCTGCAGATCAGCGCGTACGGTCGGCGGCCGGAAATGCCGCCCCGGATCTGCACAAGTGCCTCTGCACCCGTGCGTTTTGCACGCGACTGAATGATAGATCAACGTTTCGATGGTGAACGGCTGGTACGTACTGCAGCGGGCACCGAACTGTGCCCGGGCGGAGCTGACCAGTCCACCTGCCATCAGCACAGAGAGGGGCCCGGTTTTCGTGC
>JBKKDK010000167.1:0-6491 GCA_046708245.1 Arthrobacter sp.
AACCAGGGGTTTGGGGACTGGAAGTGATGGGGCAACGGGTGGGGGGACGGCGGGTGGGGCCTCAGGCGATGCGGTCGATGATCAGCTGCTGGGCGGGGCGGGAACCTTCCGGGGCAATCACCACGGCGTACTCCAGCGCTTCCCTGGCCCGTTCGAACTTCTCCGGCGTGTCGGTCAGCAGGGTCATAAGGGGCTCGCCGGCGCGGACCGTGGCGCCGGGTTTGGCGTGCATCCGCACCCCGGCCCCGGCCTGGACCTGGTCCTCTTTGCGGGCGCGGCCGGCGCCGAGGCGCCAGGCAGCCACACCGACGGCCATGGCGTCGAGCTCCACCAGGACGCCGTCTGCCGGGGCGTAAATGACCTCGGATTCCCTCGCGACCGGGAGCTTGGCGCGCGGGTTGCCGCCCTGCGCCTCGATCATCCGGTTCCAGACGTCCATGGCCCGGCCGTCCTTGAGGGCTGCCCGGGGATCGGCGTCGTGGACGCCGGCACAGGCCAGCATCTCCTCGGCGAGCCGGACGGTGAGTTCGACGACGTCTTCCGGGCCGCCGCCGGCAAGCACCTCCACGGATTCCTCGACCTCGATCGCGTTGCCCGCGGTGAGGCCCAGGGGTGTGTTCATGTTGGTCAGCAGCGCCACCGTGTTGACGCCGGCGTCCTTGCCCAGGGCCACCATGGTCTCGGCGAGTTCGCGGGCCCGGGCCTCATCCTTCATAAAGGCGCCGCTGCCCACCTTGACGTCGAGCACCAGGGATCCGGTGCCTTCGGCGATCTTTTTGCTCATGATCGAGGAGGCGATCAGCGGAATGGCCTCGACCGTTCCGGTGACGTCGCGCAGGGCGTACAGCTTCTTGTCGGCCGGGGCCAGGCCGGCGCCCGCGGCACAGATCACGGCGCCGACGTCCTGGAGCTGGGCCATCATTTCCTCGGTGCTCAGCGCCGCGCGCCAGCCCGGGATCGACTCAAGCTTGTCCAGCGTGCCGCCGGTGTGGCCGAGGCCGCGGCCGGAGAGCTGCGGCACGGCGACGCCGAAGACTGCCACGAGGGGCGCCAGCGGGAGGGTGATCTTGTCCCCCACGCCGCCGGTGGAGTGCTTGTCCGACGTCGCCTTCACGCCGCCGTCGGGCCGGCGCAGGCTGGAGAATTCCATCCGCTCGCCGGAGGCGATCATCGCCGCGGTCCAGCGGGAGATCTCGGACCGGTCCATGCCGTTGAGCAGGATGGCCATGTTCAGGGCGGCCATCTGCTCGTCGGCAATGGCGCCGCGGGTGTAGGCGTCGATGGTCCAGTCGATCTGGGCCGGGCTGAGGACGCCCTTGTCCCGCTTGATGCGGATGATGTCGACGGCGTCGAACGATTCGGTCAGCTTGGGGGTGTGTGTCACCGGGGTTCCTCCAGGTGTTGGGGGCCAAAGGCATCGGGAAGGACCTGGTCCATGGTCTTGATTCCCTGGGTGGTCATGAGCTCCATGTCCGGAGCCCGGAATTCGTAGAGCAGCTGCCGGCAGCGGCCGCACGGCATCAGGATGTTGCCGCCGGCGTCAACACAATAGAAGGCGCGGAGCAGTCCCCCGCCGGTCATGTGCAGGTTGCCCACGAGCGCGCACTCGGCGCACAGGGTCAGCCCGTAGCTGGCGTTTTCGACGTTGCAGCCGCTGACGATCCGGCCGTCCGCGGTGAGGGCCGCTGCCCCCACCGCGAACTTCGAATACGGCACATAGGCGTTCTTCATGGCGGCGACCGCGGCGGCCTCCAGGGCCGCCCAGTCGATGCCGGTGCCTGCCACGTCCGTCAGCCCTTGACGTACGGTATGCCGCTGGCCGCCGGCGGCCGGGAGCGGCCGACGAGTCCGGCCACAGCGAACACCGTCACGAGGTAGGGCAGCATGGCCATGAACTGGCTCGGGACCGGGGTGCCGATGATCGTCACGATGCTCTGCAGGTTGTCCGCGAAACCGAACAGCAGGGCGGCGCAGAAGGCACCGATCGGGTTCCAGCGGCCCAGGATCATTGCGGCGAGGGCGATGAAGCCGCGGCCGCCGGAGATCTCCTTGGTGAAGGAGTCGATCGCCACCAGGGTGAAGAACGAACCGCCGATGCCGGCAATGGCGCCGCCGAGGGTGACGTTCCAGAACCGGGTCGCGTTGACCTTGATGCCCATGGTGTCCGCGGCCTGCGGGTGTTCGCCCACGGACCGGACCCGGAGCCCCCATTTGGTCTTGAACAGCCCGATCCAGACGACGAAGACGGCCACGTACATGAGGTAGCCCACCACGGACTGCTTGAACAGGATGGGGCCGAGCACCGGAATGCTGGACAGGACCGGGATCTCGATGATGGGAAGCCGGCCGGGCGAGTTGAACAGTTCCTTGTCCGCCTGCATCACGGTGCTGAACAGGAAGCCGGTGAGGCCGGAGACGAGGACGTTGAGGACGACGCCGACGATGATCTGGTTGACCACGTACTTGATGCTGAACAGTGCCAGCACCATCGACACCGCGGCACCGGCGAAGGCCGCGGCGAGCAGGCCCACGTACGGATTGTTGGTCAGGGTGGCCACGATCGCGGCGGTGAAGGCGCCGCCGAGGAGCTGGCCTTCAATGGCGATGTTCACGACGCCGGCGCGTTCGCACAGGACACCGGACAGGGAGCCGAAGACGAGCGGCACGGCGAGGGTGACGGACCCGGCGATGAGGCCGGCCAGCGAGATGCTGGGGGTCCGGGCGCCGCCGACCACCCAGATGAGGAAGGCCGCGACAAAGAGGACGATGAATGCGGTCGGCAGCCATTGCGGGGGCCGCTGCTCCTTCGTCTTCAGGAAGACGGCGTAGCCCGCGAGGCCCAGCATGGCCACGGAGAGCACCATCCCGCCGAGGAAGGCCGGCACTGCGATCGCGGGCAGCTGGAAGAAGTCGCCGCCGGAGGAAATGCCGAACGTGGCGGTCTGGTTCGGGCCGAGGAGTCCGAAGAAGATGAACGCGACGGCGGCCAGCGCCACGAGCGTGGCCGGCAGCTTCCAGGTCACGGGCTTCGCGGACACCCCCTGGATCCGTTCCTTGGCCGGTTTGGCGTCGCTCGGCTGGGGCTGTCCCGGGACGGGCGAGGTTGCTGTTGTGCTCATGCTGCACCTCCGGTGGTGGCTGCCTGCTGGGTTTTGCCGGCGGTTGCGGCCTTCTTCTTGCGCGGGTTCAGCCCGAAGACGGACCGCACCAGCGGCGGGGCCGCGATGAAGAGCACGATCAGCGACTGGACCACCAGCACGATGTCAATCGGGGTGCCGGTCTGGATCTGCATCTGGACCGCACCGGCGCGGAAGGCGCCGAACAGCACACCGGCGGCAAAGGTGCCCCACGGCGTCGAACGTCCCAGGAGGGCGACGGTGATGGCATCGAAGCCGTAGGTTGCCGCGACGCCGTCGGTCAGGACCTCTTCAGTGCCCGCCACCTGCGCCACACCGGACAACCCGGCCAGGCCGCCCGCGATGGCCATCACCAGGATGGTGGAGCGGGAGACGTTGATGCCGGCGGTCAGTGCAGCCTTGGGGTTGGCGCCGACGGCACGGAATTCGAAGCCGACCGTGGAGCGGTTCAGCAGCCACCAGACGAAGACCGTTGCCGCGATGGCCAGCAGGAAACCGAGGTGCAGCCGGAACTGGCTGCCAAGGATCTGCGGGTACACGGCGGTGGGGTCCAGGACCGGGGAAATCGGGGTGGTCTCCCCCGGCCGCTGGAACGCCGGTGTGTCGAGCAGGTAGCGCACGAGGTAGAGCGCGATGTAGTTGAACATGATGGTCACGATGACCTCGTGGGCGCCGGTCCGGGCCTTGAGCAGGCCCACAATGCCGCCCCAGACGGCGCCGCCGGCGATGCCGGCCAGCAGGACCAGCAGGAGGTGCAGCCCCACCGGAAGGTGCAGTGCGAAGCCGACCCAGGCCGCGAGGATGCCGGCCATGATGATCTGGCCCTGGGCGCCGATGTTGAACAGGCCCGCGCGGAAGGCCAGCGCCACGCCGAGACCCGCGGTGATCAGCGGGGTGGCGATGGTCAGGGTCTCCATGAGCGGGGCGAACTGCGCGGCCACGGTGCTGCCGCCGGGGTTGAACACGGCGCCCTGGAAAAGGGCCACGTAGGAACTGGTGGCGGCGGCCCAGACGGCGGCGAGGAGGTCGCCGGGCCGGGCGAAGAAATATCCCGACGTGGCGGCAACGACTTCGTCGGTGACGGCGATGAGCAGGCCGCCGAGGATCAGCGCGAGGAGGACAGCCAGGACGGTCACCATGCCGTTGCCGGTGAAGATCTGGCGCAGCACGGAGTCCGCGGCGGGACCGCCGGGGACGGTGCCGCTCTGGGCGGAGACGGGCACAGCGGAGGGCCGCATCGCGCCGCCTGCGGTGTCCAGCAGGGTGGCCGAGGCGGCGTCCGCTACGGGTTCTTCAGTCTCTGCGTCCGGGGTCCGGTCCGGATCCGGTTCGGCCGCGTGCCGCGGCCGGTGGTTCTCACTCATGGTCGTCTCCTACGGCGCCGGAGGTGGACTCCGTCGCGGGGTGGGCGGCGGGCGCCGGGTTCGGGTGATGGGCCGGGTGTTGGCCCGCGGTGTCTGCCTGGGCGTCGTCCGGTGAAAGTCCGGCCATCATCAGGCCCAGGACGTCGCGTCCCGTCCCGGCCGGGACAATCCCGACCAGCCTGCCCTTGTAGAGCACGGCGATCCGGTCCGCGAGTTCAATTACCTCGTCCAGTTCGGTGGAGACAATCATCACGGGCGTGCCGTGGTCCCGTTCCGCGACGATGCGCTTGTGCAGGAACTCGATGGATCCGACATCCACGCCGCGGGTGGGCTGGGACGCGATGAAGAGGCGCAGCGGCCGGGAGAATTCCCGCGCCATCACCACCTTCTGCTGGTTGCCGCCGGAGAGGGTGCCTGCGGCGAGCAGCCCCGAGGGGGTGCGGACGTCGAATTCCTCGATCCGGGTTTTGGCGTTTTCCAGGACCTTGGCCGGGTTCATGCTGATGCCCTTGGCGAACGGGGCCTGGTCGTAGCGGTCCAGGATCAGGTTCTCGGCGATGGAGAAGGTGCCGATCAGGCCGTCGACCGAGCGGTCCTCGGGCACGAAGCCGACGCCGGCCTTGAGGACGTCCTTGACGCTGCGGCCCAGGAGCTCCTCGCCGTCGAGGAGGATGGATCCCTGCACGCGGTCCTGCAGGCCCAGGATGGCCTCGGTCAGTTCCGTCTGGCCGTTGCCCTGGACGCCGGCAATGGCCAGGATCTCGCCGCGGGCGATGCCGAAGCTGATGTTGTCCACGACGTGCTGCCCGCTCGGCGCGATGACCGTGAGGTCCTTGACTTCGAAGGTGGTCTCCTGCGGCGTGGCCGGGGCCTTGTCGAGTGTGAGGCTGACGGCGCGGCCCACCATCATGGAGGCCAGTTCGGTGGTCGAGGCGCCCGGATCCGCGGAGCCGACCACCTTGCCGCGCCGGATCACCGTGATGATGTCCGAAACGGCCTTGACCTCGCGGAGCTTGTGCGAAATGAACACGATCGAGGTGCCGTGGCTCTTGAGCTGGCGCATGATGTCCAGCAGTTCGTCGGTGTCCTGCGGGGTCAGCACGGCGGTGGGCTCATCGAGGATGAGCACCCTGGCGTCGCGGACCAGTGCCTTGATGATTTCGACGCGCTGCTGGACGCCGACCGGCAGGTCTTCGATCAGGGCATCGGGGTCGACGTCGAAGCCGTACCGGTCCGAGATTTCCTTGATCTTGCGGCGGGTGTCATCGAGGTTCAGGAAGCCGCCGGCCTTGGTGGCCTCGGCACCCAGGGCGACGTTTTCGGCCACGGTGAAGACCGGGACCAGCATAAAGTGCTGGTGCACCATGCCGATGCCTGCGGCCATCGCGTCCCCCGGGCCGCGGAAGGTGACGGGTTTGCCGTCGATGAGGATCTCACCTTCGGTGGGCTCGTACAGCCCGTATAGGACATTCATCAGCGTGGACTTGCCAGCGCCGTTTTCGCCGAGCAGACAGTGAATCTGCCCGGGTTCAACAACCACATCGATGTGATCGTTGGCTACCAGGGAGCCGAAGCGTTTGGTGATCCCCTTGAGTTCAAGTTTCAAAACTCTGACCAATCTCGAGTTGTCCGGAACCCGGAAGTGCGGACGCGTAATGGGGCTGCAGCACCAGCCTAGTGCCTGCCGCGGGAGCGGGGCGGGGCCCGCGCAACGAAAAGCGCCACTGCCCGTGCGGTGAATGACCGGACGGGCCGTGGCGCTTAGCGGCGGAAGTTAGCCCTTCGGGCTGGCTGCGGATTCGACCTTCAGCTTGCCGTCGGCGATGTCCTTCTTGATCTGGTCCAGCTCGGTCTTCAGCGCGGACGGGACCTGGGAATCCAGGTCGTGGAACGGAGCCAGCTGCACGCCGTCGTTCGCGAGGGTGCCGACGTACGGCGTGTTGGTGAACTTGCCGTCCTTGTCTTCCTTCACAACAGTCTCAACGGCATC
>JBKKDK010000168.1:0-12191 GCA_046708245.1 Arthrobacter sp.
GTCAAGAGCGGCGAACTCAACGTCAGCATCGACCTCTTCGACCGTTACCCGGCACCATATGGCCTGATCCGTTACGGAGTTGCCCCGGACCACCCCCGCATCAAGGGCATCGTCAACGCCCTGCACAAGGTCCTGGACCGCGGCGACATCCGCTTCTTCGGCAACGTGGACTACGGCACGGACATCTCCATCGAGGACCTCCGCAAGCACTACGACGCCGTCATTTTCGCCACCGGCGCCATCAAGGACGCGGACCTGAACATCCCGGGCATCGAACTGGAAGGCTCCTTCGGCGGCGCCGACTTCGTCTCCTGGTACGACGGCCACCCGGACGTTTCCCGCGAATGGCCGCTGGACGCCAAGGAAATCGCCGTCCTCGGCAACGGCAACGTAGCCCTGGACGTAGCCCGCGTCCTGTCCAAGCACGCCGATGACCTCCTGGTCACCGAAATCCCGGACAACGTCTACGCCGGCCTGAAGAACTCCCCGGTCACCGACGTCCACGTCTTCGGCCGCCGTGGCCCGGCACAGGTGAAGTTCACCCCGTTGGAACTGCGCGAACTCTCGCACTCCAAGGACGTAGACATCATCCTCTACGCCGAGGACTTCGAATTCGACGAAGAGTCCGACCGCCAGGTCCAGACCAACAACCAGACCAAGACCATGGTTGGCACGCTGACCAACTGGATCGCCGAGCAGCCCGAGGACCTCTCCGAGCTCACGGCCTCCCGCCGCCTGCACCTGCACTTCCTGCACAGCCCGGTGGCGGTCTACGACGACGCCGAGACCCCCGGCCGCGTCGCCGGGATCAAGTTCGAGCGCACGGAGCTGGACGGCACGGGGAACGCCCGCGGCACCGGCGAGTTTGTCGACTACCCGGTCCAGGCCGTGTACCGCGCGATCGGCTACTTCGGCTCGTCGCTGCCGGAGGTGGAGTTTGACCACAGCAAGGGCGTTGTCCCGAACGACGGCGGACGCGTCCTCGACGCCGCAGGCACCCATGTGCCCGGGATCTACGCTACCGGCTGGATCAAGCGCGGACCCGTCGGCCTGATCGGCCACACCAAGGGCGACGCCCTCGAAACCGTGACCTACCTGCTGGAGGACCGCGCGGAGCTGCCGCCCGCGGCCGTGCCCGCACCGGAGGCCGTCGTCGAGCTCCTGGCGAACCGCGGCGTCGAGTACACCAGCTGGGAGGGCTGGCTGGCGCTGGATGAGCACGAGCGCGCCCTCGGCGAAAAGGCCACGGCGGCCGGTGAGTCGCACGGCGTCGCGGTCCGGCGCGAGCGCATCAAGGTGGTGCCCCGCGAGGACATGGTGGAGATCTCCCGCGGCGCCGCCGTCGAGGTCTAAACCGGGGTCCAACCCGGGGTCTAAGACGCGGTTGCGCATCTGCGGCGGGTAGTCAGTAGGCTTACCGTCATGAGGCTCCGTCACAGCAACGCGTCAGGCCGCGGGTACCGCCGGGTCCGTTCCGGCACCGGGTTCAGCTACCGGGACCTGGACGGGTCCACCCTGCCGCCCGGTCCGGTGCGGGAGCGGCTGGAAAGCATCGGCATCCCGCCGGCCTGGACGGACGTCTGGATTGCCCCGTACGACAACGGGCACATCCAGGCGACGGGGGTCGACGCCGTGGGCCGGCGGCAGTACATCTACCACCCGGGCTGGCGCGAGAAAAAGGACCGGTTGAAGTTCGACCGGTCGCTCCAGCTGGCCGAGACCCTGCCCGCCGCGCGCCGCCTGGTGACCATGGACCTGCGCTCGGAGGGGCTGAGCCGCGAGCGGGTCCTGGCGGCCGCCTTCCGGATGCTGGACAGCGGCTCGCTCCGGGTCGGCTCGGAGCGCTACACCAACGAAAACGGCAGCCGCGGCCTCGCCACCCTGCTCTGCGCCCACGTCACGGTGCGCAAGGACGAACTGAGGCTCGGTTTCCCCGCCAAGAGCGGCAAGACCTGGGAATCACGGATCGACGACGCCGACCTCGCCGCCGTCGTCCGGCAGCTCAAGCGCCGCGGCGGCAATGCCCGGTTGCTGGCCTACAAGAACGGGCGCAGCTGGCATCCGGTGTCGAGCGCGGACATCAACGAATACGTCAAGGAGCGCACCGGGGAGGATTTCACCGCCAAGGACTTCCGTACCCTGCGGGGGACGGCTGCGGCAGCCATCAGCCTGGCGCGGAGCGGGCCGCAGGCGAAAGTCTCGGCCCGGAAGAGTGCGGTGGGCCGTGCCATGCAGGACGCGGCCGCGGTCCTGGGCAACACGCCGTCGATCGCCCGGAAAAGCTATGTGGATCCGCGGTTGCTGGACCACTTCGAGGCGGGCGAAACCATCGACCCCAAGCGGCTGGACTCGGCCGAGTCCGAGATCCGCGCCTTGCTGTACCAGGAAGGCGATGTGGTTCCGCTGCGGAAAGCCGCAGGCTAGCCAGCCGTCCTGCCGGCACGGCCGGGAAGCTACATCCTGCCGAAGCGTGCCCGGACCAGGGCGAACACGCCGTACGCCATAAAACCCGCGCCGATCGCGACCAGCAGCACCGGGCCGAACGGGTGCCCGAGGAGCGCCTTGAGGCTCCCGTCCAGTCCTCTGGACGACTCCGGGTTGTTGGTCGCCGCGGCAATCACAAACAACAGTCCCGTCAGGATCAGCGCCGCGCCCTTCGCCACGTGCCCCGCCACCCCGAGCCCGCTGACCAGCTTCCCGCGGTGCGTTCCCTCGAAGCGGTGCAGTTCTTCCTTGAACTTCTTGCCGAGGCCTTTGACGATGAAGTACACGCCCACCCCGATGACGGTCAGCCCGAGGCCCACCAGGGCCGGAGCCCCGAACGGGCTCTGGAACAGCGCCGTGCTGAAGTCCCGGGCCGAGTCACCGGAATCGCCGCGGTGGCCGAGCGCGAAGCCGGCGAAGCTCAACCCGACGCTGCCGTAGGCGATGGCGAGGAAGCCGGAGGAAATGAGCTTGCCCAGCCGTTCGCCGCGCGGGAGGCGGCGGGCCCGCAGGGTCGCTTCGCTCAGCTGCCACAGCGAAAGCCCGGCGCAGGCCGTACACCCGGCCCACATCACGGCGGGACCCCAGGCGTTGGCTGCGAGCTGTTCGATCGCGCCGGTCGGATCGGCCTGCCCCGGGGCGCCGAGGACCAGGGCGAGGGCAATGGCCCCGATCACGATATGCAGCAGCGCCATCACGGCAAATCCCGCCCGTGCGACGACGTCGAGCACCGTGCTGTTCGACGCCGCCTCGGCGGCGTCGGCGGCTTCTCCAAGCGCTGTTTCGGGGTCTGGCACCGGGTCGGCCCGCTCAGCCATTCATGGGGCCTTCGGCATGGAGGTCCCCCGCGCCGGCACCCACTAACGTCACCGTGCACCGGACAATGAGGCCGCCGGGGACCGCGTCGACGTCGACCAGGTTCCCGCCCTGTTCGATCACGGCGTACGTTTCCGTCCCTGCCGCGACCTCGAAACCGCGCGAGGCGGCATCGTGGGTGGCGTTGGCCAGCGCGGCTTCCCGGAGCGTGTCCAGGTACCCCGGTTCGTCCACCCGGGACCGGTCGCCGAAGGACCAACCAAAGAGTTGACCAGTTTCTTCCATGGCGCTGATTTTACGCGCAGGCGCCGGGCATCCGCGGCTGCGGCGCAATGCCGGCCCGGACTACCAACTTTTTGCTAAGTGTGCTTACCATGGCCGAATCATGCCCGGCCTTTCGGACATGCTCACGGCGGCAACGTGCGAGCAGCCGCCACTGCGATTTCCGGATCCGACCAACCACGATAGGAAGCTCAACATGGCAGGTAATCTTGTTGCCCGATCCATTCACGACCTGACGGCGGGCGCCTGGTTCGGCGGCTCGCTGATGGGCGCCATCGGGCTGAACGGCGCCGCGGCGGAAGCCAAGGACCCCGCCGAACGGACCCGGCTCTCCAGCCTTGGCTGGAAAAAATGGGCGCCGGTCCAGACTGCGGCTTTCGGTGCGCACATCCTCTCCGGCCTGGCCGTCATCTGGGAGAACAAGGGCAGGATGGCCAAGCAGGACGGCGTGACCCGGCTGACTGTGTACAAATCCATCGCCACCCTCGCCGGGGCGGCCGTGACGCTGTACGCGGGCCTGCAGGGCGCCAAGGTGGAGAAGCTGGCTGCCGAAGGCGCAGAAGGCGCCACGGAGCCCAAGCCCGGCGCCTCCGAAGAACTCCGTTCCGCGCAGGAGCAGCTGAAGATCCTGCAGTGGGCCATCCCGGTGTTCGCGGGCCTGGTGATCGTGCTCGGCGCCAAGCACGGCGAAATGCAGCGCCCCAAGAATGTCTTTAAGGGCCTCTCCCGCTGACCGGCGGGAGCCGCTGATCCCGGCACGACAAAGGCCTCCGGACGGAACATCAGTTCCGGCCCCGGAGGCCTTTGTCGTGCCGGGATCCTGCTGCTGGGCGCAGGAGCCGGCCGTCCCATGTCGGCGCAACCGGCGCCGAGTCACGGCGGCCGACCACCCGCCGCGCAGGTTGGCGGCACACCGCTGAGACTGAGCATCATCCGGCGACCTTGGAGAAACCCTAGGGCGTTACTCCTGGAGCCATTCCGCGCATGAGTTCAGGTTCCTGGTGACGCTACCGACGGCGGCTGCCTCGTCGCGGTTTGCGATGGCCTCCGCGAGTTCGCCGTGCCCCTCGTGCGGTAGCCCGTTGAACCCTCCCCGGCGCTGCTGCCGGAGGAGATCGTTGTGGAAAACCGCACCGAAGCTGACATAGAGCTCGTGCAGCAGGGGGTTTGCGGACGCCCGCGCCACCAGCACATGGAAGTCCCAGTCGGCACGGGCCCAGGCCGGGTAGTCTCCTGCCAGCCACGCGGCGCGGCGCGCAGCGAGCAGCTCCCGCATCCCCGCGATGTCGCCGGCTGTCGCGTGCCGGGCGGCGAGCCGGGCGGCTTGGGTGTCCAGGCCCACCCGGACCTCAAGGATGTGTCCCTGGGAGTGGTCCTGATACATGCGCTGCGTGGCGCCCGCAATCTCGCTGGTGGCCCGCACATAGGTGCCGTCCCCGCGGCGGACCTCAAGCATTCCGCTGTGGGCCAGCGCCTTGATGGCTTCGCGCAGGGTGCCGCGGGAGACCCCGAAGGCCGCCATCAGTTCGGGTTCAGCCGGGATGCGCTGCTGCAGCGGCCACTCGCCCGAGTGGATCAGGGTCCGCAGCCTGGCGGTAATTTCGTCCACCAGCGGTGGCCTGTGTGCGGCGGTGAGGGTCATCGCTGGGTCCCTTCCGCGGCCTGCGGGCTCGTGGTGCGGGCCGTCAGGAGATGGCCGACGGCGATCTGGCCGAGGGCCACAGCCAGCAGCAGGATCAGTGGCAGCGTCCAGGAACCGGTGGCGCTGTGCAGCAGGCCCATGCCGAAGGGGCCGAGGGTGGCCAGCAGATACCCGGCGGACTGCGCCACGGTGGACAGCGCCGTGGTCTCCGCAGTGGTGCGCCCGCTGCGGCTGATCATCACCATGACCAGCGGGAAGATCCCGAGCCCGAAGCCCAGCAGCACGGCCGTCAGGGGCGCCCAGCCGACCGGCAGGACCAGCATCGCCAGGACACCGGCCGCCATCGTCACGGTGGCCAGAAGGAACGCGGCCCGCAGCCTGCGCGGGCGGGCTCCGATTGCCACCAGCACCATGCCGGCGGGAACGGAGACGAGTTGCATCAGCCCGAACATGATCCCGCTTTCGGACGCGGACAGGCCCATTGTCACCAGCATGTAGGGAAACCAGCTGAGCACGGCGTAGGCCAGGAGCGCCTGGACGGTGAAACCGAGGGTGATCAGTGCGCCGGTGCGGGTGCGGAGCAGGGGCCAGGGGGACACCCGGGCGGCCTTGACCCGGGACGCGTTCCGGTGGGCGTGCACCGCAATCGGGAGGAAGCCGAGGCAGGCGCACAGCGCCATCAAGCCGATGGACCCGACGCCCGCGGACGGCGATCCCAGCGCCTGCGCCACCGGGACAATCAGCACTGCGGTGACGGTGGCGCCCGTGGTCATGGTCACCGTGTACAGGGCTGTCATAAGGGATGTGCGGTCCGCGAAGTGCACCCGGATGAAGGACGGCATGGCCACGTTGCAGACGGCCAGGCCGGACATGCCCAACACCGTGCCGGCCAGGAGCATCCCGGTGGACGGGATGCCGCGCAGCACCAGCCCTGCGGCCAGCAACACAAGGGACAGCAGAATGGCCTTTTCGAGCCCGAGCAGCCGGGTCAGCCAGGACGTCCCGGCCCCGGCCACCGCGAAACAAAGCGTAGGGATGGACGGGATGACGGCTGCGATCAGCGGCCCGTAGCCCAGGACTGCCTGCAGATCGTGGAACAGGGCGGCCGCGCCGGTGATCCCTGCCCGCAGGTTGAGTCCGATCAGCACGATCGCGACGACGCCGGCCACCACCACGCCGCGCTGCCGCCCGCCCGCCGTGCCGGGGGAGGGTGCTGTCTCGGGGAGGGCGGACGCCGCCGTGCTGCTAGCCATACCTAAAGGTTAGACGTTTGATGTTTGCAGTCCGGAATTATGTGGCAAACATCTCCGCCCGGGACCGCCCGCGGCCTCAGTGCGGGTGCCGGGCGCTGAGCCGCTGGACGGCGAGGGCCAGCCACAGCTGGACCCGGTCCGCCGTCTGGGCCGGGTCATAGCCGGTGAGCTCGGTGATCTGGGCGAGCCGGTAGCGGACGGTGTTCCGGTGCAGTGTGAGATCCTCGGCGACGGCGGCGACCGACCCGTTGTTGTTCAGGTAGCTTTCCAGCGTGGCCAACAGCTCCGCCCCGTGCGTGGCGTCAAAGCTCCGGAGCGGGTTCAACGACTCGTTCGCCATGTCCGCCAGCGGGACATCCTCACTGGCCAGCAGCAGTGAGGTCAGGCTGAGGCGCTCGGGTTCATTCACCGGCAGCCCGTGGCTGGCCGCGTCGCGGGCCTCGAAATAGCTCCAGCGCAGCCCGTTGGGTTTTGTGTAGGCCCCGCCAAGACCGATTGTGGCGTGCAGTCCGGCCTCGGCCAGGTGGTCGCTGAGGCTGCGGGCCAGCGCGCTGGCGCCGCTGCCGTCGTCGGGGATCACCACAATCAGGTCCTTCCCGACGACGGCGCTCACCGCCTTGTCCAGCGGCCGCGGCAGGGAGGAGCTGGCCAGCTGCTTGTGGTGGGCCGCGGACTCGGCGAGCAGCACCACGTTCTTGCGGGTGCTGTTGATGCCGATCCCGGCGAGCCGGCGGGTGGCTTCGCTCGGGTCCAGGGTTCCGTGGATCACGTCCTCGAGAACCTGTCCGGCCAGGGCGCGCTGGGACTGGCGCTGTTTGACCATGTTGTTGAGCTCGACGCTGATCAGGTTCTGGGCGTAGCCCACAATGCCGGAGTCCTCGAAGGGCTGCTTGATCCAGAGCGTGCACGCATCGCGGCGCCCGGTGGGAATGGGGTACGAGGCCCAGCCCTCGGCGGTCGGGGCGGGATGGCCCGGCACGCTGTTGTACAGCTGCGCGGTGAACTGGGTGAGCACGACGTCGGTGCGGAGCATGGAACCCAGGTGCTTCAGGAGTTCGGCCAGGCCGCCGCCGGTAAGGAGGGCCCGGGCGAGAATCTGGTGCCCGGCAATGAGCCGCTCCAGCTTGGAGTAGTGGTCCGCGGACTGCGCGTCGGCCACCAGCTTGCCGATGGCGATGAAGGGCGTCTCGTACGGCACCTCGACCACCGGCAGGCCCCAGCGGTTGGCCTCGGCGATCAGTGCCGGCGGCACGGCGTCGTGCGTCAGGCCGATGCCAAAGCCGATCCCCACGGCGCCGGCCCGCTGGACCTGCCGGACGAAGCGGCGCTGGTCCGGGGCGCTCCGGAGCCGCATGCCGGTGGTGAGGACCAGCTCGCCGCCGTTGAGGAACCGCTGCGGGTCCTCCTGCTCCGTGACGGCCACCCACAGGATGTCCTGGTGCGAGGTGGTTTCCGCGAGGCCTGCCTTGGCGAGCTTGAGGGACGGCACCCCCAGCAGGGCGGCGAGTGAAATGGCCATGACTTCAGGATAACCGGGGTCTGGTCAAGCGCACTAAAGCATTGCTGCAACGGTGTGCAGGTGACTATTCCCTGCCCCGAGCGGCTGGCATAGGCTCGGAGCAGTCTCATTGGGTCCTTTTCAGCGTGAAAGAGGTTGTACACCGTGGTTCAAACCTTGCAGAACTTCATCAACGGCGAGTTCGTCACCCCCGCCGGAACCGGGGTGCTGGACATTGTCAATCCCACCGACGGCGAGGTTGTGGCCAAGTCGCCCGTCTCGGTGCAGGCCGACGTCGACGCCGCCATGACGGCCGCCAAGGACGCGTTCAAGAGCTGGAAGCACACGACGCCGGGCCAGCGCCAGCTCCTGCTGCTCAAGCTCGCCGACGCCGTCGAAGCCAACAGCGACGAACTCGTCGAGGCGCAGCACCGCAACACCGGCCAGGTCCGCTCCCTGATCGCCTCCGAAGAGGTTGCCGCCGGCGCCGACCAGTTGCGCTTCTTTGCCGGCGCCGCCCGCATCATGGAAGGCAAGTCCGCCGGAGAATACTTCGAGGGCCACACCTCCTACGTCCGGCGCGAACCGATCGGCGTCGTCGCACAGGTGGCGCCCTGGAACTACCCGTTCCTGATGGCCATCTGGAAAATCGGCCCGGCCCTGGCCGCCGGCAACACCGTGGTCCTCAAGCCCTCGGACACCACCCCGGAATCCACCCTGGTCCTGGCCCGCCTCGCCGGGGAGATCTTCCCCGCCGGTGTGCTGAACGTGGTCCTCGGAACCGGCGAAACCGGCGCCATGATGGTCGAGCACAAGGTCCCCGGGCTGGTCTCCATCACCGGTTCCGTCCGGGCCGGCATCGCCGTCGCCTCAGGCGCCGCGAAGGGCCTCAAACGCGCCCACCTGGAGCTTGGCGGCAAGGCACCCGCGATCGTCTTCAAGGACGCGGACGTCAAGAAGAGCGCCAACGCCATCGCCGAATTCGCGTTCTTCAACGCCGGCCAGGACTGCACCGCGATCACCCGCGTCCTGGTCCAGGACGAGGTGCACGACGACGTCGTGGCAGCCCTGGTGGAGCACACCAAGACCCTGCACACCGGCTCGCAGAACGACGAGGACAACTATTTCGGCCCGCTCAACAACGTCAACCACTTCAATGCGGTGACCTCGGTGATCGAGCACCTGCCGGCCAACTGCAAGATCGAGACCGGCGGCCACCGCGCGGGTGAGAAGGGCTTCTTCTTCGAGCCCACCATCGTCACCGGTGCCAAGCAGAGCGACGACATCGTCCAGAAGGAAACCTTCGGGCCGGTCATCACGGTGCAGAAGTTCAGCACCGAGGCCGAGGCCGTGGAACTGGCCAACGACGTCGAGTACGCCCTGGCATCCAGCGTCTGGACCACCGACCACGGCACGGCCATGCGCGTCAGCCGCGACCTGGACTTCGGCGCGGTGTGGATCAACACGCACATCCTGCTGACAGCGGAAATGCCGCACGGCGGATTCAAGCAGTCCGGCTACGGCAAGGACCTGTCCATGTACGGGGTCGAGGACTACACCCGCATCAAGCACGTCATGAGCGCGCTGGACGCCTGACCCTACGCATCACGCCGCACCACTTGTACGCATAGAAAGGCTTCCCCATGACCACCACCGCAAATGACATCACCTACCGTCTTGAGCAGAAACGCCGCGTCCAGGCCGATTTCCCGGGCCCCAAGTCCCTTGCCCTGACTGAGCGCCGCAAGGCCGTCGTCGCCGCCGGCGTCGCCTCGAGCGTCCCGGTCTTCGTCGCCGACGCCGACGGCGGCATCATCCACGACGTCGACGGCAACTCCTTCATCGACCTCGGCTCGGGCATCGCCGTGACGAGCGTCGGGGCCTCAGACCCCGCCGTCGTCGGCGCCGTCAAAGAGGCCGTGGAGCACTTCACCCACACCTGCTTTATGGTCACGCCGTACGAGGGCTACGTCGCCGTCGCCGAGCAGCTGAACCGCCTCACCCCGGGCGAGCACGAGAAGCGCACGGTCCTGTTCAACTCCGGTGCCGAGGCAGTCGAGAACGCCGTCAAGGTCGCCCGCCTGGCCACCGGCCGGGACGCCGTCGTCGCCTTCGACCACGCCTACCACGGCCGCACCAACCTGACCATGGCCCTGACCGCCAAGGCCATGCCCTACAAGACCAACTTCGGCCCGTTCGCGCCCGAGGTCTACCGGATGCCGATGAGCTACCCGTACCGCGAGGAAAACCCTGCGATCACCGGTGCCGAGGCCGCCAAGCGCGCCATCACCATGATCGAAAAGCAGATCGGCGGCGAGCAGGTGGCCGCGATCATCATCGAACCCATCCAGGGCGAGGGCGGCTTCATTGTCCCCGCCGAGGGTTTCCTTCCCGCGCTGGCGGCCTGGGCCAAGGACAAGGGCATCGTCTTCATCGCCGATGAGGTCCAGTCCGGCTTCTGCCGCACCGGCGAGTGGTTCGCGGTGAACCACGAAGGCGTCGTCCCGGACATCATCACGATGGCCAAGGGCATCGCCGGGGGCATGCCGCTGTCCGCGATCACCGGCCGCGCCGACCTCCTCGACGCCGTCCACCCGGGCGGCCTCGGCGGGACCTACGGCGGCAACCCGGTCGCGTGTGCCGCCGCGCTGGCCTCGATCGGCTCGATGGAGCAGTACGACCTCAACGGCCGCGCCCGGCACATCGAGGAGATCGCCCTCGGCAAACTGCGGGAACTCGCAAGCGAATTTTCCGTGATCGGCGACGTCCGTGGCCGCGGTGCCATGCTGGCCGTCGAACTGGTCCAGGCCGGTTCCAAGGAACCGAACCCGGAGCTGACCAAGGCTGTCGCCGCCTACTGCCTCAAGCAGGGTGTCATCATCCTCACCTGCGGCACCTACGGCAACGTCATCCGGCTGCTCCCGCCACTGGTGATCAGCGACGAGCTGCTGCTGGATGGCCTCGAGGTCCTGGCCGCGGCGATCAAGGCCAACGCCTAACCGGCACGCCCAACGCAAAGAAGGGCCGCGGACCAACTGGGTCCGCGGCTCTTCTGCTGTCCGTTCCGAGCGCCGGTCAGGAGGCCAGGAAGTCAGTGACAGCGCCGTCAATTGTTGCTGGCGCGAAGACCTTGCGCATGACGAGCGTCGCCAGCCCCCGGAAAGCGGTTTGGTCGCCAGGGTCTCGCTGTTCCACGCTGAGGCCGTCGGCAATGCGGTCGACGACGTCGGCCAGGATCCTGGTCCGCACCTGATCAACCAGGCCGGTCGGGGAGCCGATTTTTCCGCCGAGCACCAGGCGGTCCGGATTGATTGTGGTGATGGTCGCCGCGAGGGCCCGTCCGAGTACGTCTGCGGCCGATCCAAGGACATCCGTTACTTGGGGGTCGTCTGCGCCGGCCGCGGCCCGGATGGCGTCGAGGCTGAGCGGGCGTTCGCCGGCGAGCTGTTCCGCGCACTGGTTTTGCGCCTCCAGGCTGCGCCCATGGTGCCTCCCCTCGACCGTCCCCAGCGTAGTCAGGGAAGAATCCCCTGCTCAGGGCCGAAAGTCACCGGCAATCCCGGACAATTCCGTGCGCCGCTGGGCTAGAGTCGTTCCTACCACTGCAGGAACGCAGTCCGGCCGACGTCGCCCGGAACCCCGGAGCACGGCTGGCCTCTGCCACTAACCCATAAGGGGTCAATACATGCGATACGTAGTTGGCTATACACCCAACGAACGCGGCGCCGACGCCGTCGCCCTGGCTTCGGCCATGGCACGCGCCCAAGGGGCGCACCTGGACCTGGTCTTTGTGGTGGACCGCCGGGCTCCCTACGGGGCACTGAATCCGCAGGGGAACCGGGTCAGTGCGGCCGAACAGGAAGTGCTGAGCGCCGAGCGCGCAGGCCTGGCCCTCGTTCCCGAGGGCCTGGAAGCGAAGTTCCACGTCCGCCAGGCGGAGTCGTTCGCCGCTGGCCTGATCGACGCGGCAGTCGAATTCGATGCCGGACTGATTGTGGTGGGTGCGGCGAGCAACGGCCTGTTCAAGCGGTACAGCGTCGGCAGCGTGGCCAACGCCCTGCTCCATGCCTCGCCGGTGCCGGTGGCCCTGGCCCCGCGCGGCTACCGCCGCACGGATGCCGTCACCCGGCTGACCCTCGCCGTCGGCAAGCGCGCCGGCGCTGAAGCTGCCATCGACGTCGCGATCGAGGCAGCGGGACGCCGCGGCGTCCCGCTG
>JBKKDK010000169.1:0-10235 GCA_046708245.1 Arthrobacter sp.
GGACTTCGCGGTCCGAACGGATCACGATCGCCTCGGGCTGGATGCCGATGGAGCGCAGCGCGGCAACGGAGTGCTGCGTCGGCTTGGTCTTCAGTTCCTGCGACGGGCCGATGTACGGCACGAGGGACACGTGGAGGAAAAAGACATTTCCGCGGCCGATGTCCTGGCGGACCTGGCGGGCGGATTCGAGGAACGGCTGCGACTCGATGTCGCCCACGGTTCCGCCGATCTCGGTGATGATGACGTCGGGGGCGTTCTTGCCCTCGGCGGGCAGGCGCATCCGGCGCTTGATCTCATCGGTGATGTGCGGGATGACCTGGACGGTGTCACCGAGGTACTCGCCGCGGCGTTCCTTGGCGATGACGGTGGAGTACACCTGGCCGGTGGTGACGTTGGCCGAGCCTTCGAGGTTCTCATCGAGGAAGCGCTCGTAGTGGCCGACGTCGAGGTCCGTTTCGGCGCCGTCGTCAGTAACGAAGACTTCGCCGTGCTGGAAGGGGTTCATCGTGCCCGGATCCACATTCAGATAGGGATCGAGCTTTTGCATAGTTACAGACAAACCGCGTGCCCGCAGCAGGTGACCGAGGCTCGAAGCCGTCAGTCCTTTGCCGAGCGAGGACGCCACACCACCGGTGACGAAGATGTGTTTGGTCGTCTTGGACGAGCCCGGGAACCGGGAATTTACACGGGAATTTGATCGCTGCACCACGGAATTCGAGCCTATCATCAATTCGGTCTTCAAAGGGTCTGTTTGGAGGATGCGGCTGTGATTGTCATCCCAGCCGCTTATGCCTGCTGCGGCAGGAGCCTGGCGTCGTCCAGCAGCTCCTGGGCATGGGCCTGGGCGGATTCGGAGTCCTCCTGGCCGGCCAGCATCCGGGCCAGCTCGCGCACGCGTTCGGCGGCATCGAGCAGCTGCACGTCGCTGGAGGTGAAGCCGGTCGCCGTCGCGCCGTCGGCGCCCCGCACGGAGGTCTTGGTAACCCTGATGTGCTGGTCGGCGAACGCTGCCACCTGCGGCAGGTGCGTGACGACGAGGACCTGGACGTGCCGGGCCAGCATGGCCAGCCGCCGGCCGATTTCGACGGCGGCGCGGCCTCCGACGCCGGCGTCGACCACGTCGAAGACGAAGGTCGGGACCGGGTCCACCGCGGCGAGCACCACCTCGATGGCGAGCATCACCCGGGAAAGCTCGCCGCCGGAGGCGCCCTTGCCCAGGGGGCGGGCGGGTGCCCCGGAGTGCGGCTGGAGCAGGAACGAGATTTCGTCGGCGCCGAACGGGCCCAGCTGCTCCCCCGGGTCGACGTTGATGACGAGGGTGGCGTCGGCCATGGCCAGCGCTTTCAGTTCGGCGCTGACCCGGGCGGAGAGTTCCTTGGCCGCTTTCCGGCGGGCCTTGCTGATGGCGGCCGCCTGCTTCCGGAGCTCGCCCTCGGTGCGGGTGACGTCCGCGTCCAGGGCTTCAATCCGGGTGGAGTCGTCCTGCAGCTCCTCGTACCGGGTCCGGGCTTCCCCGGCCCACACCAGCACCTCGTCAATGCTCGGCGCGTACTTGCGAACGAGTTTCGCCAGGGCGGCCCGCCGGTCCTCGATTTCGGCGAGCCGTTCCGGGCCTTCCGTGTCGAGCGACGCCTGGTAGCTGGCCAGCTCGGTGGCGATGTCGTTCAGCAGGAAGCCGACCTCGGCCAGCCGTGCCGCCGCGGACCCCAACTCCTCGTCGTGTTCAGCCACATGTTCCAGCGTGCGCTTGGCGGCGTCGACCAGGGCTGTGGCGTCGCTGCCCTCGCCGAAGTCCTCCGCGATGAGTGCCTGGTGTGCCGTGGTTGCCGCGATCCGGAGTTCCTCGACGTTGGCGAGCTTGACGGCCTCGGCCTTGAGCGCGTCGTCTTCGCCGGGAGCCGGGTCCACGGCGTCGATCTCGGCGAGGGCTGCCTCCAGCGATTCGGCCTCACGCAGGCGTTCCCGGGCGGCGCTGCGGAGCGAGTCCAGTTCGGCCTGGATCGCCTTCCAGTGCCCGTGCAGGTCCTGATAGGCCGAGAGGCTTCCGGCGAAGCTCTCCCCCGCGAATTTGTCCAGGGCGCCGCGCTGCGCCACCGGGCTTTTGAGCCGGATCTGTTCGGACTGGCCGTGGACCACCACAAGGGTTTCGCCGATCTCGGCCAGGACCCCGACGGGCGCGGCCCGGCCGCCGAGGTAGGCCCGGCTCCGGCCGTCGGCGCCGACGCTGCGGGCCAGCAGCAGCTCGGCGCCGCCGTCGAACTCCTCAACGTCCGCCCCCGCCTCGCGGGCCCGGGTCACGGCGGCGTGGCCGGCGTCGAGTTTCACAATCGCCTCGGCGGAGGCGCTCTTGGCGCCGCTGCGGACGGCGCCGGAGTCGGACCTGGCGCCCAGCAGCAGCCCGACGGCGGTCACCACCATGGTCTTGCCGGCGCCGGTTTCACCGGTCACGACGCTTAGTCCCGGGCCGAGGGGCAGCGTCGCGTCGGTGATGACGCCGAGGTCGCGGATTCTCAGTTCTTCAAGCATGGGTCACTTCGCAGTCGGGGGTTCAGTGGTTTCGCCGGGCCGGGCGTACGGTGGCCCGGCCTGCGGCGGAGTTGGCAACGGGGGCATGGGTCTCGGGGTGCGGATGACCGGCACCGGCCCGGTGTGGATGGTGGCGGCCTGCGGCATGGGGCCGCGCCAGCCCTGGATGGGGAGCTCGAATTTGCGCACCAGCCGTCCGGAGAACGGCGTCTGGTGGGTGCGGGCCAGCCGCACGGGATTGGGCGAGCGGGTGACTTCCACGCGGGCGCCGGGCGGCAGGTCCACCGAGCGGCGGCCATCGCACCAGAGCACGCCCTGGGCGTCGGTCCGGTTGAGGATCTCCACGGCGAGCCGTGAGCGGGGGGACACCACCAATGGCTTGGCGAAGAGCGCGTGGGCGCTGATCGGGACGATCAGGAGGGCCTCGACCTCCGGCCACACCACGGGCCCGCCGGCGGAGAAGGCGTAGGCGGTGGAACCGGTGGGCGTCGCCAGGACGACGCCGTCGCAGCCGAACGAGGTCAGCGGGCGTTCGTCGACTTCGGTGACCACTTCGAGCATACGTTCCCGGTTGCCTTTTTCGATGGCCGCCTCGTTGAGGGCCCAGGTGTGCCAGATTTTCTGCCCGCGGACCCAGACCTGCACGTCGATGGTCATCCGCTCTTCCACGGTGTATTCCCGGCTGGCGATCCATTCGACCGTCTGGGCGAGGTCGGCCCGCTCGCTTTCGGCCAGGAATCCGACGTGCCCGAGGTTCACGCCCAGCAGCGGCACGTCCACCTCGCGGACCAGTTCCGCGGCGCGCAGGATCGTGCCGTCTCCGCCGAGGACCATAACGAGTTCGACGTCGGGCAGCAGCACGTGGTCGTGCAGGACCTCGACGGGGTGGTCCAGGCGGCCGTAGAACCGGACCATGTCGGCCAGTTCGGACTTCTGCATCACCGGGACAATGCCGGAAGCGTGGAGCTGGGCACACGCTTCCCACGCAGCCTTGAGCGATTCCTCGCGGCCGGTGTGGGCAAGGATGAGGACACGCCTGCTCATCGGGTTCCGCCTTCTAGTGCTGCTGGTTTGGCCAGATCGTTCCCAGTAACGCAGCAACGGCTGCGTCCCGCTCCTCGATCTTAGGCAGGTCTGTCCGGATCCCGCGTCTAATCCACAGGAAGTATTCGACGTTTCCGTCCTGTCCGGGCAGCGGGCTGCTGGCCAGGCCGTGCAGGTCCAGGCCCGCGTCCATGGCGGCGGCGGCAACCTTGCCCACCGCGAGGCGGCGTTCCCGCTCCGAGGTCACCACGCCGGTGCGGCCCAGCCGGTCCTTGCCGATCTCGAACTGCGGCTTCACCATCAGGACGAGGTCCCCGCCGGGTTCGGTGCAGGCGGCCAGGGACGCGACCACCAGGGTCAGCGAGATGAAGGAGAGGTCCGCCACCGTCAGCCAAACGCGTCCGCCGATTTCGGCCGGCGTCATGTACCGGACGTTGAGTCCCTCGTGGACGGAGACCCGCTGGTCGTTCCGGATCTGCGGGACCAGCTGGTCGTGGCCGACGTCGACCGCCACCACATGCTCCGCGCCGCGGCGCAGCAGCACCTCGGTGAATCCGCCCGTGGAGGCGCCGGCGTCGAGGCAGCGCTTGCCGCGGACCTCGACGGCGGGGAACGCGTCCAGCGCGCCGGCCAGTTTGTGTGCGGCGCGGCTGACGTAGTTGTCCTCGTCCGTGGCCGCCACGTCCAAGCGGGTGTCGTCGGCTACCTGGAGGGAGGCCTTGGCCAGCACTTCCCCGCCGGAGCTGACTTTGCCCTCGGCAATAAGCCGTGCGGCATGGGTGCGGGACCTCGCCAGCCCGCGGCCGACGAGGGCCTGGTCAAGCCTGCTCATGATGCGGCGTCCCCCGCCGCAGTGCCGTGTCCTGTCACGTCTTCGTTAAGCGCCTCCATCAGCTCGTCATGCAGGGCCGCGTAGACGTCGGCATGAGCCGGCACCGGCAGCCCGGGCAGTGTGCCGAGCCGGCCCAGCAGGGCGACCACGTCCGCATCGGCGGCGCTCTCCCCGCCCGGTGGGGCGGGCCAGGCCACCCGTGTTTCAGTTGGCTCAGGGTCAGGGTTCAGCTCGGTCATGCGTCCACTCTAGTGATCCAGCCATTCGATCGCGGGCGCCAGTGCGGTTGCGGTTTCCGGGTTGGCGGCCCACCACGCGGCGCAGGCGGCACGCCAGGCGTCGAGATCGCCGGGATCTCCGCTGATCCGGACGCTTTGCCCGTCCGCGACGGCGGAGGCGGCGCCGCAGCGGTACCGGCCGGCGTCGTGCTCCACGGCAGGGTAGGGCCGGTAGAGGTCCGTGAGGTCGTTGATAAGGAACCTGGGACGTTCCAGGGTGCGTGCGGCGAGGATGGTTTCGCGGGTGTCGACGCCGGTCAGCACGGCCACCGTGGCGAACCCGGCGTTGTTGCCGCCTAGGATGTCCGTGTCGAGCCGGTCGCCCACCACGAGCGGCCGGTCGGCGGCCAGCCGCTTGGCAGCCGCCTGGAACAGCGGCGCCTCGGGCTTGCCTGCGACGAGCGGACGCTGGCCGGTTGCCGCGGCCACTGCCGCGACGAGTGAGCCGTTACCCGGGGCGATCCCGCGGGCCTGGGGAATGGACATGTCCGTGTTGGTGGCCACCCACAGGGCGCCGCCGGCCACAACATACGAGGCCTCCGCGAGCTCCTTCCAGCTGACGTCAGGGTGGAATCCCTGCACGACTGCCACAGGTTCTTCCGCCCCGCTCCGGACCGGGACCAGCCCTACGAGTTCAATTTCGCGGGCCAGGGCATCGCCGCCTGTGATCAGCACGCGGGCGCCGGCAGGCAGCAGCGACGCAAGCAGTTCGCCAGCGGCCTGCGAGGAACTGACCACCTGCTCGTCTTCCGCCGGTGCCCCAAGATCGCGCAGGTGCTGGGCCACCTGGGCCGGCGTCCGGGACGCGTTGTTGGTGACGTAGCCCAGTCCGACGCCGATTTCGGCCAGCTTGCGAAGCGACTCAACAGCTCCGGGGATGGCGTGGGGGCCGGCGTAGACCACACCGTCCAGGTCAGCGAGCAGCGCGTCGAATGTGGAGATCAGATCCTTGTCGGTCATCAGGGTCTAGTCCTCGGTGCGTTCGGGCTGGCCGGTACCGGCAGCGTGGTCGGCGTCGATGTCGTGGTCTCCGGTGTGCCCGGTGTGCACGGATTCGTCGTCGCCCAGGAGCTCCGAACGGTCCAGGGCGTCCTTCTCCACGGAGTCCTCGTCGGACTCGGCGTCGTCGGACTCGAAGTAGTCGGACTCCGAGTCGTCGGAACCTACCTCCAGCGCGTTGGCGCCGGCCTCCGCTTCGGGCGATTCGGCGAGCCCGGCAGCCGCTGCAGCCGTCGTGGCCCGGGGGGCAGGCTGCCCGGCTGCGGCCGACGTCTGCGCCGACTGTTCTGCAAGGATCCGGCGCTGGCGGGCTTCCTCACGGGCTTCTTCTTCCTCATCCCAGCCGAGGTCGATGATGTCCGGTTCCTCGTCAACGCCGAGGCCGAGGGCGTTCTCCGCAACGACGGCCTGGCGGTTCCACTTCTCGGCTTCGGGCGCGCGGCCGGCTGCCGTCAGGGCGTCGGCATAAGCGCGGAAGAGGCGCGGGCTGTAGGAAAACGCCCGGTTGATGTCCAGCTGGGCGATCTCGAGTTCCGAGACCGCTGCGTCGAACTGCCCCAGGTCGGCGCGGGCACCGGCGGCCACGATTGCCAGTTCTGCCTTGCCGGGCGCGTCCAGGTCCTTGGCTTCGTCCGAGCGGGCCATGTCGAGGGCGCGGTCCGGGCGGCCGAGGCCGCGTTCGCAGTCGGCCATAACCGGCAGGTGCGTGTTGGAGCCGCTGATCCGCCGGTAGGTGCGGAATTCGCGCAGGGCCTCGCCATAGTGGCCGGCGGCGTAGGCCGTCAGGCCGACAGCTTCGCGGACGGCAGCGAGGCGGCCACCGCGCCGGCTCGCTGCGAGGGCGTGCTGGAAGGCAAGCTCGGGCTCTTCGTCGATGAGCCGTCCTGCCATGACCAGGTGGCGGGCCACCCACTCGGCGCTGTTGTCTTCCAGGGTCTTGATCTGGTGCTGGGTGGCCCGGTCCAGTTCCTTGCCCGTGACGTCGTCGTCGATCTGGGGTGACCGCTCACGGTCGGGGCGGTTGGCGCTGCGCAGGTCGCGGGCGTTGGGGACGCGGACCGGGCGGTCCTCGGCGCGGTCGCGTCCAAACTGGCGCGGACCGGAGTCGCCGCGGTCAAAGCTCCGCGCCGGGCGGTCGTCACGGTCAAAGCTCCGCGCCGGGCGGTCGTCACGGCTGCCAAAGGGCTTCCGGTTGTCTCCTCCGCTGAACGGCTTGCGGTCGCGGTCTCCGCCGCCGAAACTGCGGCGCTCCCCGCCGCCTTCGCGCGGGGCACGGTCACCAAACGGCCTACGGTCGCGGTCGCCACCACCGCTGAAGGGCTTACGGACGCCGTCACGGGCCGGACGGTCACCATACGGCTTACGGTCCCCGCCGCCGCTGAACGGCTTGCGGTCACGGTCGCCGGCACCGAAGCTGCGGCGCTCCCCGCCACCTTCACGCGGAGCACGATCGCCAAACGGCTTGCTGTCACGGTCGCCACCACCGCTGAACGGCTTACGGTCGCCGTACGGCTTACGGTCCCCACCGCCGCTGAACGGCTTGCGGTCACGGTCGCCGGCACCGAAGCTGCGGCGCTCCCCGCCACCTTCACGCGGAGCACGATCGCCAAACGGCTTGCGGTCTCCGCCGCCGCTGAACGGCTTACGGTCACCGTCACGGGCCGGACGGTCGCCGTAGGGCTTACGGTCACGGTCTCCACCGCTGAACGGCGGACGCGAGCCCTCGGCCCCGCGGTCCTCCCTGGCGCGGAAACCGCGCGGGTCACCACCGGAATTGTTGGTTCCCCGGAAACCGCCGCCGCCCGTGTTCCGGCCCCCGCCGAAGTTGCCGCGGTCTTTGCCGCCGCGGTTGTCGTCGTTGTGCTCAGCCATGCTGGATTCCTCCTGTTATGAGCTGACCACTGGCGCAATCGCAGCCGCTCTGTTTCCGTGTTTCGTTCGCTACGCAACCCGAAATCAAGCGCTTCGAAGTCCGTACATCTCATCCAATTCTAGGCGAGTACCCGGACACCGGCTAACGGCGACAACCCTTCGGGCCCTCCCGGTGGCCAGTGTCACAGAATGCCGCCGCAACGCTCCGACGACGACGCGCGGCCCGTCACCGCCGTCGTCACCCCTGCAGGGTCAGCACTCCTCTCGCAATGCTGTCCGCGGAGTGTGCGGGATCCCCGTCATAGGGCTCATGGGAAATATCAACGACCGGATATTGGGCCAGATCCAGCCCGCTCGGAAGCACGAATGCGCCGGACTGATTACCCAAAACACCAAGACTGACCATCCTGGACAGGTCCGACGAACCTACCCAGACCTCCCGGAAGCCGGGCAAAGCCTCATCCGGCAGTCGGATCACCAGCTGCCGGGAACCGTCGGCCAGCCGCTCCACGACGGCGTCTCCGCTTGCCGAGTGGGAAGCCAACGGCTGCAGGGACGCCTCAGCCAGCAAGACGGCTGGTGGTTCTGACGGCGTCGGCGTCGAAGTGCTGGGGGCGGTGACCGGAGGTCCGGCCGGGCCGAGGATGCTGGCCGCCGTCCAGGCCCCAACGACTATTCCCGCCGCGGTACCCGCAGCAATACCCAGCATCCACAGTCCGCGCCGTGCGTTGAGCTCCCTTGTGCCGGGGCGCAAGGGGGCCGGGTTTGCGGGCCCGGCGTCGTCCGGAACGCTCAACGGATCCGCCGCCAGGGACGGTGAGAGTTTGAGCGCGGCGTGGATGGCATCCCAGTTGTGGCTGCCCGGTTCCTCGAGGGGCACGTTACTGGGGTCAGTTGTGGCAACAAGCACGGTGCGCTGGTAGGACTTCAGGGTCCCGGCGCACTCCTGACAGTCGGCCACATGCAGGGCCGCGTCCTCGCCGAGGTCCTCGCCAAGCGCCAGCAGGCTGAGCTGTTCGTCGTCAAGATGTGCCATGCTCCACCTCCAGGCGGGCCCTTAGCCGGGTAAGGCTACGCCGGATATGGCTCTTGACCGTTCCAAGCGGCAGCTGCAGGCGCGATGAGATCTGATCGTGGGTCATGTCCTCGTAAAACGCCAGCCGCATGATGGCCCGCTGTGGATCACCCAGCCGCTCAAGTTCATCTTCCAGCGTGATCCTGTCCGCAACGGCCTCGACACCTTTGACTTCGACGTCCGCAGCCGGGTCACTGACGAGTTGCAGGGCTGACTGCTCAAGATCGCGTTGCCGTGAGCGTGCGGACAGCGCATCGTTGATCGCATTCCTGGTAATTCCGACCAGCCAGGCGGGCAGCCTGGCTGCCTCTGGGCGGTAGCTTGTCCGAAACTTCCACGCCCGGATAAAAACCTCCTGGGTCACGTCATCGGCGGCCGAACGTTCCCCCAAGGATCTCAATGCCAGCGTGTAGACCAGGGGGCTCATCCTCCGATACGCCTCAGCGAGGGCATTTTCCTCACCTTTGGCGAACGCACGATCGAGGGCCATATCCCAACCGTGCGCGGCAGCCTCCATCGGGTGCTCCTTAGAGCCGCAGCGAGCCCTGTCAAAGGTCATTATGCCGCGCCACGCAAAGAGCCGCAACGGCGGAACAAGGGCCAGGGAGGGCTGGGGGGCGGCTAGCACCGCGGCCCCGCCACTCACGTAATCAGGGTCCTCGAAACGTGCACCCAGCTCAGTCGTCGTGCTTGTTGCCAGGCCGGAGGTCCACCACCTGGACCGCGACGCCAAGGTTGTTGTCGGCGAGGCTGCCCCAGGCATAGACAATGGTGTTCTTCCCCTCAGTGACCGGGACATCGGCGGGCCCGATCACCGGCTTGGTGCTTCGCGCTGGTGCTACCGAAGCCGAGACCGTTCCTGCCTTGAGGACGAGCTTCTTCTGATGGGAGTTAGTTAGGCCCTTGATGACGGCCTTGCCGCCGGCCAGGAGGTCGACGGCCGGCGCGGCGGCGACGTGCCGGACCGTCAGTTTGCCCTTTCCGTCCGGGCTCGGCGAAATGCTGTTGCGGAACAGGGTCGCCGTCGGGGTGCCGTCTGCTTTGAGGTGGGCCACGGCCGTGTAGTTCCGGCCATCTTCCAGGTCCACCCTGACCGGGCCGATCACCGGGTTGTCGGCGCTGGTGGCGTCCGCACCCGTGATCGCGATTTTGTGGTGCCCGTCCGGGACGTCCAGCGGACCCGCCAGCGTGCCCGGCGTGAAGTTGTCCAGCGCTAGCTTGCCGTCGACCCAAACGTCCACGGTGAGACCGGGGACCCCGTGCAATACGGACAATGTCGCTGTGTCGCTGTGCCTGTCGCCGGCTTGGGCGGGACCTGCCACGGCGACGCCGGCCAGAAGGGTCAGGACTCCGGCGGCTGCAGAGAGTGATTTACGCATTTCAAGCTCCTCATCGAGGCCCGCGTGCGGGCGGTGTGTGCTGACACCACCTACTACCGGGCGGAGGGCGGGCTTGGATGCACCGGCCTGAAAATGTTTTGCTGCTTAAATGCGGGAGAGCCTCCGGACTGGTGTCTGGAGGCTCTCGACCGTTTAATGGTGTTCCGGCGGTGACCTACTCTCCCACACCCTCCCGGGTGCAGTACCATCGGCGCTGTGGGTCTTAGCTT
>JBKKDK010000170.1:0-10339 GCA_046708245.1 Arthrobacter sp.
GGTCCACCAGGAGCCCCTGATGAAGCTGGGAACGATCTCGACAGTGTCTACTGTGGATTCCGGAGCAGTTGCAGTGGTGGTCATCGTTGACGGGTCCTTCCAACGCGGGGCAAGATCAACACGGCCAGTGCATTACTGACCGTCCGTTCGGTAATATGTCTACAGTACATGAATGAGGCCTGCCGCACACTAGGTGCGGCGGCACGGACCGGCCTGAACCATCCCGCCCACAGAGGAGAACCCATGACGCCCGAGCCCCGGAATGCCGAGCTTTGGAAAATCACGCTCGGCGAACTGGACGAGAAGATGGGCGTGAAAATCGTCGAGGAATCCGTCGAGCGCGTCGTTGCGACCATGCCGGTGGAAGGAAACCGGCAGTCCTTCGGCCTCCTGCACGGCGGCGCCTCGCTGGCCGTCGGTGAAGCCGTGGGCTCGTGGGCAGCCGTCATTCACGCCAGCACGCTCGGGAAGACGGCGGTGGGTGTGGACGTCTCGGCGACGCACCACAGATCGGCCCGCGAGGGGCTCATCACGATCACGGCCACGCCCATCCATCTCGGCGGGACGGTGACCACGCACGAGGTAGTGATCACCAACGCGGCCGGCCAGCGGCTGTGTACCCTGCGGATTACCAACCTGCTGCTGGACCGCAAGGGCTGACCGGGCAGGCTCCCGGCGACCGCCGCTGGGCTTTAGCCCTGCGGCGCTGCGGCTGTCCGCCGGCGCCGGCCCAGGATGAGGAGCGCGCTGCCCAGCAGAAGCGAACCGGCCGCCAGGCCTGCCGTTGTCAGGAGTGAGCCCGCCCCGGTGTTGGCCAGCTGGCCGGAGGGCCCCGGCGTGCCGAACGTGCCGGTCGTGCCGGACGTGCCCGGGGTGGCCGCGGGAAGCACGGCTGCAGGGGTCGGTGTTGCCTCAACCACGGGCGCAGGCGGCGCTGTGATGCTGAAGGTCCGTACGGCTGCGCCGGATGCCACCGCGTCGACCGACTGGTGGGCGGACAAGGTGTGCTGCCCTGGGGCCAGGCCGGCCGGGAACGGTACGCTCCAGCGGCCGCCGTCGGCTGTGGCGGAGCCCGCAGTCGTTCCGTCGATCGTGACGGTCACAGTGGCGCCGTCAACGGCTGTTCCGGAGATGGACCGCGGCAGGGACTCCAGGCCGAACTGCACGCCGTCGCTGACGGAGACGGTTGGAGCTGCGGGCGTGACGGTGAAACTGCGGCGCGCGGCGGGGCTGTCTGCCTGCCGCGGGGACGTCTGCACGGCCGTAACCGTGAGCTGGCCGTACTCCGGCTTGCCGGTCGGCGCGATGCTCCACCGGCCATCTGCGGACACCGTGCCCGTTCCGGCGGCGTCGCCGGACAGCTGGACCGTCAGTCCGGGCGTCCCGGTACCCTCGATGCGGTCCACCGCCTTCAGGGCAGCCGCCTCCGCCGGGCTGGTGATGACCGGCGCGTGCAGGTCCGTGACGTTGACCGTGAGGGATGCGGCGCCTGAGCGGCTGAAGCCGTTTACGGTCTCGGCCGAAAACCGGAACTGCCCGGCGGTCGACGGCGCCGGGAAGGACCAGCTCCCGGCGGCGTCCACCGGGACCTCGAGGGGCGGTTCAGCAGCTTCACCGGCGAACGTGATGCGGACTTTCGAATTGGCGGCCACGGCGGAGGCCGGTTCAGCCGGTACGCGCCCGGTGACGGGCTGCCCGGCGGTCACGGCCGCGGGTGCCACCAGTTCGGGCCGGTTCAGGAAGAGCTGAAGCTGTACACCGCCGGGGATCCGGGTCAGGGAGTCCTCCAGTGTGGTGGCAATGGCAAAGTTTTCGGTGGCTCCCGCACCGTCACCGGCGGAGTGCGTCCCCACCGCAAAGTTGCCGCTGATCCACGGGCCGCCCGAGTCGCCGCCGCTGGACTGGACGTCCTTGGACAGGAACCCGCGGAAGGCCCGGAGGTCGGCGGGGTCGGCAGTGGTACCGCCCACCACGTAGATGCCGAGTTCCTGCACGGTGCCGCAGGACCAGCCGGTGGTCCGCCCGGAGCGGCACACCTGCTGGCCCTGGAACGGGGACACGGCGCCGACGATTTTCACGGCCGTGGGGCCGGGGTTGGCAGCGGAGCCGGGGCCCCACACCGTGGCGGCGGCCTGGACATCCACGCTCTTCCGGAGGGACTCGACGACGGCGATGTCCGTGCCGACATTGCCGGGGCTGCTCTCCGCGCCGGTGATCCAGGAGTTCCGCGGACCGCCGAACTGGCTGAACCCGAAGGTCCCGAGGCCCGCGTAAGGGGGTGCCGAGGACGTCTCCGCACCGGACGCCGGCGCCGAGCTCCTGGGCTCAACACTGGCGGTGCTGGCGTCGCCGTCATGGGCGCAGTGGCCAGCTGTGAGCAGCACCGGCTTGCCGGCGGGGTCGAAGGCGCCGAATCCTGCAGAGCAGACGGCATTAAGATCCGTGACGTAGCCCTGTCCGCCAAAGACGTCCTCTTCGGTGGCAATGGGCGAGCCTTGTTCCAGCGCCACGTTGGTGTAGCGGGCCACAAAGTCGGCCGGTGAAACTTTTCCGGCCGCCCGGGCGGGCGGTGCGGACGGCTGGCCGGGCACGCCGGCCGGGACTGCTTCGGCGGTGTTGGTTCCCCCGGCGCGGATGACGAAGCGGCCGTCGGTGTAGGCCACGGCCTGCAGGCCGGCGGTGCCGACGTCGCGGACGTAGGCCTGGAAAAGCTGCTCGGTGCTGGATGCGACCAGTTCGGCGGCCGCAACCGTCCCGGACGCCGCTGGGACGGCCGCGCCGGCGACGAGCTCGAAGTCTGCCGGGCCGGCCTGGTTGAGCTCGTCCACCCGGGACTGCAGCCCGGGACCGGCGCCATCGACCCGGATCCTGCCCTCGCGCAGGCTGATCCCCGCGTAGCCCGGGAGGACCTTCAGGGTGGGCAAGGCGTCGGCGGCGCGGCTCGCCAATTCCCCTGCCGCGTTGAATTCACTAAGTGTCAAGCCGAGGTCCCGGCGGACAGCCTCCGCAAGTCCGGCGTCGCTCGCGCCGGGCACTGCAGAAACGCCGGGCGCGGCAGGCGCCTTCGAAGCCGGGGGTTCCGCGGCGGCAGTGGGGGGCGTCGCAGGCCCGGACTCCGCGTCGGCGAGCGCCGGCACAGTGGAGAACGAGCAGGTGAGGGCCAGGGCCGCGGCGGATACTGCCCGCAGGGCCAGCTGGATCTTCGGAGTCATCACCTGGTTACCCTATCGTCCCAGTTTGGCCAGGATGGCCGCGAGCTCCAGGTCAGTCACACCGTTGCGGCGCAGGAACGCCTCGGTCTTCAGCGTGCGGAGGAACTGCGCCAGGCTCTCACCGCGCACCTGGAGCAGGGGTGCCAGCGTCTCATCGGGCAGGTACCGTTCGTGCGGATGCTGGGTTGCCGCCCGCAGGTGGTGCTCGTTGATCCCGCGCATCGAGCGCTGGTATCCGCGGATGATCTCGTCCTCCCCGTGCCCGGCCAGGTCCTGAAGCATCGCTGCGATCATCCCGCTGCGGTCCCGCCCGGCCGAGCAGTGGATCACCACGCCGCCGCGCGCCGCCGCGACCGCCTTGAAGACCCCGGCCAACAGGTCCGGGAACAGCCGGGCGTTGTCGGCGTAGGAGGCAGGATTGTTCAGGTAGGGGCCGCAGAGCTGCCGGAATTCGCTGTTGCCGGGGTCTTCGGTGGGTGCCAGCACGACGTCGAACCCGGCCAGGGCGTCAGGGCGCACCGGAGGGTCAGTGTCCCGGCGGTGCCGCTCGCCTGCATTGCGGAGATCGATGACCGTGCGGATGCCGGCGGCGTAGGCCTGCTGCCAGCCTGCCTCAGTGAGCCACTCCCGGCGTCCCATCCGGAAGACGCTGCCGGCGACGTGCCAGGCGTTGACCGCCCCGTCCCAGCCTGGAGACCTCCCCCGTTCATCCACCCCGCCAGCTAACCACAGGGTCCGGGGCGCCGACAGGGTCCCGGCAAGGTAGTCCGGCCGCTCACTGCCTCCACAAACAGGTAATGGCCACTGTGTCCGGCCCGGATGCCCGAAAGTATTGTGGCCGAATGACCGCTGCGGAGCGGCTGTCGCGCCGCGCGGTCTGTCCGCCAGCAGGATTCCCGGGAGGTTCCGCTGGCCGCCACCGGACCGGTGCGCCTGCTGGTTCTCCCGCCGCACCGACTCCAAGGGGACTCCATCATGAACAATGTGTCATTCAGGCGCTGGACCGGCCGGCTGGCTGCCGCCGCGGCGGCTCTCGCCCTGGCGGCCGGCTTCACCGCCGCGCCGGCCACGGCCGCACCGGCCAAGCAGCTGCCGCCACCGCCCGTCTACTTCGCCCTGGGCGACTCGTATGCCGCCGGCACCGGAGGCGGCCAATACATCGCGCCGCCGCTCGGGCTCCCGGCGGAATGTCTTCAGACCCTGGCGGCCTATCCCGTGCTGCGCGGCGCGGTGCGGAACCTGGGCTGCTTCGGCGCCAAGACCACGGATGTGGCCGCCGTCGCCGGGCTCTATGCCTCGGAGCTGGCGGGGGCGACAGTGGTGACGGTGACTGTCGGCGGGAATGACATCGACAGCGGCCAGGTGACCGTGTCCTGCACCGTCCCAGGTACCTCCCCCACGTGCGGGGCGGCACTTTACGACTCCCTGGTGGTGAAGCTCCGGCAGCTTCCCGGGAAGATCAAGGCCATGCTCGACGTCGTCAAGCAGCGGGCGCCGAATGCCAGGATCGTGCTGACCGGGTATCCCCGGCTCTTCACCGTCGGCGGGCTCAGCGCGGAACAGGCGCAAACCGCGAGGACGATGAATGCGGCGGCCGACGCGCTGAACGCCACGATCGCCTACTCGGCGCTGGTGAACCGGGTCAGGTACGTCAGTGTCACGGAGCGGTTTACCGGCCACGGCATCGGTGCTGCGGACCCGTGGATCGTTGCTCCGGCAGGTCTGTGCAATCCGGTGGCGAACTGCAGCCCGAGCCCGTTTGATGCCTTCCATCCGACGGCGTCCGGGTATTCCGGCGGATACGCCGCGGCGCTGGAGGCTGCCCGCGTCCCGTAATCCGGTCCGGCGTCGGAGTCCGGCGCGCTACCCGCGGGTGGCGAGCCGGAACTCCAGGGCATTGCGGACCATCGGCCATTCGTGTTCCAGGATGGAGAACACCACGGTGTCCCGGAGCGCGCCGTCGCTGGTGCGGGTGTGGCTGCGCAGCACGCCGTCCTGCTTGGCGCCCAGGCGTGTGATGGCTTCGCGGGACTGGTGGTTGAGCCAGTGGGTCCGGAACTCGACGGCGGCGCAGCCGAGCGTGTCGAAGGCGTGGGCGAGCAGCAGCAGTTTCGAATCCGGGTTGCTGCCGCTGCCGTGCGTCGAGGCCGCGTTCCAGGTGGAGCCGATCTCCAACCGGGGCGTGTCCGCGTCGATGTTCATGTAGGTGGTCATGCCGATCACCTTGCCGGGCCCGCCCGTGGCCGGATCGATCAGCCGCGTGGTGAACGGCAGCATGGAGCCGCGTTCCTGGAGGGCCATACGCCGGCTGATCTCGGCGGCCATCTGCTCCGGGGCGGGGACGCTGGTGTACCAGAGTTTCCACAGCTCGCCGTCCCGGACCGCCTCCACCAGGCCGTCGTGGTGGTCCGGGCTCAGCGGTTCGAGCACCACGTGCCGTCCCGCGAGGGTGACGGGTTCAAGGGTGGATCCGTTCGGAAGAGTCACGGAACCATCCTAGGTGCCGGCGGGGGTCAGCCGGTCCAGTCGAAGAAGCCCTTGCCGCTCTTGCGGCCCAGCTCCCCCCGGGCCACCTTGTCGCGGAGGATCTGTGGCGGCGCGAAGCGTTCGCCCAGGGTGGAGGCAAGGTACTCGGCGATGCCGAGGCGGACGTCGAGACCGACAATGTCGGTGGTGCGCAGCGGGCCGGTGGGGTGCTTGTAGCCGAGCACCATGGCGTTGTCGATGTCCTCGGCCGAGGCCACCCCCTCCTCCACCATGCGCATTGCCTCGAGGGCGATTGCGACGCCCAGCCGTGAGGACGCGAAGCCGGGCGCGTCATTGACCACGACGGCGGTCTTGCCGAGCGCCTCGACCCAGCCGCGGGCGGCGCGGGCCAGTTCCCCGGAGGTGTGTTCCCCGAGCACAACTTCGATCAATGTGGATGCCGGCACCGGGTTGAAGAAGTGCAGGCCCAGGAAGTTCTGCGGCCGCTGCAGTTCGCGGGCCAGGCCGTTGACGGACAGCGAGGAGGTGTTGGAGGCGAGGCAGGCGTCGGCGGCGAGGCGCTCCTCGATCCGCTGCAGGGAGGAGACTTTCAGGTCCCAGTCCTCCGGCACGGCTTCGATGACCAGCGTGCGGTCCTGGAAGCGGTCGTAGTCCACGGACACCGACAGCCGGGAGGCCATCTCGTCGAGGTTGCCGTCCGTGGCGCCGCGCTCGATGCTTTTGGCCGCCGCCGATTCCACCCGTTCGCGGGCGGCCTCGGCCGAGGCGTCGTCCCGCTCGACCACGAGGACGTTGGCGCCGTGGATCAGGAAGGCGTGGGCGATGCCGGCGCCCATGCGGCCGCCACCGAGAACCCCCACGAAGTGGGGGAGGTTACCGGGGAGTGCAGGGGTGTTCATGTGGACTTCTTCCGGTCTGAATTCTGCTCGGACGTCTTGGACGACTTCCGCTCGAGGAAAGCCTGCATTCGGTCAAACTTGGCCTGCGACTCGAAAAGGATGCCCTGGGCCAGCTGGTCGATCAGGGGATGCGATTCGGCCGGGGCGTGGAACACGGACTTGGTGATGCGCACCGCCAGTGGATCCTGCCGGCAGATCCGGTCGGCGAGGGCGTGCGCCGCGTCCATCAGTTCCGGGGCCTCATGGATCTCGGTGATGAGGTTGACGGCCAGGGCGCGTTCGGCCCGCAGCACAACACCGGCAAGCAGGATTTCCTTGGCCACGGCCTCCCCCACGAGTTCCTTGAGCCGCCAGCTGGCGCCGGCGGCGGCGAGGATGCCCAGTCCCGTTTCCGGGTTGCCGATCCGCACGCCGGGGGTGCCGATCCGGAAATCCGCAGCGTAGGCAAGCTCGGCGCCCCCGCCCAGGCAGAAGCCGTCGAGCGCTGCGATGACAGGCAGCGGCAGCTTGGCGATCCGGACGAATATGGTGGAGTTGATGCCTTGCAGGGCGTCGTCGCGGCGGCGTTCCCGCAGCTGGCCGATGTCCGCCCCGGACGCGAAGACGCCGTCGGTGCCGGCGATGATGAGCACTTTGGGGGTCTGTTCGAGGTAGGCGCAGACGACGTGGAGCTCGTCGACCATCTGCTGGTCGATTGCGTTGCGGACCTCGGGGCGGTTGAGGAGCACCACCAGGCGGTCCTCGCGCTCTTCGACTTTCAGTGTGCTGAAGCCGCCCGGGTCGAGCCCCGGACCGGTGGCCGCCATTAGACGCGCTCCAGCAGCATCGCGGTGCCCTGGCCAACGCCGATGCACATGGTGGCCAGTCCGATCCGGGCGTCTTCGCGTTCCATCCGGCCCAGCAGGGTGATGGCGATCCGGGAGCCGGACGAACCTAGCGGGTGCCCCAGGGAGATCGCGCCGCCGTCGCGGTTCACGATGTCCGGGTCCAGGCCGAGGCGGCGGATGCTGGCGAGCGACTGGGTGGCAAACGCTTCGTTGAGTTCGACGGCACCGAGGTCCTCGACGGCCAGGACGCTCCGGGCAAGCACCTTTTGGGTCGCGGGGACCGGGCCGATGCCCATGACCTCGGGTTCGCAGCCGGCGGAGGCGCCGTCGATGATGCGGGCCCGCGGCGTGAGGCCGAGGCGCTTGATCGCGGCTTCGGACGCCACGATGATCGCGGAGGCGCCGTCGTTGAGGGTGGAGGAGTTTCCTGCCGTGACAACCGACCCGCCGGCGACGACGGGGCGGAGCCCGGCGAGGACGTCGGCGGTGGTGCCGGCGCGGGGCCCTTCATCGGTATCCACGACGGTTTCGCCCTTGCGGGTCTTGACGCTCACCGGGACGATCTCGCCGGCAAAGCGGCCGGCCCCGATGGCGGCGAGGGAACGTTCGTGCGAGCGGACGGCGAAGGCGTCGGCGTCCTCCCGGGAGATGCCGTCCACCCGGGCGACTTCCTCGGCCGTTTCCGGCATGGAGTAGGTCATTTTGCCGTCGCGGGCGAGCCCGCCCCTGGTGAACAGCGGGTTGACGAAGCGCCAGCCGATGGAGGTGTCGAAGATCTGGCCCGGCTTGGCGAAGGCGGTTTGCGGTTTCTCCTGGACCCAGGGCGCGCGGCTCATGGATTCGACGCCGCCGGCGATCACGATGTCCGCGGCACCGGACTTGATCATCTGGCTGGCCATAATGATGGCGCTCAGGCCGGAGGCGCAGAGCCGGTTTACGGTGATGCCGGGGATGTGCAGGGGCAGCCCGGCCAGGATGGTGGCCATCCGCGCGACGTTGCGGTTTTCCTCGCCGGCGCCGTTGGCGTTGCCGAGGATCACTTCGTCGATGCTGTCCGGGTCGACGCCGGCGCGGGCCACGGCCTCGCGGACCACGAGGGCGGCCAGGTCATCGGGGCGGACCGCGGAAAGGGCGCCGCCGTAGCGGCCGACGGGAGTGCGCACCCCGCCCACCAGAAATGCCTGCGGTCCTGCAACTGCTGATGCCATGGGTACACCCTTCACGCGATAAACGTCGCTGTCATCGATAGGTTCATCCGACCGGGACGGCTCCAGGCTCCGGGAGCACTAATTTACCGACCGTTCGTTCTATAAAGATTACACGGCCCGGCAAGGGGGTCAACCGCGCCCCCGCCGGATTACACGACGACGACGCCGAGATGGCTTGCCAGCAGCGGGGCGAGCAGGGCGAGCTGGTGCTCATCGATCACGAGGCCGGCGAGGCTGCCCAGTCCGCTGATGGTCCGGAAGTCCGTGCCGCGCAGATCGACGTCCTTGAGCCTGGCGCCGCTCACGTCCAGGGTGCCGATGGTGCAGCTCCTGAGCGCCACCCGGGTTGCCGTGGCCGACCCGAGGTCCAGTTCGTTGATGATGCAGTCGCTGATCTGCACGTCGGTCAGTTTGGCACCGCGCAGGTTCACGTAGTCGAGCTTGCCGCCGTCGATCCGCACCGACTGCCAGCCGCTTTCATAGAGTTCGGCCGAGCCCCAGCGGGGATTGCCGATCTCGACGTCGCGCAGGCTGCTCCGGGCCGCCGCGAGGACCGGTGCGTACATCTCCGTGAGGATGCAGTCGCGGAACGTCGCACCGCGCAGCTGTGTGTCATTGAAGGAGACTCCGGCAAACTCGCACTCGGCGAAATCCGCTGCGCTGAGATCGAGTCCGTCGGCCGCCGCCCTGCTGTACCGCACGCCGTCGTACCGCTCCCCGCGACGGAAGTCCGGGGCGGGGTCCTCGCGCAGCTCCTGCAGCCGCACGGGCGTGAGCCGCGGGGCGGTGACCGTGGGCGTCTTGGACGCCGCGGTGCCGCGCGCCACTAGAGCGACTCGGCCTTGGCGGCGATCTCGGCGAGGTCCTTGGCGAGGGCCTTGCGGGTGATGCGCAGGCCCAGCCTGCCAAAGAGCGCCATCGCCAGTTTACCCAGCCGGGAGGGGTTGGGCATTTCGGCGCCGAACGTCAGCGTCACGTCGGTGCCGCCGTCGCGGTCGGCAAGCGCGAAGCGGGTGGTGTACTCCGCCCCGCCCTGCACCGCCTTGACCGTGGTGCTCCGCGGCGGGTCGGCCTGGGCCACCCACATTTCCACGGTTTCCGAGCGCCCCATCATGGTGCGGGTTTCCTTCCAGCGGGTGCCCTCACCGTAGGGGCCGTCGCTGAGCATCTGGATCGCATCGATGCTGGACAGGGTCGCCGCCGAGCCGGGAATGTCCGAAATGACGGCCCACACCTTGTCCGCCGGGGCGTTGACGTGCTGGGTCAGGCTGGTTTTGTGCTCCATGGCATCGAGCCTAGCCCGGCTCGGCCGCAGATTTCACTCTCCGGCACCCGATTCCCCCTTGAATTAGTAAGCATGCTTTGTGTTAGGCTGAAAAAACGTTGAATTTCAACCTGAAACGGAAGGTGGTTCACACCATGGGTATCGGAGACAAGATTCAGAACGAAGCAGAGCACCTTGGCGGCAAGGCCAAGGAAGCTACTGGCAACGCGACCGACAACGACCAGCTGCGCGCCGAGGGCCAGAAGGACCAGGTTGTCGCGGACGCCAAGAAGGTCGGCGAAGACGTCAAGGACTCGTTCAAGAAGGATTAGTCCTTAACGAAAAGGCGGCGTCGGGCTTTTCCTTTGGGGGACGGCCGACGCCGCTTTTTGTGCCCGGCGCGCCGGGCTTAATGCAGCGGCGGCGGCCACCTTTCACAAGG
>JBKKDK010000171.1:0-8557 GCA_046708245.1 Arthrobacter sp.
TTCCAGGATGGTGCGGATCCGGGTGACCTGCTCGGCGTTGGAGGTCGCCAGCTGGCCGGGCCCGATCCAGAGCGAATCCTCCAGGCCCACCCGGACGTGGGAGCCCATGGCCGCGCCGATCGTGGCGAGCGGCATCTGGTTCTTGCCGGCGCCCAGGATGGACCATTCGTAGTCCTCGCCCAGCAGACGGTCCGCCGTGCGGCGCATGTGCATGAGGTCCTCCGGGTGCGCGCCGATCCCGCCGAGCAGGCCGAAGACCGACTGCACGAACAGCGGACCCTTCGCGAGGCCGCGGGCGTGGAAGTGGGCCAGGTTGTTCAGATGCGAGATGTCGTAGCACTCGAACTCGAAGCGGGTGCCGTTCTGGTTGCCGATGCCGAGGATGGTCTCAATGTCCTGGAACGTGTTCTTGAAGACCAGGTCGCGGCTTTTCTCGAGTCCCTCCCGCTCCCAGTCGTGGCCGAACTCGGTGAACCGCTCGAGCATGGGGTACAGCCCGAAGTTCATTGAGCCCATGTTGAGGGAGGCGAGCTCCGGTTTGAACAGCGCCGCCGGCTGCATGCGCTCCTCGACCGTCATGTGCGGCGAGCCGCCGGTGGTGATGTTGATGACGGCGTCGGTGTTGCGCTTGAGCTTGTCCAGGATCGGGGCGAAGTGCTCCGGGTTCTGGGACGGCCGGCCGTCCTTGGGATCGCGGGCGTGCATGTGCACAATCGCGGCCCCGGCCTCGGCCGCGCCGATGGCGGCGTCGGCGATCTCGTCCGGGGAGACCGGAAGGTGCGGGGACATGGACGGGGTATGGATGGCGCCGGTGACGGCGCTGGTGATGATGACCTTGCGTGCAGCAGCCATGGGTGTCGCTCCTTGGGGGATCAGTAGAGTTTTTCGGTGTTGCCGTCGACAGCGAGGGCCTGGCCGTTGACGTTGCGGGCGAGGCTGCTCGCGACGAAGGCGGCCATGTTGGCGATGTCCTCGGCCTCGATCAGCCGTCCCAGCGAGGACTGGTTGTGGTAGAGCTCGGAGACCTGGTCCGCAGGAAGGCCGAGCATGGCGGCCTTGGCGTTGACGACGGCGTCGATCCGGGGGCCGTTGACCGCGCCGGGGCAGATGGCGTTGACCCGGATCCCGTCCGGGCCGAGTTCGATTGCGAGGGTCTTGGTCAGCCCGACGACGGCCCACTTCGACGCTGAATATGCGCTGCGTCCGGCCATTCCCAGACGCCCGGCGGCTGATGAGAGATTCACGATGGAAGCGTCCCGGCCCTGCCGCAGCATGGGGAGGGCGTGTTTGATGCAGAAGAACTGTCCGTGGATGTTGACGTCGAAGGTCGCCTTCCAGTCTGCGGTGTCCAGCGTCTCGAGGGGGCCGGTGGGTCCGGCGATGCCGGCATTGTTGACGAGAATGTCCAGGCCTCCGAGTTCCTCCCGGACTCTGTCCATGAGGGCGCGGACCTGCTCTTCGTCGGAGACGTCGCTGACGGCGGCGGCGAGGCCGTTGACGCGGGCCTTCTGGACGGCGTCGGGATCAATGTCCGTGACGAAGACGGCGGCGCCGAGTTCTTTGAACTTGCTGGCGATGGCCAGTCCGATGCCGTTGGCTCCGGCCGTGACCAGGACCCTTTTAGAGCTGAAATCCATGAGTATTCCTTGCAGTGGTGGTTCGAGTTGAGCTGTGTCAGTGTGCGGCCGGGGCGTTCACGGGCTTCTCCGAGCCCCGCTTGAGCAACAGCGACAGGAGCGCGCCGATGGTGCACATGCCGACGATGAACCAGAGTCCGGAAAGCTTGGAACCGGTGACGTCCTGCATCAAGCCCATGACGTACGGGCCGAGGAAGCCGCCGCAGAGTCCGATGGTGTTGACGAACGCGATGCCCCCGGCGAGGGCGGCGCCGGTGAGGCGGGTGGCGGGGTAGGTGAAGAGGATCGGCTGCAGGGCGAAGAAGTTGAACGCGGCCAGGCAGAAGCCGATCATGCCGAGCACGGGGCCGCCGACGGCGCCGAGGGCGAAGCCGGCGATGATGCCGATCATCGTTCCCGTGACGAGGAGCCGGGAGCGCCGGCCGTCGGTGGCGAAGCGGGGGACCAGCAGGGCGCCGGCGGCGGAGAAGACCCAGGGGATGGCCGTCAGCAGGCCGATCTGCAGCGGGTTGAGCTTGCCGTAGGTGCCGATGATGGAGGGCAGGAAGTAGGAAAGCGCGTAGACGGCGATCTGGTGGGTGAAGTAGATGCCCACCACGAGGAGGATCTGCTTGTCCTTGAGGACGTCGCGGAGCCGGTGGTTGCCGGAGGCTTCCGCCCCGGCCTTCTCCTCGGCGGCGATGCGGGCCTCGAGGTCGGTGGCTTCTTCGGCGGTAAGGAAGGTGGACTGGGTGGGGCGGTCCGGGAGCTTCTTCCAGACGACGTAGGCGAGGGCGCAAGCCGGCAGGCCTTCGATGATGAACATCCACTGCCAGCCGTGCAGGCCGCCGAGGCCGTCGAGGGTCAGCAGCAGTCCGCCGAGCGGGGCGCCGACGATGTTGGCGATGGAGACGCCCAGCAGGAACATGCCGTTGGCCTTGGCCCGGTCCTTGACCACAAACCACTGCGTCAGGAAGTACATGACTCCCGGGAAGAGGCCGGCTTCGGCGACGCCGAGCAGCATCCGCATGATGTAGAACGACCACTCGCCCTGCACAAAAGCCATGCAGGCGGAGATGATGCCCCAGGTGATCATGATCCGCATGATCCAGAAGCGGGCGCCCACCTTGTGCATGATCAGGTTGGAGGGGATCTCGGACAGGGCGTAGGTCAGGAAGAACAGCCCCGCCCCGATGCCGTAGGCGGTGGCGGAGAGGCCGAGATCGATCTCCAGCCGGTCCTTCGCCATACCGATGTTGGTGCGGTCCAGGAACGCCATGATGTACGCGCCGATCAGGAGCGGCATGACTTTGCGGAGAATCACTCCGTTGATTTCCTGCGGTGTGCGCATCTTCGTTGGTGCGGATACAACTGACATGGGTCTTCGTCCTTGAATTGGTGGTCAGGGTTGATGGTCAGGAACAGTGGGAAGCCCGGTGGCCGGGCAGCCCTATTGAGGCCAGGCTCGCTGGCCGAATGGAGTGAGGTCAGTTGGTGGGCGGCATGCAGCCGCAGGTCCGCCCGATATGGAGGCGGTGCCGGCAAACTTTAGTGCTGTAGGTGCTGGACGGGGATTCGATGCGTTTGAGCAGCATGGTGAAGGCCTCGTGGGCCATTTCCTGCTGCGGCTGGACAATGCTGGTGAGGTTGATCAACCCGGAACGGCTGTGCGGCAGGCCGTCGCAGCCTGCGACGGCCACGTCTTCCGGAATCCGCAAGCCCTTGGACAGCGCGTATTCCATCACGCCGATGGCCAGTTCGTCGCTGCCGCAAACCACGGCCTCCGGAGGGGTCCTTGCCGAAAAGAGCCGCTCGGCAGCCAGCCGGCCGCCCTCGTTATTCACCCGGGTGCTGATCTTGCGGTCACCGCCGATGATCACGCCCGCCGCCGCCGCGGTGCGGACAAAGGCCTGTTCGCGGGCCAGAGAGGCCGTGGAGAACCGCGGGCCGATCACCGTGGCGATCTCGGTGAATCCATGGCCCAGCATGTGCTGCATCAGCAGCGTCGCGGCGGCGTCGTCGTCGATTCCGACAAAGTCCGAGTCGAGGAAGTCCGCCCGGCGTGAGAGGCAAACGTACGGGATGCGCGCCGCCCGGAGCGTGCGCAGGGCGGTGGCATCGTCCCGGAGCGATGCGGCGAGGATGATCCCGTCCACGTTGCGGTGCGCAAGCGTGGTGGTGACCTGGGCGAGGACGGCAGGATCGTCCTGGGTGGTGGCGACGAACACCTCGTAGCCGGATTCGGATGCGGCGGAAATGATGCCCTGCGCCCAGCGCGGAAACATCGGGTTGATGATGTTCGGCAGGATCAGGCCGATCACACGGGTCCGCTGCATGTCGGCGGACTGTGAGGACTTACGAGGCCTGAAGCCCAGCTCGTTCGCCATGTGGATGATGTGGCGCCGGGTTTCGGGCGAGACACCGCCCTTGCCGTTGAGCACATAGGACACTGCTGCCGGGGAAACCCCCGCGGCCCGGGCAACAGCCGCGGCCGACACCGCCGGAACGGGGCGGCCGGCGGCAGAGCTCGTGGCTTCCTTCCGCATCCCGTCCCTCCTTCGCCGTGGTTTCTGTCCGCTGTGACTCCAGTTACATTAGGGAAGGGCCAGAACATTAAGCAACGTTAAGTAATCCGACCGCCAGGGGACATGCCCATTCTTCAGCCAGCATCCCGGGGGACATGTCCAGTCTTTGCTTCGGGCAGTGGGCATTTGGGGATTATTTCCGGTGGCAGGGAATTCCGGGGGACATGTCCAGGCGTGCGCGGGAGTCGGGTGGGCTGCCACGCGGTTGGTAGGGGACAGGCTCATTCCTCAGGCTGGCACCGGGGTGCATGTCCAATCTTGCGACTGGAGTCGGAGGGGCATGTCCAGTCCTGGTCCCTAGCGCTGGGCATATTGGGGTCATGTCCGGTGGTTGCGAGCAGCGGGCGGGCATGTCCAGTGGTCCGGGACGGGTGCGGGCGCCCGCGTGAAGCCCCCGGCACTAGACAGCAGTTTCGCCGTCGGCAAACATGGACCCAGAGGGGTCGCGGACAGGGTTGAGCCGGATAGACTCAACTTTGATACCGACACCATTCCGGAAGGAGCTCTCTTTGGACGCCAAATTCACCACCAAGAGCCAGGAGGCTCTTTCTGCAGCAGCCATGAACGCCTCGACGGCAGGGAATCCGCAGCTCGAACCGGCGCACCTGCTCAAGGCGCTGATGGACCAGCGGGAGGGCGTAGCCGTCGCGCTCCTCCGCGCCACCGGCGTAGACCCGGACGCCGTTAGCGTCCAGGCCAGCGGCGCCATCAAAGCGCTTCCGTCCACGTCCGGCGCCTCGGTGCAGCAGGCCCAGCTCTCCCGGTCCGCCATGCAGGCCATCAAGAATGCCCAGACCGAGGCGGACCGGCTCGGGGACAGCTTCGTCTCCACCGAGCACCTGCTGCTCGGCCTCGCCGCCGGGAACGACGCCGTCGGCACGCTCATGCGCGATGCCGGAGCCTCCCACGAGGCACTGCTCGCGGCCCTGCCCGGGGTCCGTGGCGACCGCAAAGTAGACAACGCCGACCCCGAAAACACCTTCCAGGCGCTGGAGAAATTCGGCACCGACCTGACCGCGATCGCACGCTCCGGCAAGCTGGACCCGGTGATCGGGCGCGACTCAGAGATCCGCCGCATCATCCAGGTCCTGAGCCGGCGCACCAAGAACAACCCGGTGATCATCGGCGAGCCCGGCGTGGGCAAGACCGCCGTCGTCGAAGGCCTGGCCCAGCGGATCGTGGCCGGCGACGTGCCGGAGAGCCTGCGCGGCAAGACCCTGGTCGCCCTGGACCTGGCCTCGATGGTGGCTGGAGCCAAGTACCGCGGCGAATTCGAGGAGCGGCTCAAGGCCGTGCTGCAGGAGATCAAGAACTCCGAGGGCCAGATCGTCACCTTCATCGACGAGCTCCACACCGTGGTGGGCGCCGGCGCGACCGGGGACAGCTCCATGGATGCCGGCAACATGCTCAAACCGATGCTGGCCCGCGGGGAACTGCGCCTGATCGGGGCGACCACCCTGGACGAGTACCGCGAGAACATCGAGAAGGACCCCGCCCTGGAACGCCGTTTCCAGCAGGTCTACGTCGGCGAGCCCAGTGTCGAGGACACCATCGGCATCCTGCGCGGCCTCAAGGAGCGCTACGAGGCACACCACAAGGTCTCCATCTCCGACTCCGCGCTGGTGGCCGCCGCGACCCTGTCCAACCGCTACATCTCCGGCCGGCAGCTGCCGGACAAGGCGATCGACCTGGTGGACGAGGCGGCGTCGCGGCTGCGGATGGAAATCGATTCCGCGCCGGAGGAGATCGACCAGCTGCGCCGCCAGGTGGACCGGCTGACCATGGAGGAGCTGGCGCTGGCCGGCGAGACCGATCCGGCCTCCGTGGAACGCCTTGCGGCCCTGCGGGCGGACATGGCGGACAAGAAGGAGGAGCTGGCCGCCCTGAACGCCCGCTGGGAGGCGGAGAAGGCCGGGCTGAACCGGACGGGCGACCTGCGGGCCAAGCTCGACGAGCTGCGTTCCATGGAGGAAAAGGCCGAACGCGAGGGTGACCTCGAGACGGCCTCCAGGATCCTCTACGGCGAGATCCCGGCCCTGGAGCGGGAACTGAATGCCGCCGCCGAGGCGGAGGCGGCCGCCGACAAGTCCAGGCAGATGGTGGCCGACGAAGTCAGCGCCGATGACATCGCCGAGGTCATCTCCGCCTGGACCGGCATCCCCGCCGGGCGCATGCTGCAGGGCGAGAGCCAGAAGCTTCTGCACATGGAGGAGGAGCTCGGCAAGCGGCTGATCGGCCAGCACAAGGCGGTCACCGCGGTGTCCGACGCCGTGCGCCGTGCCCGCGCGGGCGTCAGTGACCCCAACCGGCCCACCGGGTCTTTCCTGTTCCTGGGCCCCACCGGCGTCGGCAAGACCGAGCTGGCCAAGGCCCTGGCGGATTTCCTGTTCGACGACGAGCGCGCCATGGTCCGGATCGACATGTCCGAGTACTCCGAGAAGCATGCCGTGGCGCGGCTGGTCGGGGCGCCCCCGGGCTACGTCGGCTACGAGGAGGGCGGCCAGCTGACCGAGGCCGTCCGGCGCCGTCCGTATTCGGTGCTGCTGCTGGACGAGGTCGAAAAAGCCCACCCGGAGGTCTTCGACATCCTGCTGCAGGTGCTCGACGACGGCCGGCTCACCGACGGCCAGGGCCGCACCGTGGACTTCCGCAACGTGATCATGGTCCTGACCTCCAACCTCGGCAGCCAGTTCCTCGTGGACCCCGGCCTGGACGCCGCCGCCAAACGCCAGGCCGTGATGGCCACCGTGCACGCCGCGTTCAAGCCCGAGTTCCTGAACCGGCTGGACGAGGTGGTCCTGTTCGACCCGCTGAACGTCGAGGAGCTCTCCCAGATCGTGGAGCTGCAGGTCAAGGAGATGGCCGAACGGCTCAAGGGCCGCCGGCTCAACCTGGAGGTGGCCGAGGGCGCCCGGGCATGGCTGGCCGTGACCGGCTTCGACCCGGCGTACGGCGCCCGTCCGCTGCGCCGCCTGGTGCAGCGCGAAATCGGCGACCGGCTGGCGAAGGCCATCCTGGCCGGCGAGATCACCGACGGCGACACCGTTCTGGTGGATACGGCCCCGGACCTCATGGAGCTCACCATGAACGGCGCGGACGCGTCCGGCTGGACCGACGGCGGAGCCGCCGCCGGCAGCGGGCTGTCAGTCCGGCGCAAGGAGTAGGGCCGCGCCGCCAGCCTAGCGGCCGCGCCGCTCGGCTCAGGCGGCGCCCCGCAGGGCTCAGGGGCGCAGAGACTCCATGATGACGTTGCCGGCATTGGTGATTACGTAGCAGTCCACACGCCGGTCGCCCTTCTCCCAGCTGGAGGAACTCGGGTACGCCAGCTTGTAGCCCAGCTCGTAGGTGCTGGACTTCTCGGCCAGCGGTGCTGCCTTGCAAGCGCTCCGGGCGCGCTGCCGCAGCGGGTCCCTGCCCGGGTAGGTGTCGGCTTTGTCATACTTTGCGATCGCGACAAGCTGGGCGGAGTGGCCGGTGTTGCAGGCCACCACCGTGGCCTGGGGCGCATCCGGGTCAAAATCCTTGAAGCAGTCGTTGAGCTGGAAGTCCATGGCGCTGACGCCCTCCAGCGGAAGCGCTCCGCGGCTGGCGGACGCGGAAGCAGACGGGGAGGACGCGGCGGCCGGGGCGGGCGGGGCCTCCGCGGACGACTTTGACCCGCCAAGGGTTGCGGACAGCAGCCAGACCAGGAGCCCGACGACGGCGACAGCCACCACGGCTGCGCCGATCCGGGTCAGGCTCTGGCGCCGGACCCAGCGGACCAGCCGCGCGGCGTTCCTTTTGGCCTGCTTGGCGGCGCCCCTGGCCGCAGTCAGTGCCGGCCGCGGCGCGCTTCTGGGCCCAAATTTCGGCCCGGATTCCGGCCTAGTCTCCGGCACAGATTGCGGCAGCGATTCGGGCGAAGAGTGCGGCAGGGCTGCCGGAACGACCGGCGTCGCGGACGTCGGCGGCGTCGTCGGCTTCGGCGGGAGTGATGCTCCCGCGGCAGGGCCGGAGGGGGCAGCTGCGGCGCCGGCGTCGCCGTGCCTTGCGTTCTCTTCGGTCACTGAGACTTCACCACTTTCATGCATTCTTTGCCGCGGCGGGACGCCCGGCGTTGTGGCCCGTTTCTGGAAGTCCACTCCGAAACTCTATCGAAGAAGCCGGGCGGGCGGGACGCCGGGTCCGCCGGCAGGGGCCGTCGCCGGGGCAACACTGTCCACAGCAGCCGGACTGGCGAGCAGTCGCAGCCGAAAGCATGTAATCTAGGTGTACGACAAATTGACCAAACATTCCGGGGCCTCACTAACGCCAATGGTGACCACCTCCGGTCCGAGTACAAAAGGGGGTCACGCCATGGGGCGCGGCCGTCAAAAG
>JBKKDK010000172.1:0-30153 GCA_046708245.1 Arthrobacter sp.
CAGGGTGGCGTCGGTCGAGATCGACAATCCCATCCAGCGGAACGCCCTGACCAAGGCCATGTGCCTGGAGCTCCAGGACTTGATGCCACGGCTCGAGGCCGATCCTGACGTCACCGTCGTGGCCGTCCGCGGCGTTGGCAATACATTCTGCGCGGGCGCGGCCATCAACGAGCTGTCCGCGGTGCTTCTGGACCGGCAGGACGATGACACCAGCGTTGACCAGCTGAGCCGGGCCGACCAGGCCATCACATCGATCACGAAACCCACCGTGGCGTTGGTTGACGGTGCCTGCATGGGAGGGGGCTGGTAAATAGCCTCAGCCTGCGATTTCATCATCGCGAGCGAACGCTCGGCGTTCGCCATCACCCCGGCCAAGATCGGCATCATCTACCCCCGAACCGGCATCGAGCGGCTCGTGCGGCAGGTCGGGCACGCCAACGCGAAGTTCATCCTCCTCACCGGTCAGGCGTTCACCGCAGCCGGGGCCCAGTCCCTCGGCCTGGTGGCCGAGGCCGTTCCCGACGATGAGTTTGAGGAGCGCTGCAGCGCCATTGTCAGCTCCCTCCGGAACCGCTCCCGCTTTTCAACGCATTCCATGAAGCGCCTAGTAGATCTGACAGACGTGAACTACCCCCGCATCGACCAGGAATGGGAGAACGCCTGGGCAGCAATGCCGGACAGCCCGGACATGGGAATCGGCATCAACGCATTCCTAAACCGGGAGCAACCACAATTCACATGGAGCCCAATGGGAGGCAACCGGTCCGAGCTTGCCCTCGGCTAAGTGCCGTCCGGCCGGGGCCAGTTAAACCTGTCACCGCCACCCGATGGATTTACACTAGGGTCCCTTAGCTACCATCCTCAGGTACTGGTAGAGGGTGCGGCTGATGCCGAACCGGCTCGGGGGAGCGGTCGTGCCTTTTCACCCTGGATGGCAAGCCCTGGTGGTCCGAGCGTGGCATCGGTCGGCTGTCCTGGCGAACCACAGTGCCATTCCCCGCCACAGCGGGGGATTTCGCACGTCACCACATACATAGCTTCGGCCTAGAAGGGAACCCCGCAGCTGAGCAGGACATTAGCATATGGAGTCGCCTCCCCGGTCCGAATGAAGAGTTTGGCCGATTCGGAGAGCTGCTTAAGCTCCTCGTGGCTGACGTAGTTCACGTCTTCCAGATGATTATTCACCCACTTTTCCGGGGCCGTGCCGCGGGCTTCGTGTGCCAGTACGCCGCTCTCGAAGATCAGGTCCCCGAACAAGGCGGCAATCACCTGTTCAAACCGCGGCACACCCAAAGCGACGGCTAGATCCACCACGGGAACCCCAGCTGGCGCGGGCATTCCGCAGTCCGCCAGCAACACCAGGTCCCCATGACCCAAACGGCTGGCAGCTGCATTCAGTTCGGCATTGAGAATTCCGCCGCGCTTCACGGCGCTACCTCCGGGAGGGCATCGGAGGTCCGTGGATAGGAGCTCTGGGCTCCATGCGCCTGCACCGCGAAGGCGCCGACCCTCGCCGCAAAGGCCGAGGAATCGTGCAGCGTATCGCCGGCGGCCAGGCGGGCGCTGAGCGCCCCTACAAAGGCGTCGCCCGCGCCGGTCGTATCCAGAGCGTTGACGCGGGGTGCCGGCACGCTGAAGGTGCCCGCATCGTCGGAGCAGATGGCCCCCCGTGACCCGCGGGTCAGCACCACGGACGCGATGCCCTGCGCACGGAGCGCGGCGACGAGCTCGTCATCCCCTGCAAGGGTGACCCCTCCCGGAACGAGCTGCGCGAGCACCAGCTCGCCCTCATGCTCATTGACCACCAGTGGGTTGGCCGAGCGGATGATGGCAGCGTCGATCTTCACCACCGGGGCAAGGTTCAACAGGACCCGGCCCGTCGCGAGCTGCGCTGCCGCGGCGATGCCGGCCGCCGGAATTTCGCCCTGCAGGACCACGACGGAGGCTTCGGTAATTCGCTGGGCCTCGGCCCGCACTGCTTCGGCGTCCACTGATCCGTTCGCGCCCGGGATGACCACGATCGTGTTCTCGCCGTCGTCCGCCACGCTGATCACTGCCAGTCCGGTGGGGCCGGGCACAGTAGTCACGCCCTGGAGGTCGACGCCCGCGTCCAGCAACAGCTCCGTAGCCAGAGCGGCGGCTGCATCGGCACCCACCGCCCCGACCATGCTGACATCTGCACCCAATCGGGCGGCAGCCACTGCCTGGTTCGCGCCCTTGCCTCCAGGGAGCAGACTGAGGGCACTTCCCAGGAGGGTCTCACCTGGGACGGGATGGCGGTCCACCCTGACAACCTGGTCAACATTGATGGAGCCGACGACGGTGACTCGTCCGGCCGACGGGTATGGTTTTGTCACTTGCCGAATTCACCGACATTTTTCTTGTTTACCGGGACTACGCTGACCGGAACGATGGCGTCGACCTTTTCACCCTTGAGGATCTTGGCGACCTGCTCGATTGCCGTCTGGCCGAGCTTTGCCGGCTGCTGGGCGATCGAGGCGACCATGCTCCCGGCGGTGATGGCGGCCAGTCCGTCCGTGGTTCCGTCAAACCCGACAACCTTAACCTCGTTGCCTGCCTTGGCGCCGAGTGCCTGGATGGCACCAAGGGCCATTTCGTCATTTTCGGCGAAGACGCCCGTGACGCCCGGGTTGGCCTGGAGCAGGTTCGTGGTCACATCGAGGGCTGCTGTGCGGTCGAAGTTGGCGGTCTGCTGGGCCACGATCTTGATGTCGGGGAAGGCCTTCATGCCCTCAGCGAAACCGGCTCCGCGATCGCGGCTGGCCGAGGTGCCGGCAACACCCTGCAGGACGATGATGGTGCCTTTGTTGTCGAGCGCTGCGGCGAGCTCGGCAGCCGCCTGCTTTCCTCCGGCGACGTTGTCGCTGGCTACCAGCGAGGTCAGGGTGGCGCCGCTGACGGTGCGGTCCACGGCCACGACGGGGATGTTCGCCTTGGCGAGGGCCGCCACGGAGGAGGCTGCGGCGTCGGAATCGACGGGGTTGACAATCACTGCCTTCGCGGCTGAAGTCTGTGCGTTGGCGAGCTGGTTGGCCTGGGTGGCGGAGTCGTTCTGTGCATCCACCACTTCGAGCTGGATATTTGCGGTCTTGGCGGCGTCTTGGGCGCCGTCCCGGACCTCAACGAAGAACGGGTTGTTCAGGGTGGAGAGGGACAGCACCACCTTGGGGTTGCTGGCCGTTGCGGAGTCGTCGCCGCGGTTGCAGGCGGTGGCCCCGGCCAGGAGCAGTACTGCAGCGGCAGCAGAGGCCGCGGTGCGGCGCAGAGAGATCTTCATTGTTCTTTCCTTTGTGTTGATGGGTTTTGGGAAGAATTAGCTGGAGCGGGTCTTGCGGCGGATGACGTCGAGGCCGACGGCCAGCGCGATGACGATGCCGATGACAACCTGCTGCCAGAACGAGGTGACGTTGAGGAGGTTGAGGCCGTTGCGGATGACCACCAGCACCAGTGCGCCAACGATGGTTCCGGAGATCCGGCCGAGGCCGCCGGCCAGCGAGGCGCCACCGATGACGACGGCGGCGATGGCGTCCAGCTCGTAGCCGGCCGCGGCCTGTGGCTGGGCGGAGTCCAGCCGGCCGGCGAGGAGCAGCCCGGCGAGTGCTGCGAAGAGCCCCGCGAGGGCGAAGACGGTGACAGTGATCCGTCTGACCGGCAAGCCGGACAGACGTGCGGCCTCGGCGTTGCCTCCCACCGCGTACATGGAGCGGCCAACCACGGTCCGGTTCAGCAGAAATGATGCGATACCGGCTGCGATGACGAGCACGATGATAGGGGTGGGAACCGGGCCGACGCTGCCTCCAAGGAAGGACACTTCCGGCGCCGTCTTAATCGGGCGTCCGTCGGAGATCACGAGGGTCAGGCCGCGGGCGATGCTGAGCATGGCCAGGGTTGCGATGAAGGAGGGCAGCTTGCCATAGGCGCTGGCCAGACCGTTGACGGTTCCCACGACCAGGCCCGTCAGTAGGCCGACGAGGAGGGCAAGGCCTCCGGGCAGCCCGGAGGAGACGAACATGTAGCCGGAGACCATCGCGCTGAGCGCGGCGACGGAACCCACGGAGAGGTCGATCCCGCCGGCGACGATCACGAAAGTCATTCCGAACGCCAGGATGGCGACTGTGGAGACCTGGATTCCGATGTTGAGCAGGTTTGGACCGGTAAGGAAGTCCGGGGTGATGATGAACAGGGCAAGCGCCAGCACCAGCAGGCCCACGAAGGCACCATTGTTGGTCAGGAATCTCCTGACGTGCCATCCCTTTTTGGGCGCAGCCAAAGTGGCAGTGGACACGGCCGTGTTCCTTGTCTGTAGTTTCGATAGTTGCGTCATCGGTCCGTTTCCGTTTCCTTGTCTTTGGCGGCCAGGGTCATGACGTCGTCCTGGGTGGCGGTGGCGGCGTCGAGTTCGCCTGCGATTTCGCCGTCGCGCATCACGAGGATGCGGTCGCTCATGCCCAGCACTTCGGGAAGTTCGCTGGAGACCATGACGATCGCGCCGCCGGCTGCGGTGATCTGGTTCATGAGTTCGTAAATTTCCACCTTGGCGCCGACGTCGACTCCGCGGGTGGGTTCATCCAGCAGCAGCATCGTTGACTCGGCCATGATCCAGCGGCCAAACACGGCTTTTTGCTGGTTTCCGCCGGAGAGCGACCTGATGGGCTGGTCAATGCTGTGCATCCGGATACGCAGCTTCCTGGCGATGTCCTCTGCCTTTCGCCGCTGCCCGGCGAAGTCCGCCAGGCCCAGGCGGGAGCTGGACTTCAGTGTCGCGTAGCCCAGGTTCTCGTTGACCGAGGCGTCCAGGACCAGGCCTTGGACTTTGCGGTCCTCGGGAACATGGCCGATGCCGGCGGCAATGGCCGCGCCGACATCGCCCTTGGGCAGCTTCCTGCCGCGCACGCTGACTGTTCCGGCATCATGACGGTCGACGCCGGCGATAGCGCGGATGACTTCGGTGCGTCCGGCGCCGACGAGGCCGGCAATGCCGAGGATTTCGCCGGCCTTGACGGAGAAGGTGATGTTGTTGAAGCGGCCCTTCGCGCCGAGCCCGTGGACCGTCAGGATGTCCGTTGCGGCGCTTCCTGCCGTTTCGGGGGTCGGAGCGGCGGCCATGGTGTTGTTCCGTGGGAACTGCTCTTCGATACTGCGGCCGACCATGAGCCGGACAAGCTCGCCCTCGGGGGTGGAACCGGGCACCTCGGCGATGAACTCGCCGTCGCGCAGCACGCAGACCGAGTCGCCGATTTCAGCGATTTCCTCCAGATGATGGCTGATGAAGAGCATGCCTACGCGGGCCGCGCGGAGTTCCTCGACCACCCGGAAGAGGTTCTCCGTTTCGTGCTTCGTCAGTGCCGCCGTCGGCTCATCCAGGATGAGCACCCGGGCGTTGATGCTCAGGGCTTTGGCAATCTCGACGAGCTGCTGCTGGGCGATGCCCAGTTCGCCGACAAGGGTGTCCACATCGACATCCAGCCCAATGCGGTCCAGGGCAGCCTTGGCTTGGCGGTTGAGTTCGCGCCGGTCCACCATGCCGAACTTCTTTGGCGTGCGGCCGAGCATGATGTTCTCGGCAACACTCATGCTGGCTACCAGGTTAAGTTCCTGATGGATCGTGGCGATCCCGTGGGCCTCGGCGGCGCGGGTGTTGGGCAGAGAGACAGCATTGCCGCCGATCAGGATCTCGCCGCTGTCGGGCTGATAGACGCCGGCCATGATCTTAATCAGGGTGGATTTTCCTGCCCCGTTCTCGCCCAGCAGTACCTGGACCTGACCGGGGTAGACATGGACAGTAACGTCCTTGATGACGGACACCGGGCCGAATGACTTGCTGATGTTCTTCAGGCTGACGAGAGGCTCTACGGGATGCAGGGCAGCCTCAGGGCGGGAGGGATGGTCGGTCATGGGGTTGTTCCTCTGGTGTTCAGCGGATCGGAAGGCGGTGCGAGGATGATTCACGCATGATGAGCTCGCTGGGGAGGATCACGGACTCCGGCTCACCGCCGTCGATGACGGTGACGAGCAGATCGACGGCGGCTCGCCCCATGTCCTCCACGCTGTGCGAAATGACACTAAGCGGAGGGTTGAGCAGGGCGAACCAGTCGATGTTGTCAAAGGCCACCACAGCGATCTCCTGGCCGATCCGCAGGCCCAGTTCATGGATCTTCCCCACGGCGCCGACAGCCATGGGGCTGTCTGCTGCGAGGATTGCCGTAGGCGGATTGTCGAGCCGGAGAAGCTGCTCGGTGGCAGCGGCACCGCTGGCGGCCTGGAAGTCGCCGAAAACGGTCAGCTCAGTGTCCTGCTCGAGGCCGGCCTCGAGGATCGCATCAACAAATGCGCCGAGGCGTTCCCGGCCCGTGGAGATCGATTGCGGCCCGGCAATGTAGCCGATCCGCCGGTGCCCCTGTTCGGCAAGGTGCCGGACGGCCTGGCTGATGCCCTGCCGGCTGTCCGTGGTGACGCTGGGTACGCTGACGCCCTGAACGGTGCGGTCCACGAAGACCGTAGGAATCCCGCGCTCCAGCAGCGACCTGATGGAACCGCTCCCGTCACTTTGCGGTGCCACGATCACGCCGTCCACCCGCTGGTCGATCAGGGTGTCCAGGAACCGGTCCTGCTGGTCTTCGCATTCGTTAGCGTTACCGAGCAGGATCACGTATCCCGCGGCCAGGGCCGCCTGCTCGACAGCGTGAGCCAGATCCGCGAAGAAGGGGTTCCGGACATCCGACACGAGCAGGCCCACGACGTTGGTTCTAGCGGAGCGGAGGCCGCGGGCCTGGGCGTTAGGGCGGAAGTCCAGCTGCTCGACCGCGGCGCTGACCTTGGCCCGGGCTTCGCTAGAGGTTGCGGGATGGCCGGACAAGACCCGAGATGCCGTGGCCTTGGAGACGCCGGCGAGGGCTGCGACATCCTTGATAGTGACACTGGTCATCGCAGCAAAACACTCCTTCGTGTGGTCCGGGCAACGCCTATAGCGCCATGGAATCGATTCCATGGGACCGTTCTCACGAGTCTAGGAGGCAGCCTGGTTTGTGTCAAGCATCAGAGTTGCCAACCGGGCAATCAGCACGAAGCAGGACTCGCACTGGACGGCTGCCTTTGCGGCGTGAGTTGCGGAGCGGATGAACCGCCTGGCGGATGGATTCCAGACGTGAGGTATCAGGGTCAGTCAACGATCCCCAAGCACGCGGGCGCTGGTCAGCCCGTCTGCGATGCCACACTCTGTATCGCCGGGAAATAGAGCCCCGGCGGGGCCGCGCGCGCTTGTACTGTCGCTATTGGGGCCACGCGAGACCCGATCCTGACGAGAGAGGCGGAGAAACTATGACGGGGGAGAACCTCTATCTGACCCCTGGAGAACCGTTTCCGGCGCACGTGGAAAAGGTCTCGGACCAGGAGCTGCAGGTTCTGGACAGCCAGGTCCAGCGCCAGATTGACCACGAATCGTGGCCGAGGGCGAGTCGAACCCGGAAACCGAGTTCCGCCGGTACGAGCTGGACGAGGAATTCGAGAACCGGGACCAACGCTAACGGCTTGTTGATTCGGACCCCGCTGCGGTCGGGGTGCGCCCCTTGAACTCGTTCTCCCGGGACAGCGCCGCCGTCCCGTGAGAACGAGTCGTACAGGCTCCGTCCAATCTTATTCAGGAAGGCCCCCCGTTCCTTGGGGTGCGCCGTGCTGTTTGTGGATCAGGGACCTCAGCAGCTTTTTCTTCGCGCACTGGGGCGCCTTCCCGGCCATTCTTCGAGCACGGCGGGAATGTGTTTCAAGCATTCTGCACAAACGTGCAAACCCGCGGCGTACCCGGACGGGCTACGTTCTTCCGGAAAATGCGTACCGGGACCTGGGAGGTGCACACCCTCTTGTGGCCTAGAGTCGCGTCAGCGTGCACCGACGCCGCGTAAGACACCGGGATTTGCCGCAGCATCCACTCGCCAGTTGGGCTGGAACCACAGATCGTTCGCGAAGCCTTGAACGGAGCAGATAGCACAAGGCCTCTCTGGAGGCCACAGCGACTACTAACTGAGCGGAACCTGAACTCCAGCCGGAAGCCCGCTGGGGCTTCACGAGAGGTTGGTAGGCGCCAGTGCGTATCCATGGTGCGCTCAGTGGCCCTGATATTGACCCAGCCGAGGTCCCTAAGGGTTTCGGCGGGGGCCTTGGCTCCGTTGGTGCGGGGGCGATGTTCTTGAACACGGTATTTCAGGTCCCGAAGCGATTGGGAAGGTCCCGGCCAGGACGCGCCGCTCCGGAGCTTCCATCCTGTTTCCTCTACGACGACGCCGGCAGCATCGGACCAGGTTGCGCACCGGTTACCCCCAGCAGGATCAGGACAAATACCTTGCCCCGCCAGAACGGCAAGAGTTTCTCCAGCATTGCTACCTGGCCTTTCTGGCCCATCAGAAGCTCGGCAACACGTTCGGCACCGCCTATGACTTCAGCATTATCCTGATCCTGTGGTTGGCCGGCGCCTCCGCGATGGCCGGGCTGATCAACATCGTTCCCCGCTACCTCCCCTCCTACGGCATGGCCCCGGAATGGGGACGCGCATGCGCCCGGTGGTGCTGGTCTACACCGGCGTAAGCATCCTGATCACCATTGGCTTCAACGACGGCGTAAACGCCCAGGCCGGCGCGTACGCCACCGGAATCCTGGCCATGCTGGTCTCCGGCGCGGTAGCCGTCACGTTCTACGCCGCCGCCACAACCAGCGGCGCGCCACGATTGCCTTCGCCATCTTGACGGTCATCCTGCTCTACGCACTGGTCGCGAACATCATTGAAGCCCGACGGACTGGCCGTCTCGGCATTCTTCATTCTCGGCATCATCGCCATTTCGCTGGTCTCCCGCGTGGCACGGACCACGGAGCTTCGTGCCGACACCATCCAGTTCGATGACACGGCACGCCGGTTCGTCACCGATTCCCTGCCTACGACGGGGCGCTGAACCTGATTGCCAACCGGCGGCAGGCCGGCGACGCAAGCGAATACGCCGAAAAGGAGCTCGACCAGCGTGGCCTCAACGCCGTGCCGGGCGCCGCGGACATCATCTTCCTCGAAATCGACATCGTTGATCCGTCCAATTTCGGCGGCACCCTGTTGGTCAGGGGAGTCGAAGTCGACGGGTACCGGGTCCTGCGAGTGGAGAGCCCCGCAGCGCCGAACGCCATCGCGGCCGTCCTGCTGGCTTTGAGGGACTCGTCAGGCGTGATCCCGCACGCGTACTTTGAATGGTCCGAAGGAAACCCGCTGGCCCACTTGATGCGTTATCTGCTCCTGGGCCGGGGCGACACCCCTCCCGTTGTCCGCGAAATCCTCCGGAAGCACGAGCCCGACCCGGTCCGCAGGCCCCGCATCCACGTCGGCTGACGTCAGTAGGTGTCGAACTCGACGTCAACGGTGGACGCGCCCCGCAATAAGGCCACCTGCTCCGCCTCTGCCTCCAGCGGCTTCCTGTCCCGATCTGCCAGCGAGCCGAAGGTCTTGACGGTGATGGCCAGTCTCCGGCCGCTCTTGCGTGGCCGCCAGATGCCGGTGATGTTGCCGCCCGTGAGGACCGTGCCCGGTTCGCCGACCGTCCTCCACACGTCCCGGTGGTACTTCTTGTCGATGATCGTTCCGCGGTCGCGCAGCTGGGTATAAGGGTCACGCGGCGGCAGCAGGCGCACGCCTTTCGGCGTCGGCGCCGACCGCAGTGTGCCGAGATCCTCGGTGAGGATCCATGACGTGCCGCCAAACTCGACCCGTGTCAGCTCGTTCTCGACCAGGTTCCACCAGTGATCCGTGTCGCCGGCATGGATTCCGGCCCACGTGGCGAAGGCTCTGCTCGTCGACGGTCCGTAGCAGCGCAGGTAGCGGCGGAGCAGTTCGGCACGCGCGAGGTCCGGGGCGAGGTCCGGGACCGGATGGCCAAGCCATTCGCCGGCCAGGACGAACGGTGCTGTGTTCCCGGCACGCGGCGCAAAGCAGACCACCCGCTGCAATGTGAGGATGCGGACGCAGAAATGCACAACTGCCTCACCGAGTGGTTGCCCCGGGGCGTAGGGGCCCTCTTCCTCCCAGAGGCCGCGCTGCCGCTTCGGCAGCCTGCCGGCAATCCGCGCAGCGATCTCCGCGCCCAGCTCGTTGATGGCGAGCTTGCGCCCGGAGAGCACGTCACCCGTCTCGGCACCCGCCAGCCCGACGGCCTCGGCCAGGCTCAGACCAAGTCTGTCCAACGCCGGCTCCACGCCGGGGATGAAATGGCGCATCGCTTCTTCGGTCGGCGGCAGCACTCCGGTGGTGAAGACCGGCGCGTCCGCGGCCGGAAAGTAGTACGGCGAGCCGCGCATGCACCAGGACTGCAGCAGGGTCTTCTCCCCGGCGATTGCCTGGGCCAGGTGTTCCTGAGTGAGGTTTCGCACCCGGGCGTGCAGGGCAAGGAGCGCCGATCCGGGCGGGCTGTTCTGAATCCCGCACCGGCTGGCCGCGTCCAGCAGCCCGCCTTCGCCCAACCGTTCGGTGAGATTATGGGCGGCCAGGCGGAACGCGATGACGTCGCCCTGCGAAACCCTGTCGGCCACAGGCACATACTATCGCCGGATCTGGGCCCTTAGGCTCGAATCCACTCCCGCACCAGTTCAACGAATTCCGGCTCCCGAGCCGTCGCTGCCTCCGCGCTTGGAAAAACCACTTGGCCGCGGTCTTGCCCGATCATTTCCAACAGGCCGCTCCATTTAGACGTATCAAAACGAAAGTCATCCTCGGCAGCCTTTGCCCCGCGGTGGAAAATCAGCTGAACCTGATGAAGCGGCCGCAAGTTGAACGTGACCCGGTCAACGGAATGGAAGCAGAAGCTTGGCGCCCTCCACTTGATACGCTCCGTAATTGCGTCATCCGCGTCTAAGACAGCCAACCGAAGGCGCTCAATCACAGGCTTCAACGGGTGGTCCAGTGACTCGAGGAAAGAATCAACTGCCGGGTTTCGATTCGGTGTCATGAAGCATAGTCACCCACTTCGCCTTCAGTCTCCGCCGCCCCGGCTCGTGCCGGTCACGGGCGCAACGGGTCCCGGTGGCACGTCAAGTGCGTTCGCGGTTGCTTGCGGAACCTGCGAGCGGCGCGCTGGTGCGGCTCACGGAGAACCTGCTGGTTGAAACAACTCGACGACGTTGCCGGACGGGTCCTCCAGCAATATCTGCTGACCACCCGGACCGGTGACTATGTCGTTTCGGAAGGTGAGGCCTGCGGCACGCAGCCGCTCAACCTCCGCCGCGATATCGCCCACTATGAGGTGGATACGGTTCCATCCCCCGGTTTTGTGTAGAAGTCGACCGCCGCTTCCACGTCGCTAACCATGTGCCGGACGCTGACGGGCATCTCTAGCATCTTCCCGAGATCGCCGCCTTGATTGTCTACTGCTTCGGCCGCCTGATCCAGCCCTTTTCGCCGGCGCCGCCCGGGGTTAGGATGCCGTGTGACTTTCACCCACGGCTACGCGGACAACCACGGCCTCCGTATGTACTACGAGGTCCACGGCCAGGCGGTGCCGGGCCAGCCGCCGCTGCTCCTCATCCCGGGCGGCGGCTCCACGATCGGCACCAACTTCGGCGAACTCATCCCGCTGCTGGCCGGGCAGCGCCAGGTGATTGCCGTTGAGGAGGAAGGCCACGGCCACACCCAGCCCACCAGCAGGCCTCTCACCGCCGAGAACTCTGCCGGCGACATCCTCGCCGTCTTGGACCAGCTCAATATTGAAACTGTCGACGTGCTGGGGTTCAGCGCCGGCGGCCACACCGCCATCGCGCTGGCGCTCGGTCGTCCCGCAGCGGTCCGGCGCCTCATCGCCGCCTCCACCTTTGCCAGCCGCGACGCCGTGCCGGACGAATTCTGGGACGTCATGGCGAAGGCCACCCTCGATGACATGCCTGACACCTACAAGGACGCCGACCGCCGGCTCAACCCGGAACCCGGCCACCTAAAACGGCTCTTCGAGCTGGACCGCCGTCGGATCCTGGATTTCGAAGGATGGTCCGACGGCGAGCTGGGCACCATCACGGCCCGCACCCTGGTAGTGAGCGCCGACCACGACGTCGTCACGGCCGGCTATGCAGCGCGGATGGCCGGCGCCATCCCGGGCGCCCGCCTGCTGGTGGTCCCCGGCGGCCCGCGGCGGGGACCTCCGGACCATGCGCGCCACCGTTCCGTTCCTGCTACGGTTCCTCGGCGAGTAGCGGACGACGGCGGGTCCGGCCACCGCAGGTATCATCGGTAACACCCGTCCCCCTGGAGAGTGGAGCAACACATGCGGCTCGGCGCTTTTTCCATTAGCCTCGCAGTCAAGGACATCGCGGCGTCTGCCGCGTTCTACGAGAAACTCGGCTTCAGCAGCCTCGGGGGCGACATCACCCAGAACTGGCTGATCCTGAAGAACGGTGACACTGTCATCGGCCTCTTCCAGGGGATGTTCGAGAAGAACATGCTGACTTTCAACCCGGGCTGGAACCAGAACGCGGAGGCGGTGGACCCCTTCACCGATGTGCGCGAGATCCAGCGGGAACTCAAAGCCAAGGGCACGGAGTTCCTTTCGGAGGCAGACGAGGGAACCGCCGGCCCGGCAAGCTTCATCGTCCTGGATCCCGACGGAAACCCGGTGCTTGTCGATCAGCACGTCTGATCAGCGAGGCGCCGCTAGTGCTTAATTGAACCGGCCGGTCGCAGCCCATGTCGGCAGCCGCCAGTTCTCCCAGTCGTGTTCATCGACCGTCGGCCGTCCGAGAAGGTAGCCCTGTCCGGCGGTCATCCCTAGTTCGGTGACAGCTTCCAGGTCCGCCTCGGTTTCAATGCCTTCCGCAACCAGGGTGGCGCCGAGCCGGCCCGCAAATGTCGCCATCGCGGCGCCGAGTGCTTGCAAGCCCTCGTCGTCATGGATACCTGCAATGAGGGTGCGGTCCAGTTTGATGATGTCGGGCCGGATGTGCAGCACATGCCTCATGGAGGCGAAGCCCGAGCCGGCGTCGTCGATGGCGATCCGCAAGCCGCGGCGGCGCAGTGGTTCCAGGGCCGAGATGAGGGGACAGTATTCCTCCACCTCGAGCCGCTCCGTCAGTTCCAGGACGATCCGGTCCAAGGCAAGGCCGGAACGTTCCAAAATTCCCGGCAACCGCGGGTCCAGGCAGGTAGCAGGGGAGACATTCAGTGCCACGTAGAGGCCCGGCGGCAGCGCCTGTGCCGCCTTAATGGCCATTTCCACCGCTGCGATTTCGAGGTCCTCCGAGAGCCCCACCGCGGCGGCTTCATTGAACCAGTACTCGCACCCGGTCGCGTCCTCGCTGATGAAACGCGTCAGCGCCTCGGCGCCTATGATGTGACCTGTGGCCAGGTTATGGATCGGCTGGAACGCTGTCAGCAGCTTGTTCCCGTCGATCATTCCCCTGATCCGGCTCCGGCTCCGTGCGGTGGCTGCCTCCAGGGCGGTCTCCACGTGAATCCTCCGACTGGTTCCCTCCAGGCCCGCGGGCTGCCCGGCCCTCACGAGGCGGTTGTGTGTGGAGGATTCGATCCAGATTGTGCTCCCGTCCCTGTGCTTGCACCGGACGATGCCCTGGGCGCGCCCTTCAACGGCGGGCGCGTTGATCAGGGACATGATTTCCTCCGGAACGTCCTCGGCGTCGGCCACGATGCTGAAGTGCTGTCCTACCAGGTCCGAGGGGTGATATCCGGTGAGATCGGCACTGGTGGGGCTGGAGAAGGTGAAATTGCCCTGCTCGTCCAGCGCCCACAGCCACTCGTGGCTGGTGGTCAGGACCGTTTCCATCAGATGGTTCGCTGTCTCGGCTCGTGCCCTCTCGGCGCCGAGCTCTTTGCGTGCCCGCAGGGCGCTGTGCGCCGCCCATGCGAGAGACATCAGAACCAGTGCGCCGGCCAGGATTCTCGCCCCGGGGTGGCTGAGCACGCCCCACGAATCGCTGATTACAACCACGCCGGCGATCACCGGAAGCACGCACTGCACTGCCACGAGGCTTGCCACGAGACCCCTTCTGCGCGGCTTTGTGGCGGTCGGATCCATCACGAACTGCCCCTATGCGTGCCAGCGGGGTCGGCCGGCTGCCGATCAGTGAGGGGGACCCGCGAGATAGTGCGCATGGGACGAAACCTTACTGGGACCGGAACGATGATCCAGGCATGTGCCTGGCCTGCCGCGGAGAGTCACGCTTTTAACAGGCCCGCCCCCACGGTCTCTCCCAAGCTAACAAGGCGCCTCGCCCGTTTACCCGAAGCTGCGCTAAAACTGCAGAACACCTGAGGTCCGGCCTTTGCGGCAAGACTGTCGCTTCCCTTGCCGAATACAGCGGATGACCTGCGACTACGCATGCACGGCCGCGCCGTGCGCCGGACTAATATGGACCCAAGTAGTCGAAAATACTCCCTATCATGGGGGACCTATCGCGGGGGCGGGCGCGCGGGAAGCGCCTGACGGATCTGCCTCGACCGGGGGCCAAGGCTCTGTGGTTCCGCCGTTGGGCTGGATTGGCGGGCCTAAGTGTCGGAATTGGAAGGGCGGGTCGGCCGGTGGTGTCTGGCGCAGCAGTGAGAAACAACGTTCAGGTACACGGGCCGCCAGATGGCCCGGTTCTTGTGTTCGTCCACGGGTTTGGCACCGACCAGACCATGTGGGCGAGGATGCTGCCCTGGTTCACTGACCGCTACCGGGTGGTCCTGCTGGACCACGCCGGCTCCGGTGGTTCCGACCCGTCCGCCTACGATTCGGCCACCTATTCCCACCTTGACGCGTACGTTGACGACCTGATGGCAGTGTGCCGCGAACTCGATCTCGAGGAAGTGACGCTCATTGGTCACAGCGTCGGGTCCATGATGGCCGTCAGCACGGCCGCCCGGGACGAGGAGTGCAGATTCGCCCGCCTCGTCCTGCTCACGGCATCTCCCAGCTACCTTGACCACCCCGAGGACGGCTACGTGGGTGGTTTCACCCGGGAGGACATCGACGACGTCTTCGAATCCCTGGACGCCAATTACGTGGTCTGGGCTGAGTCGATGGCCCCGGTCTACATGAACACGCCGCAGGCTCCTGAGCTGGACCAGGAGATCCGAGGCAGCTTCGGGCGGATCAGCCCCCGCGTGGCGCGCGGCTTTGCCCGGGTGGCGTTCCTCTCCGATGTCCGGCATCTCCTGGGCGAGGTCTCCATCCCCGTGCTCGTCCTGCAAAGCACCGACGACGTCGTCACGCCGGACCACGTCGGAACGTACCTGCACAGGGCGCTTGCCGGCAGCACCCTGATCCGGCTTGCGGCCACCGGCCACTTCCCGCAAAGCAGCGCACCGGAGGAGACATCCGCCGCCATCCTCGAATTCCTGAAGCCGGCATGACCCCGCCAAGCACCGAGGCTCTCGACTATGGGCAGCTCTTCAACCAGGCGCCCGCCGGGTACATCGTTGCCGACACCGAGGGAATGATCCTGGCTGCGAACGCCACCATGTGCACCTGGATCGGGGTCCCGGCGGGCTGCCTCGACGGGACCCGCCTGCTCGACCTCATGCCTGCCGGTGACCGGCTGATGTACCGGACGCACGCCGGCCCGCAGTTGGAACGCGACGGCAACCTCGCCGAACTCTCGGTCGAGCTTCTCGGACCCGGCGGCCAGCGCAGGCCGGTCCTGCTCTCGGTCATCCGTAGCGTGGACGGGACGGAACCAAGGGACCTGATGATCTTTTTTGCGGCCCCCGAGCGGAGGCGCTACGAGCGCGAACTGGCAAGCGCGCACCGGCGTCTCGAGGACGCCGAGGCGGACCGCGCAAAACTCCTGCAGGAAGCGCACCACCGGGCGCTCCATGACCAGCTGACCGGGTTGCCAAACCGGAGACAGCTGGAGGAAAGCATGCTGGCGGCCTTGGCGCGCGCCGGCGAGCAAGGCAATAGCGTGGGCGTGCTCTTTTGCGACATCAATAACTTCAAGCAGGTAAACGACACTCTGGGCCATGCGGCCGGGGACCAGGTCCTGACACACGTGGCGCAGATGCTTTCCGCGGCCGTGCGTGGCGACGACATGGTCACGCGCTACAGCGGAGACGAGTTCGTGGTCCTGATTCCCTGGCTGGAGCACCCCGACGAGCTCGACGCGGTGGCCGGGCGTGTCCGGAGCTGCCTGGACGGCACCGTCACCATCGCCGGCAGCGAGCTCCGGCTCGGCATGTCCGTTGGCCAGGCGGAAACGGCCGTCCCTGAGGACGCCGGCTTGGACAGACACAAGGGATTGGCCACAGCCCTGCTCTTCACCGCAGACCAGGACATGTACCGGGCCAAGGCTGAATGCAGGGCTCCGCGGCGGTAGTTTGATCGGCAATAACGACGCCGGCGGGAGGCCCCCGCCGGCGTCGTTGTGATTGCTAGCCGGAAACTGCCTCGACGTTGGCTGCGCCGTGGTTCAGGCTGAGCGTGAAGGTGTTGGGACCGCTGGCGTGGACCGCGATGTTGCTTTTGGCGGTGTTGTGCCGGACCGAGAGGTCGTGGACCAGGGAATCGAGCTCGTGGTGCATCGTGGAGCGGTCCCAAAGCTTGTGGGTTACAGAGTTGGCAGTTTCAAACGTCATTGTTCAGTGCTTCCATTCATGAATCCGGATGTCCGGCTGTCGCACCGATGCGGAGCCGCCGTGGGGCCAAGCCAGGAACGCCTGAGACCTTGGGCAGCTCTGCGAGCTCACCGGTTTGGCCTCATTGCGTCCACCAGGATGGGTAATGCTGTGCTTTGGCAGGGGAAGCTGCGTTCCCCTGCCCTGCCTTTCCATAGTGCACAGCGCGGCGCAAACGACTCAAGGCAGATGACGGTTTTTACAGGTGAGTCTCATCACAGCAACGTCCTGGCCGGCGGACCCTTGCCCCGGCCGGGGGAGCCTGCCACCATGGCCCTGTGAACAGGCCGATCGGATACTGGGTCAAGCGGCTGGACGCTTCGCTGGAGGCACAACTCGATTCCACCCTCGCCCGTCTGCGGCTGACCAGGCGACAGTGGCAAGTGCTCAACACGCTCAGCGCCGGCCCCGTAACGCTAGCGGAAATAGGGGATGTGCTGCGCCCCTTCCACTCAACGGACGACGGCGGCGACGCGCAGGAGCGGGACATGGCCGCGCTGGTGCGGAGGCGTCTTGTGGTTCTGCTGGATGGGCGCCTCGCCCTGACTGAGGCCGGCACCTCACTGCATTCCGGGGCATCCGGGCTGGTGGAATCCACCCGCCGCGAGCTCACCGCAGGGATCGGAGCGGACGAGTACGCCATGGCTGTGAGCGTCCTCGCACGCATGAGCAACAATGCCGACCGGCTCGCCGCACGCCAGTGAGTTCCCACTCCGTCCCACCGGACTTTTCCCCGATGCATGGAGGTCCGGCCGTGCTGGGCGTGCCCTGGCAGCCCCCGGAACGGTTGATCCGGACTGGCGCAGACCTGGCCACGAAGATGGGCGTGCACCTTTTGTGCGCCTACGTGGATCCGGCCAGCTATCTAACGGAGTGGGAGCCGGCCGGTTCGCGGACAGGTGTCTCCCTCGATCCTGCCCCTAATCCGGAAACGGACTTTCCCGCCTCGGATATTTTGGCGACACTCCGGGACATCCTGGGATCGCCGGGAGCGGAGTGGTCGTTCAGGGTGCTCAACGGGGACGCTCCACACGCGCTTAACCGCCTGGCTGAGAGCACGGATGCCTCGATGCTGATCGTCGGTGGCCAGCGTTCCGGCCGCCTCGCCGGAATGACCCGCTTGTTGGAGGGCTCGGTCAGCATTTCCTTGATCCGAACGCAGCCCAGGCCTGTCGTGGTCGTCCCGTACCGGAGGCCCTGAGAGTTCCGGCCCCCGGGGTCTGGCCGGGTTGTTCCTCCCGGCCTACAATCGGGGTTGGACGCAGCCGGCGAAGGCACCCCCGTACGCGCCCGCTGGGGACTCGTCAGGTTCCAGAGGTGCCAGCAAAGGACGATCACTGTGACGGATATCCAGAGGCTCATCAGTTCACTGCTGCCCGAAGACCTGGCGGTGCTCCAGCAGGGCGGGCCGGGCCAGCGCCTCAACCGGGACATGCTCGATGCCATTGACCGTGCCGCCGGCGGACCAGGTGAAGGCCGCGGCTATTACGTCGTCCGCGGCGGCCTGGAACCTCTGGAACGCCGACATTACTGCCTCCGTGAGGACGTGGCGGCCGCGATTTTCGCGCCAGCCACACTGGAGGAAGCGACCGGGGTGGACCACTGACCCGCCGGAGTGGCCTTTAACGGGATCCGGCCGGGGAACCCTCGCCGGGCTGCCCGGCGGACCCCGGCCGGCCAAACCGTTGGAAGGATGCGCTTTGCTGGGCAATTCGGCGCAAGGCCAGGAGCACCGGTTCCATCAGGAGTGTCCCGAGCACCACGTGCCGCATCGCGGCCTCGGCCGAATCCGTCGGAACACTTTCGACGTCGGCCTCTGCTATGTCCCGCAAGGCCGCGGCGTAGCGGTCCAAGAGGGCGGACTCCGGGTCGAAGCCAGCATCCGAGAGCCCGCGCAGAGCCTCCGCCAAAGCGGCCTGGGAATCGCGGTCGGACGTCGCTGCGCCCCAGCCCCAACGGTCCAGCAGCTTCTGTGCCGTCGAGAGGTCGACGTCGTCCGGCGCGGGCCGGGTGACCGCATGGTGCGCGATTCCGAGGAGGTCGTGGCTGGACTCCGGCGGGTTGTCCAGGCCGTGGAGCACATCGCGGGTGGCGCTGACGCTGAGACCGGCAGTGCCAATGAGTGCCCGGATGAGCTTCAGCCGCCGGACATGCGAGTCGTCATAGTGAGCCTGGGTGGGCGAGGTCAGCACACCGTCGTGAAGCAATTTTTCCCGGAGGTAGTACTTTATGGTGGCCACCGGAACCTCCGTTGCCACGGCGAGCTGCGAGATGCGCAAAGTTTCCCCTTGGTAGCACTCCCCAATATTGGCGAGTGTAAGTGTCCATGTGGGAGAAAAGTATGGCATGCATGTGTGTCTGGACGCCCACCGAGGTCCTGGCTCAGGCCGCGGAGTAGAGGGAGCTACTAGGCTTCAGCCATGGGGGAACTTGAATCAGCCGGACAGCGGCATGCCGTTTGGGCCGGAATTGTTGGGCTCGTCGTCGTGGCGGGCTACGCGGCCGCCGGTGCGCTACAGGTCCTCGTCTGGAATCCGCTTGCCGCTGTGCCCGGCGCAACGCTGGCGGAAATTCATGCAGTCCTGGCGCGTGAGGACGAATCCCTTGCTGCTCCGGCGGTCCTGGCGTGGGCAGTCACCGGCGTGATTCTGGCGGCGCTGGTTCTCGCCGGTGCCGTGGCGCGGCGGACGTGGCACATGAGAAATGTTGTGCTGCTCGATCTGCTGCTTCTGGTGCTGGCAGCGCCGGCTCACTGGTTCGCGTCTTTTCCTGCCGGCATGGGGCTCGCGGATGCCTTTGCGATCAGCGGCGGGGACCACGCGCCGTGGGGCAAGGTGCTCTACCTGGTCAGTGCCGTAGCGCTGGCGGCTCTGGCCGCAGTCGGCGTTGCGGGGAAGCGGAGCTGACGGCTTCAGAGCTCGACGTGCCACGATGCGGCTGGTCCCGCCGACCCATAAGGTATCCGCTTCGCCCGTGATCGTCAGCAGACCGCCGCGTCCGAGGAGCGTTCCCTGCTGCACCGTGTAGTTGCTGCCGACGGCCCCTTCGCTGCGGAGCCACTGGGCCAGGCGGGCGTTGACGCTGCTGGTCACGGGGTCCTCGTTGACGTCGTGCCCCGGCGCGAACGTCCGGACCTCGAAGTCCGCTGGGCCGCCGTCGTCAGCCGGATACCCAGGCAGCCGGGTCCGCCGCCGTTTTCCAGCCAGGCATGGGCGGACGGCGCCCGCAGAAACGTCGTTTCGGACAGGTTGGTCCAGTCGGCGAAGCTCTGCATCTGATCGGCGTACAGGCCGTCGGCACCATGGACGACGACGACCTGTCGCCTTCCGGGCGCCGCCCCGCTTCAAAGGTTGTTGACCCCGGAACTGGTGAAGGGGCTGGGGTTCGACCTCGTGGTCCTGGTTGACCCGGAAGGGTTCGGCACGGGCATCGAAGGAATGGTCGACCGCTACGTCGCGATGACCCGGGCCACCCAGCAACGGGTCATCCTCACAGCCCCCGCGACTTCCCTCGACAGCCCGGGCCGGCCGCACTAGGTTGGGCCCATGACTGAGATTCCAGACGACGACGCGACCCGGGGCGACGAGGACAAGGCAGCGCGGGACTCCCTCGCCGGAGATCTTGCCCGCGAGCTTGATCCGGACGTGCACGAATCCGGGGAAGACTCGAACGGCGGCACCAACCCCGAAACCGACGACCAGCCCTAACCCGATCGTGTTTGCGGTTCTTCTTCGCCGAGCCTGAGATTCCCCAAGGGTTCAACCCTTGGGGAAACATCAGTTGTGGCTTCCTAGACCCTGCTTCTGCGGCCCGCAACGGCGCCATAGATCAGCAGTACGATCACGGCGCCGAGTATGGAGAGAAGCCAGGTCCGCAGGTCGAAGAAGTCACCCAGGCCTCCGCCGAATATCAGTGAACCGATCCAGCCGCCGAGTAGTGCCCCGACGACCCCCAGAACGAGGGTGACCACCCAGCCCCCGCCCTGCCTGCCGGGAAGGAGGGCTTTAGCGATTGCTCCTGCGATAAGGCCGAGCAGAAGAAATCCGAGAATTCCCATGACTGTGCTTCCTTTCGGTGGGGCCGTCGTAGGGTGGCGGCCGTTTCAATGCGTGGTTGTGCCGGTCCTCAGTTCAGTCCTTCTTGAAGGCGTCCTTGACCTTTTCGCCGGCCTGCTTCAGGTCCGCCTTGACCTGGTCGCCTTTGCCTTCGGCCTCGAGGCGCTCGTCACCAGTCGCTTGGCCCGCGGCTTCTTTGCCCTTGCCGGCAAGTTTGTCCGCGGTGTTTTCCATCTTGTCATCCAGGCCCATGGTGTTCCTCCCTTAGGTGCTGCCCCGGCGGGCTGCCGGGGATCACAATTTCATGCTAGCCACGGTCCGTGGCGGCGGCCACCCCCGTGATTCACGTAATTTATGCGGCCGGCGCCGCGTGGGGGTGCAGGCTGCGGACGCGCAGGTCAGGACGCGCATCCATCACGGCGAGCGGCAACTCGCGGTGCACAATGTAGTCGCACACGGCCGGCCCGGCCATCGCTACGCCCGGGCAGAGGCCACTGCGGCGTGACGGGCGGATGCCGGCGGCGCGCAGACCGGCCCTGAATGCCCGCCCGCGGACTGGTTCGGAACCCCTGAGGCCGCACCAGCTGAGGTACAGGCCGTACAACTCCTCTCCCCTGAGGCCGTCATTGTCCGGATCCCGGACAACGCATTCACTGAGGAAATCATCCAATCGTGTCTTCGTCATCATGGTCTCCTGCATTCCGGCGGCATAGCCGCTCAACTGAAACAGCATCCATTGTGAGGCGTGACCTGTTAGGAAAACTATTCCGAAACAACCAAAATCTAGGATCACAAGGCTCGCCTGTCAACAACCAAAATGGCGTCAGTTTGCGGGGACCGCGGCCCCCAGGGCCGGCGCTCAGTGCTGAAGCAATCTGCGGCCGCCCCGGCCCTGCGAGAGCCTGCCAGTTGCGGCTTTGAACAGCCTGATCAGGCCCCTGTACGCGCCGCGGCCCATGGCCATCAGGAGGAAAATCACGAGTCTGAGGGCACCAGCCAGGAGCAGGAGCAATCCAAAGCTGACAAGGAAGGGCAAGTACAAAAGAAGTACGGCTGCGATCGCCGCCAGGTAGCCGACGCCGTAACCAATGATGGTGGCCGTGTCCACTGGTATCCCGTCAACACAACCGGAAAGGTGGCTCCGGATGCCTGCTGCCCGTTCCCGTTGCAGCTTTGGGTGATGCGGTTTCCGGCCGCATTGGCCGCCGAAGAACCTGCGTCGATACGGTTTTTATAGCACCGCGCCCATGCGCTGGCAAGACATGGCTCGGACGGGGGAGAAACGCACCTTCCGTGTCCGGCGGACGAAGGGTTTGGCCGAACAGAGGACCGTCCGGCCATTGTTTAATAAGCAGGCTTATGGTTCCCTACTGCTAAGTCTTGCCGCAGGCTTTTGAACGCCACTGGTTCAAAGGAACTTACGACTATGGCAGAACCCCAGCAGTCGTCAGCATTGATGCCCCCTGTCCCGGCCGGGTCCGTGACGCCCGCGACGGGACCGGCCCCAACAGGCCTTATCCGGCAGACGTTTGAGGCCCGGCTGGTCCTCGATCATCTGGACCTGGCGGAGGCCTTGGCTTTCCGCTTCACCGGACGCGGCCGGGAGCGCGATGACCTGAACCAGGTAGCCTATCTGGGCCTGGTCAAAGCGGCGAGGGGCTTCGACCCGGTCAAGGGGGCGAGCTTCGCCGCCTTCGCTGCCCCTACGGTCATGGGCGAGCTGAAGCGACATCTTCGTGACCGCTGCTGGGTGGTCAGGCCGCCGCGGAGGATCCAGGACCTGCGCACGGAACTCCTGCGATGCGAGCCGGAGCTGACACAGGGCCTGGGGCGCCGGCCGAGTCCCGGCCAACTCGCGCAGCACCTTGGGGTCTCCGTTTCGGCAGTGCTTGAGGCGCTGGCCGCCGGGTCGAGCATGCGCCCTGATTCGCTCGACGCCGGCGGCGATCACGGGGGCACACCGGCACTGGCCGATGCCCTGGCCTCGCACGAGCTGCCACTGGAACGGCTGGAAGAACTTATGTGCCTCAACCAGGCGATCGGTGAGTTGTCGGAGCAGGAACGGGACCTGCTGTACCACCGCTATTTCTGTGAAGAAAGCCAGGCCGAACTTGGCCGGCGCTTCGGCGTCTCGCAGATGCAGATCTCACGCCGGCTGTCCAAGGTGCTGGTGCGGTTGCAGCAACAACTCGCCGGGGCGGATGGTCAAAGCAGTCCGAGCCCGCGGACCGCGTCCAGGACCTCCTGAGCACGGACACCCAGCAGGGCCGGATCCGGGTCCAGGGCGAACGGGTCGCCCCGGCGCAGCTCGGCCTTGGTCAACACCACGTGCGGCCCGGGCGGAGGCGCCCACAGTTCGGGACGGGCCGGCCCGAAGAGCACCACGGACGGCCGGCGGTAGGCCGTGGCCAGATGGGCTGCCCCGGTGTCCGCGGAGATCACAAGCCGGGCCTCCGCCACCAGGGCAACAAACTCGGCGAGCGACAGCCCGCCGGCAAGAACCGCCTCCTCCGGCAGGCCGGCCTGTTCTGCAACGGCAGCGGCGCGGGCACGTTCAGCAGCGCTGCCGGTGAGAACGACGCGGTGCCCGGACTCTGCCAGACGCGACGCGACGTGAGCGAACCGGCCCTCCGGCCAGAGCCTGCTGCCGAAGGCGGCGCCGACGTGGACCACAGTGGCGTCCGGATGCCGGGTGCGGCGGGGAGCGTGCTGCAGCGCGACGTCGTCGGGGTCCGCGGCGATGCCGTGCCACTGCAGCAGCCGCGTCCAGCGCCGCCGCTCGTGAATGTCCTCCACCCAGGCGGGGCCCTCCCGACGGTCCGAGGCATGCGATATCACCTGCCGGGCATCCACCGCCTCGATCAGCCGCTGGCTCTCCGGCCCGCGGCCGTGCAGGTTTACCGCGACGTCCACCGTGCCCTGGTCCACGGCCAGCGGCTCCAACAGGCCCTGGGCGGGCAGCAGCTCGTAGCCGCCGACGAGGTCGACGGCGTCCCGCAGCCAGGCCGGGCCGGCGTAGACGAGGCGGTGGCCCGGGTGGGCGCGGCGCAACGCGTGCAAAGCAGGCACCGCCACGAGCAGATCGCCGAGTTGGAGGGCCCGCAGCACCAGCAGCACCGGCCGGCCGTCCCGCCCGGCCTGCCGCGTGTCCATTCCGGTTTGTCCAGGCATCGGTTCATCTCCTTGTCGAGGAGTGTAGCCCCAGGCCGAAGAGGGGTGCGTTTAGCGCGGGTCCGAACGGGGAAAGGGGTGGGTATGGGAAGTTCCGGTGCTCCGCCGCTGCGTGCCGTCCTGTTTGATCGGGACGGGACGCTGGTCCATGATGTGCCGTACAACGCGGATCCGTCGCGGGTGCGGGCGATGCCCCAAGCGCGTGAGTCGCTGCAGCGGCTGAGGGGCCGCGGAATCCGGCTCGGCGTCGTGAGCAACCAGTCGGGTATAGGCCGGGGGATCCTCACGGCCGCTGAGGTCGACGCCGTCAACGCGCGGATCGACCAGCTGCTGGGCCCCTTCGATCTCTGGATCGTCTGTCCGCACGTTCCGGCGGACGGGTGCCCGTGCCGGAAACCGGCGCCGGGCATGGTCCTGACAGCCTGCAGCAGGCTGGGTGTGTGCCCGGCAGAGACCGCCTTGATCGGCGACATCGGCAGTGATGTGGAAGCCGCGAGGGCTTCCGGTGCCCGGGGCATTCTGGTGCCCACCCCGGTGACGCGGGCCGCAGAAGTGGACGAGGCTGCGGAAGTGGCGGCGGACCTGGCTGCTGCGGTGGACCTGCTGCTGACGGCATCCTCCCGGCGGGCGGAGCCATGACGCGGGTCCTGGTGGCCCGGCTGGACAGCGTCGGCGACGTCCTGCTGGCCGGTCCGGCCATCCGCGCTGTTGCCCATGGCAGCCGGCCCGACGGCGGTGACCCCAACGACGTCGTCGTGCTGTGCGGTCCGCAGGGCGAACCGGCGGCATCGCTCCTTCCCGGCGTTGCCGAGGTTTACAGCTGGAACTGTCCGTGGATCGCGAAGCCGGCGCCGCGGGTGGAAAAACGCCTGGTGGACGCGTTGGTGGCGTTCATCGCCGACTCGCGGATCACCGAAGCGGTCATCCTGACGTCCTTCCACCAGTCGCCCCTGCCGCTGGCCCTGCTGCTGCGGCTCGCCGGCGTCGACCGGATTGCCGGCGCGTCAACGGACTACGCCGGCAGCCTGCTGGACGTTCGGCTCAGGCCCGGGGAGGACTTCCCGGAGGACCAGCCGGAAGCCGAACGCGGCCTCTGGATCGCGCAGGCGGCGGGGTTCACCCTTCCGGCCGGAGACGACGGCAGGCTCCGGGTGGAAGGGTATCCGGACGTGAGGGGGCTGGTGGGGGAGGAACCCTACGTGGTGGTCCATCCCGGGGCGTCGGCCCCCGCCCGGGCCTGGCCGGCACTGCACCATGCGGCCGCGGTGGAACTGCTTGAGGGCGCCGGGCACCGGGTAGTGGTGACCGGCGGACCTGGCGAAACGAAGCTGACCGCCACGGTCGCGGGCCCGTCCGCGGTGGACCTGGGCGGCCGGACCGATCTGAAGACCCTGGCCGGCGTCCTGGCCGGGGCCAGCGTGCTGGTCACCGGCAACACCGGCCCGGCGCATCTGGCGGCCGCGCTCGGCACGCCGGTAGCGTGCCTGTTCTCGCCGGTGGTTCCGGCGGTCCGCTGGGCACCGTATGGCGTCCCGCTGGAAATCCTGGGCGACCAGGACGCGCCCTGCAAGCTGAGCCGCGCCACCGAGTGCCCGGTCCCGGGCCACCCCTGCCTGGCGTCGGTTCGGCCCGAGCAGCTCCTGGAGGCAGTGGAACGGCTGCTCGGCGGAGTGTCGTCACTGTCCACCCGGCGGAAGGTGCGGCACCCATGAGAGTTCTCCTTTGGCACGTGCATGGGGGCTGGACGGATGCTTTCGTCCGGGGTCCCCACGAGTACCTCCTGCCTGTGCTTCCCGGCCGCGGGGAGTGGGGGCTGGGCCGCGCGGGCCGGGACTGGCCTGCATCGGTCCGCGAAGTTGCCCTCGACGCGCTTGATCCAGGCGGCGTGGACGCTGTGATCCTGCAGCGGCCGCAGGAGCTGGCGGAAGTGGAGCGCACACTGGGCCGGAGTCCCGGCAAGGACCTCCCTGCCGTGTATCTGGAACACAACACCCCCAAAGGCGCAGTGCCTGACTCCGTGCATCCGTTCGCCGACCAGCACACCATTCCGCTGGTCCATGTCACCCACTTCAACCAGCTGTTCTGGGACAACGGCTCGGCCCCTACGCTCGTCATCGAACACGGCATACCGGACCCCGGCCATCTCTACAGCGGGGACGTCCCGGAGCTCGCCGCCGTGGTCAACGAACCCGTACGGCGGGGCCGGGTCACCGGCACGGACCTGCTGGCCCGTTTTGCCGCTGCGGCGCCCCTGCGGGTCTTCGGCATGGGCGGGGACGGCCTGCCGGCGGCCACCGGGCTGCCGCCGACCCGATTGACCGTCTGCGGCGACCTGCCGACCCTGCGCCTGCACCGCGAGCTCGCACGCTGCAGGGTCTATCTCCACCCGGTGCGGTGGACCTCCCTGGGCCTGGCCCTGCTGGAGGCGATGCACCTCGGGATGCCGGTGGTGGTGCTGGGCACCACCGAAGCGGCACGCGCCGTTCCGGCCGAGGCCGGAGCCATCTCCACGAACGTCGACGACCTCGTGCGGGCCGCCGCCCGGCTCGTCCGGGACCCTTCGGAAGCCCGGCGCCGGGGAAACCTCGCCCGGAAGGTGGCGCTGGAACGCCACAGTCTCGGGGCCTTCCTCCAAGCCTGGGACGAACTGCTCGACGACCTCGCCGCACCGCGCTTCCGGACGGGGCGGACTCTCATTCCAACGCAAGAAGGGAAGGGCCAGTGAAAATCTCCATGGTTTCGGAACACGCCAGTCCGCTGGCAGCACTCGGCGGAGTGGATGCCGGCGGCCAAAACGTCCACGTGGCAGCGCTGTCGGAGTCCCTGGCCCGCCGCGGGCACCACGTCACCGTGTACACCCGGCGCGATGCGGCTGCTCTGCCCCCGCGGGTACGGATCCTGCCCAACCTGGAGGTCGTCCACGTCGACGCCGGGCCGGCCCGCCACCTGCCCAAGGACGACCTTCTCCCGTTCATGGGCCAGCTGGCCGAAGGTATCTCCGCCGACTGGGGAAGCCGCCCGCCGGACCTGGTCCACGGGCATTTCTGGATGTCCGGGCTGGCCGCGCTCGCCGCGGCAGGCCGGGAAACGGCCGGCGTCCACATCCCGGTGGTCCAGACGTTCCACGCGCTGGGCACCGTCAAGCGCCGGCACCAGGGAACCGAGGACACCAGCCCCCGGGAAAGGCAGTGGCTCGAGCCCTTCATAGGGCGGTCGGTGGACCGCATTATCGCCACCTGCTCGGACGAGGTCTTCGAACTGAGGGCCATGGGGATCGATACCACCAGCATTTCCATCGCGCCGTGCGGCGTGGACGTGGAGCTGTTCGCGGGCAACGGGGAGGCCGAACCCCGAGGCAGAGCCCACCGGATCCTCTCAGTCGCGCGGCTGGTGCCCCGCAAAGGCGTCGACCTGGCCATCCGGGCACTGCCCCTGCTCCGGGACGCCGGCTTTGACGACGTCGAACTGCTCATAGTCGGCGGCGGCGGTGACGCCGCCGGCCTCGAGGACGACGCCGAGGCACGCCGGCTCCTTGCCGTCGCCACGGAACTGGGAGTCCGGGACCAGGTCACGTTCCGCGGCCAGGTCCCCCGCGGCGCCATGCCCGGCATCTTCCGGAGCGCGGACGCCGTGGTGTGCACGCCCTGGTACGAACCCTTCGGGATTGTTCCGCTGGAGGCCATGGCGTGCGGCGTCCCGGTCGTGGCCGCGGCCGTCGGCGGGCTCAGGGACACGGTGGTGGATCGCGGCACCGGACTGCACGTGCCGCCAAAGGACCCGGACGCCCTCGCCGCTGCGCTCGCCACCCTGCTTGGTGATGCCGGGCTGCGCCGCGAGCTGGGGAGCGCCGGCCGGGAGCGGGCGCGTTCCCGGTATTCATGGGACCGCGTGGCGGCCGAAACCGAGCGGGCCTACCTGCTGACCCTTGCCGCCAGCGCTGATTCCCGGCAGCTGGACCCTGCGGAAGGAGCAGTGCTGTGACCGCGCAGGGGTCCCTGGGCCGGAACCATCCACCCCTCCTCCTGCTGGACCAGGGCGGTGCCGGGACCGGCCGGCCCGGGGCTCCCGGCACCCGGGCGGAATCCGTGGCAGCCGTCAACGCGCACCTGGACAACGTCCTCCCGGCGCTCGCCTCGCTGCGGGCCCAGTCCTTCCGGCTGGCGGCCTGGGGTGAGGAGCTGGCACGCCGGCTGTCGCGCGGGGCCAGGCTCCTCGCGGCCGGCAACGGCGGATCCGCCGCCGAGGCCCAGCACCTCACAGCGGAGCTGGTGGGCCGGTTCGACGGCGAACGCGTGCCCTTCTCGGCGATCTCTCTCCACGCCGAAACCTCGGCCTTAACCGCCATTGCCAACGACTACGGATTCGAGGAGTTGTTTGCCCGCCAGGTCCGGGCCCACGCGCGCGCCGGCGATGTCCTGATACTGCTGTCCACCAGCGGCAGAAGCGCCAACCTGCTCCGCGCCGCGGATGCCGCCAAAAGACTCGGTGCCACCACCTGGGCGCTGACCGGGCCGGGTCCCAACCCGCTGGTGGTGAGCTGCGACGAAGCCGTGACGATCGACAGCCCGGCGGCCAGTGCCCAGGAGTGCCACCTGATCGCTTTGCACGCCATCTGCCGCGCCTTTGACGCCGAGATCCTGCGCCCCACACCAGTGGACACCGCTCCGGAGGCAGGGTCATGAACATCGTTGTGGTCGGCGATGTCCTGCTCGACGTGGACCTTGACGGGCAGGCCACCCGGCTGTGCCCGGATGCCCCCGTGCCGGTGGTCGATGTCGCCGGCGCCCGCCACCGTGCGGGCGGCGCCGGACTGGTTGCCACCATGCTCGCCGGTGACGGGCACCATGTGGTGCTGGTGACGGTACTCGGAGCGGACGCGGCCGCGTCCCGGCTGGAAGGTGAACTGGCCGGCGTCACGGTTGTCGCCGGCCCGTCCGGGGCCCCCACCCCTGTTAAGACCAGGGTCCGCGCCGGCGGGCACCCGCTGGTCAGGTTCGACGAAGGCTGCCAACGCCCGGCCGTGCCCGCCGTGACGGCGGCCATGCTGCAGGCGGTGGACGGCGCCGGCGCCATCGTGGTGGCCGATTACGGCAGGGGACTGACGGCGAACCCGGACCTGCGCGCGGCGCTGGCCCGACAAGCCGGCCGCGTTCCCGTCCTGTGGGATCCGCATCCGGCCGGCGCCCCGCCGGTCGCGGGCACCGACGTCGTGACGCCGAATCTGGCGGAGGCCCGGGCTGCGGCCGCAGCGATGTCCCCGGCCATGCGGGACGCCGGCACCCCGGCAGATCTGGCCATGGCACTGATGCGGCACTGGCGGAGCAACGCCGTGCTGGTCACCCGGGGCGAGCACGGGGCCACCCTGGTCCGCGCCGCCGCGCCGGCCCCACTCGACATTGCCGCGCCAAAGACCCGCGTGGCGGATCCCTGCGGCGCCGGGGACCGGCTCGTCGCCAGCCTCGCGGCCCTGATGGCGGCCGGCCACGACCTCACCGAATCGGCGCCCCAAGCCGCACTCGAAACCGCATCCTTCCTGGCCGCCGGCGGTGTGGCGGCACTCAAGAAGCCGCACCCGCTGCGGGCCTCCCGGCACGGCACCAGCCCGGACTGCGGCGGCGCTGCCGGGAACGGCGCGGCGGTGGAACTGGCCCGCCGTGTGCGGCGCACCGGCGGGACCGTCGTGGCGACCGGAGGCTGCTTCGATCTGCTCCATGCCGGCCACGCCCGGTCCCTTGCCGCCGCGAGGAGCCTGGGCGACTGCCTGATCGTATGCCTGAATTCCGACGCGTCCGTCCGGCGCCTCAAAGGCCCGTCCCGTCCCATCATCAACCAGGAGGACCGGGCCGAGCTCCTCCTTGCCCTTGGCTGCGTCGATGCCGTGCTCGTCTTTGACGAGGACACACCGGAGAGATGCCTGGACATGCTCCGCCCGGACCTCTGGGTAAAGGGCGGGGACTACGACGTCCGCGACTTGCCCGAGACACCGCTGCTGGAGAGCTGGGGCGGCCGCTGCCTTACCGTCCCTTACCATCCGGCACACTCCACAACCCATCTGGCCGACGCCCTGGCCCGGGTCGGCTGACTCACCAGCGGCCGCAAAACCGAAAGGAATACCATGACCTACGAGACTCGACCCGGCAGGGTACTGGTCACCGGCGGCGCCTCCGGACTCGGTGCCGCCGTCGTCGACGCCGTGCTGAACGCCGGCGGGACACCCAAAATGCTGGACCGGGAATTCCCCACCCTCTCCGCGGCGCAGGCCTTCGAAGTGGACGTAGCGGACAGGAT
>JBKKDK010000173.1:0-5928 GCA_046708245.1 Arthrobacter sp.
TTACCAACGTGATCGACGGGATCCGCCCCAAGCTCTACGGCAAAGGCGAGAACGTCCGTGACTGGATCCACGCCAACGACCACTCTTCCGCCGTCTTGGCGATCATCGACAAGGGCCGGATCGGCGAGACCTACCTGATCGGCGCCGACGGCGAGAAGAACAACAAGGACGTCGTCGAACTGATCCTCAAGCACATGGGACAGGCCCCGGACGCGTACGACCACGTGGTGGACCGGCCCGGCCACGACATGCGTTACGCGATCGACTCCACAAAGCTCCGCGAGGAACTTGGCTGGGAGCCGCGCTTCTCCAACTTCGACGCCGGCATCGAGGACACCATCGCCTGGTACCGGAACAACGAGGACTGGTGGCGCCCGCAGAAGGCCGCCACGGAAGCCAAGTACAAGGAACAGGGCCAGTAGATTATGTCGATCGAGTTCTCGAAGAAGCTCACCGCCCACGAAACCCCGATTCCCGGCGTCGTCCTGTACAACCTTCCGGTCCACGGCGACAACCGCGGCTGGTTCAAGGAGAACTGGCAGCGCGAAAAGATGGTGGCCCTCGGCCTGCCGGACTTCCGCCCGGTGCAGAACAACATCTCCTTCAACGAAAAGGCCGGAACCACCCGCGGGATCCACGCGGAGCCGTGGGACAAGTTCATTTCGGTAGCCACGGGCCGGATTTTCGGTGCCTGGGTGGACCTGCGTGAGGGACCCTCGTTCGGCGCGGTGTTCACCGCGGAAATGGACGCCAGCCAGGCCATTTTCATCCCCCGGGGCGTGGGCAACGCGTTCCAGACCCTGGAGGACAACACCGCCTACACCTACCTCGTCAACGACCACTGGTCCGCGGACGCGCAGGGGCAGTACACGTTCCTGAACCTGGCCGACGAGACCGCCGCCGTCGCCTGGCCCATCCCGCTGGAGCAGGCCGAACTGTCCGACAAGGACAAGGCACACCCCCGCCTCGCCGACGTGGTGCCGATGCCGGCGAAGAAGATCCTCGTGGTCGGCGCGGACGGCCAACTCGGCAAGGCCCTGCGGAAACTGTACGACGGCGACGCGTCCGTCGAGTTCGCCGGCCGGCGCGAGTTCGACCTGGCGAGCGAGGATTCCTTCGCGGCCCGGAACTGGAAGAACTACTCAACGGTCATCAATTCGGCGGCCTACACCGCCGTGGACGCGGCCGAAACGCCGGAAGGCCGGGCGGCCGCCTGGGCCGTCAATGTCACGGCCGTGGCGCGGCTGGCCCGCACCGCCGTCGAACACGACCTGACGCTGGTCCACGTGTCCTCGGACTACGTCTTCGACGGAACCCGGAGCACGCACGGCGAGTCCGAGCCCGTGGCACCGCTGGGCGTCTACGGGCAGACCAAGGCCGCGGGAGACGCCGTCGTCGGCGTTGTTCCCCGGCACTACATCGTGCGCACCAGCTGGGTCATCGGCGAGGGCAACAACTTTGTCCGGACCATGGCCTCCCTGGCGGAGCGCGGCATCGAACCGTCCGTCGTCGACGACCAGATCGGTCGGCTGACCTTCACGGAGGACATCGCCGCCGGCATCCGGCACCTGCTGGCGAGCGGCGCGGACTACGGCGTCTACAACCTGAGCAACGACGGCGACGAGAAGTCGTGGGCTGACATTGCAGCGGATGTGTACGAGCTGTCCGGCAAGCCGCGCGACGCCGTCACCGGGGTCAGCACGGAGGAGTACTTTAAGGGCAAGGCCGTCTCACCGCGGCCGCTGAACAGCGGCCTGGACCTGAGCAAGATCAAGGCCACCGGATTCACGGTGCCCAGCGCCGACGAGCGGCTGAACGAGTACCTCGGCTCCTGACCGGCCATACGGCCTGGCCAACCGGCCGGCAACGCAAACAGTCCGGCCCACCGCGGGGGGTGGGCCGGACTGTTTTGTCGAGCCTGGCTACCGGCGCAAACGCCGCAGCGCGGCTGGGGCCCTGAGGAATGTCCGGCCGGGATAGAGGTAGCCGAAGAGCATCGCCGCCGCGACGATGCACACCGCAGCGTAGGCCAGCGTCAGGCCCTCCCAGGTCAGCGGGGGCTGCCAGCCGGGCACGGTGATCATCGTCTGCCAGTTGCCGGTGTCCGGGATGCCGACGACGTAGCGGCGCAGGACGTAGAGGAAGCCGTAGACGTGGGCCACGATGCCGGCGACCAGCAGCAGCCGGGCCATGGCCTCCGAGGACCGGCCGGTCGGGAAGCGCCGGAAGCGGATGCACATGCCGGCCGCGATCACCGCGATCATGAACAGCGGCATGCTGTAGCGGCCCTGCCAGATGAAGCCGACGCTGGAGACCAGCGCGGCCTGCATGACGGAGGGAACCAGGACCAGCATTGCGACGGCGGTCAGGAACGCCATCTGCAGGCGCCAGTGCCGGACCAGGAAGACCAGCAGGAGGACCAGGACCAGCAGCATGTTCCAGAACATGTACACCGCCTGGGGGAGGGCCGACTCGAGCCAGCCCATCACCCCGACGTACTGGGCCATGAAATCGAAGGTGCGGTCCAGCATGGTCAGGAAGGCGTTGTAGGGCCTGACGTTTCCGGTGGCGTTGGAGATGCCCAGCGGCGCCTCGCCGGCCGACGGCGGGGCGTTGAGCATCAGCACGTTCCAGAGCAGGCCCAGGGCCACACCGACGGCCGCCAGGGCGATCATGATGACCACCACCTTGTTCCGGAACAGCGCCGTGAAGTCCTTCCAGCGGTAACAGAGTCCGGCGACGATGAAGGCGCACAGCAGCCAGACCAGCGAGACGCTGCGCGTGTTGGCCAGCGCCGCGCAGGAGACCGCCACGGCGATGACGGCGGGCCGGACCACCCGGAGCTGGCTCGAGTTTTCCAGCACCACGAGGAACCCGCAGAACGCCGCCATTGTGGCCGCGACTTCCAGCGAGTTGGGGTTGATGCCGCTGGAGAGGAAGAAGACCATGGGGGTCATTGCCACGGCGGCGGCGGCGATCGGCCATTTGGGGTGCCGCAGCCGGCTCAGGGCTGTAAAGCCGGCCGCGTAGAACGCCGCCGAAATGAGGGCGCTGAAGATCCGCATCACAAAGATCGCCGGTGCGCCGGACATGAACAGGCTGGGGAACCCGACGATCCAGTAGTACATCGGGTTGTAGAGCCCGGCGGAGGTCACCCCGAGGGTCAGGTAGTTGTCATCAGCAGCGACGTCCGGGGCACACTCGGCGGTTTTCTCGCGCTGGAAGGTGAAACAGGTCTGCGCCTGCAGGTTGGCGATGTAGGAGGGCACCTGGACGTGTACGCCGTGGCCGTAGGAGGTGCCCGGCGCCGGGAGGATCTGGCCGCGGGCCACCGCGGCGGCCTTGATGGTGTGGACGGGCTCGTCCGGGTAGGCCATAAGCGGTGTGGCCAGCGACCAGAGCACGGTGATCGCGGAGAGCAGCAGGAAAATGCGGCCGAAGATGCCTGCGGCGGAGCGTGTGCGCTGCGTCTGGTCGGCGGGGGATCCCGGAATGATCCGTGTCATGGCGGCCTTTCGTTGCGCTGCTTCCGGCCGGCGTCCGAACAGTCCGGTCTGGCGGCTCATCGGGCCGCCGTAATTTCTGCGATCCGCCGGCTGGATTGCTCCAGCGCGTCCTTGCCGGGGCTCGAGACCCCGGCGAAGTAGGTCGAGTTTCCCTGCCCGCCGTCGCCAAGGACGAATTCGCCCCAGGAGCGGACCAGCCGGGCCAGCGGCTCATTCTGGTATTCGCTGCAGAAGGCCTGGTAGGTCACCGTGGTCAGGCCGTAGCCCGGTGCGGGCGCCTCCGGGGTGCTGAACACCACGCTGCCGCCGGGGCCGGTGGCGGTAGAGCCGGCAGCGATGGACAGGCCCAGGGTGTCTTCGTTGAGCCGGACAAAACCCTGGCCGAAGTCCAGCAGGGCGGTGTCGAAGCGGGTGCCGATGGCGGCCTTGTCCATAAAGGCGATGGAGCCGGCGGTGTCGTCCACCTTGTTGCCGACGTCGGTGTAGCGGGGCACTTCCTCGCCCTCGGTGTCCTCGGGCCAGGTGTTGGCGGCGGGTCCGGCCCAGCCGCCGCGCTGGAGGTAGGCCGTGGTGGTGGTGGTCAGGACCGACTTTTCCGTTGCCCGGATCGGGACGATCTCCTCGTCCGGCAGTTCGGCGTCGGGATTGAGCCGTGCGATCTCCCGGTCGTCCCAGGAGGTGATGTCGCCGGAGAAGATGGCGGCGAGCACCTCGGGGGAGAGCTTCAGGTTCTTCACGGACGGCAGGTTAAAGGCGACGCCCACCGGCACGACGGCGACGGGCACCGAAAAGGATCCGTCCGGTCCGCAGAACTGTTTGGACTCTTCGACGTCGGCGGCGGTCAGCGGCTGGTCGACGGGCGCAAAGTGGGCCTGGCCGGTCTGCAGCGCTTTGATGCCGACGTTGGCGCCGTCCGGGGAGAAGCTCAGCGAGGTCTCCGGGAAGTCCTTCACCCAGCCGTTGCGCCAGGCGGCGATGGCGGCGCTCTGGATGCCGGTCCCGACGGCGGTCAGCGAGCCGCGGATCTGGCTGCCTCCGGAGGCGGGGGCACAGCCGGCCAGCACTGCGGACACGGCTGCGAGAGCCGCCACGGACCTGATGCCGCGTAGTTTCAATGAAAAAGCCTTTCGGTCGCGGTGTGCGCCCTACTCGGCGACGCCAGCACAGGCGGACCCCCATCCGCCACTGACTAGACTACTTGGGGATTGGCAAAGCGGCGTTCCGCGACAAACCGGCGCCGGGAGTTTTCCACACAGCCTCCCGCGGCCTTGTACAACGCCGGACCCTCCCCTAGGTTTAACCCAATTGCCCTGCCTTGGCGGCGGGCAGCGGTCAAACCGGGGGCCAATGGAGGCTGTGCGCATAGTTGAGGACGAAGTCCGCGAGCTGATCCGACGCCGTGGACTGGACCCGCTGCGGCAGGCCGGTGAAGTCCGGCGCCTCGTCGAGGCAGCCGTCAACGACTATGACGAGCGGGCCCTCCTGGCACCGCTGCCGCCGATCGGGCCGCTGGAGCCGGCGAGGCGGTTCGTCTTCGACGCCGTGGCCGGTTTCGGCGCATTGCAGCCGCTCCTGGATGATCCCGGCATCGAAGAGGTCTGGCTCAACGCCCCGCACGAGGTTTACGTGGCCCGCAACGGCGAATCGGAGCTGACATCCATCGCCCTTACCGAGCAGCAGGTCCGGGACCTGGTCGAGCGGATGCTCAAGAGTTCGGGGCGGCGCCTGGACATGTCCTCGCCGTTTGTGGATGCGGCGCTTCCCGACGGATCCCGACTGCACGTGGTCATCCCGGACATCACGCGGCGGCATTGGGCCATCAACATCCGCAAGTTCGTCGTCAAGGCCAGCCGGCTCGAACACCTCGTGGAGCTCGGGACACTGACCCCGCAGGCCGCGCGGTTTCTGGGCGCCGCGGTGGCCAGCGGCCTCAACATCCTGGTGTCCGGAGCCACCCAGGCCGGCAAAACCACCATGCTCAACTGCCTGGCAGCCGGCATCGGCACCCGGGAGCGGGTCATTACGGTGGAGGAGATCTTCGAGCTGCAGTTCCCGCTGCGTGATGTCGTGGGGCTGCAGTGCCGGCAGCCGAACCTGGAGGGGGAGGGTGAGATCCCCTTGCGCCGGCTCGTCAAGGAGGCCCTGCGGATGCGGCCGGACCGGCTGGTGGTGGGCGAGGTCAGGGAGGCCGAAAGCCTGGACATGCTGATCGCCTTAAATTCCGGGCTGCCGGGGATGTGTACGATCCATGCGAACTCCGCCCATGACGCGGTCACGAAACTTTGCACGCTGCCGCTGCTGGCCGGGGAGAACATCTCCAGTGCTCTTAGTCTCAAAGCACAGCAAGACGCTGTAGAGTCCGCTCCAACCAGCCATTACAGTGACGGCGCATTAGCAAGGTCTCCGCTCCGTCACTGACAAC
>JBKKDK010000174.1:0-17035 GCA_046708245.1 Arthrobacter sp.
GACCACACCACGGGGTGGCATAATCCAGTCAATTCAACCAATCCATATAAATAAATTGGTATCAACAAACTTGGCACACTATTGAGTTCTCAAACAACAGACACACCCGGCACCACCACAACCAATATCCAGTCGAGGATCGCTCCGGAGCAACTTTTCAAACTTACCCGGCCGCTTCACCCTAGTCAAATCGGCGGTTCCGACTCAGTGTTGCCGTAGCATCTGGGTCTTCTTGGCCGATCAACTCCGGGGAGCAGCGCGGAAATAAACTCTACCACTACTTTGACGGGCTGACAAAGCAGCCCGAAACCGTTCCCCCTGCCGGCGCCGAAAAAGCCCGGAATCGCGGGGATTCCGGGCTTTCGCGATGGCTGTGGCTAGACCAGGGGCTTGAAGTAAGCCGCCCCCAACGGCGGAAGCGTCACGGTGAGCGTGGCCGGCTGGCCGTCAATGCCGCGGTCGGTGGCTGTCAGCGGGCCGCTGTTCAAGACACCGGATCCGCCGTATGCGGCGGCGTCGGTGTTGAGCACTTCCTGCCACCCGCCGGCAGCCGGGACACCGAGGAGGAAGTCCGTGTGCGGGCCGCCGGAGAAGTTCAGTGCGCAGACCAGCGGGTTGCCTGCCGCGTCGCGGCGGATGAAGGTCAGCACATTGCGGTCCGAATCCCCGCCATGGATCCATTGGAAACCGGCGGGATCGTTGTCGAGCTCGTACAGGGCCGGAGTGGAACTGTAGAGCTCGTTGAGGTCCTTGGTCAGGAGCTGCACGCCGCGGTGCGCCGGAATATCCGCGAGCCACCAGTCCAGGCCGTGCTGTTCAGACCATTCCGCTTCCTGGCCGAATTCGGTGCCCATAAAGATCAGCTGCTTGCCGGGGTGCGCCCACTGGAAGCCAAGGAAGGCCCGCAGGCTGGCAAGCTGCTGCCAGCGGTCCCCGGGCATCTTGCGCAGCATCGATCCCTTGCCGTGCACGACCTCGTCGTGACTGATCGGCAGGAGGAAGTTTTCGGTGTAGGCGTAGACCATGGAGAACGTGATGGTGCCGTGGTGCCACCTGCGGTTGTACGGGTCCTCGGCCATGTACTTGAGCGAGTCGTGCATCCAGCCCATGTTCCACTTGAGCCCGAAGCCAAGACCGCCCTGGCTGGTGGGTGCTGTGACACCCGGGAAGGCCGTGGATTCCTCGGCGATCATGACGGCGCCGGGGTGGGTCTTGTACACCGTGGCGTTGACCTCCTGCAGGAAGGAGATCGCTTCGAGGTTCTCGCGCCCGCCGAACCGGTTGGGCTGCCACTGGCCGTGCTCGCGTGAGTAGTCCAGGTAGAGCATGGAGGCGACGGCGTCCACCCGCAGGCCGTCGATGTGGAATTCCTCAAGCCAGTACAGCGCGTTCGCAACCAGGAAGTTGCGGACTTCCCGGCGGCCGAAGTCGAAGATCAGGGTGCCCCAGTCCGGGTGTTCACCAAGGTTTGGGTCGCCGTGTTCGTAGAGGGATTCGCCGTCAAACTGGGCCAGCGCCCACTCGTCCTTCGGGAAGTGCGCCGGAACCCAGTCGAGAAGCACGCCGATGCCGGCCTGGTGCAGCTCATCCACCAGGTGCCGGAATTCGTCCGGGTGCCCGAACCGGGACGTCGGGGCGAAGTAGGACGTGACCTGGTAGCCCCATGAGCCGCCGAAGGGGTGCTCGGCCACGGGCATGAATTCCACGTGCGAGAAGCCGAGCCATTTGACGTACTCGACGAGTTCCTTGGCGAGCTCGCGGTAGTCCAGGCCGACCCGCCAGGAGCCGAGGTGGACTTCATAGACGCTCATGGGCGAGTTGTGCGGGTCCCGGGCGGCCCGGGCGTCCATCCACTCGGTGTCCTTGAACACGTAGGAGGGCTCCACGACGCGGGACGCCGTCAGCGGCGGAACCTCCGTGCCGAAGGCCAGCGGGTCCGCCTTCTCCACCCAGTAGCCGTGCCTGCCGCGGATTTCGAACTTGTAGCACGCCCCTGCCAAAACGCCGGGGATAAAGAGTTCCCACACCCCCGAGGAGCCGAGGGACCGCATGGCGAACTCCCGGCCGTCCCAGCCGTTGAAGTCGCCCTTGACCCGGACGGCCTGGGCGTTCGGGGCCCACACGGCGAAAGACACGCCGTCGATGTCGCCGAGGGAGGACTTGTAGTGCTGGACGTGCGCGCCGAGGACGTCCCAGAGCCGCTCGTGGCGGCCTTCGCCGATAAGGTGCAGGTCGACTTCGCCGACGGTGGGGAGGTAGCGGTAGGGATCGTCGGCCGACTGCGGCGCCTCACCCTCGTAGGTCACTTCGAGCCGGTAGTCCGGCACGTGGCCGGGCTCCAACGGCTCGACCACAGCCACCCACACTCCGGCGGACTCGTGTTCCATGGGGATCTTGCCGCCCAGGGTAACAACGGAGACCGCCTCGGCCAGGTGCTTCACTGTGCGGATGGTGACGTGCCCGTGGTCATCGAAGTGGGCGCCGAGGACTGAGTGCGGGGCGTGGTGTTCGCCCGCCGCGACCCGGGCCAGGGTGCCCGCGTCCACGGGGAGCGGAGCTCCGGGCCGATCGATCCGTGCTGATCCTGTCATGGTGATACCTTCCGCTTCGGCTTCGGCTGGAGCGCCGGAGCCTGTACTGCCGAGGAGACGACGTGATGCGTTGACCGGAATGGCCAGCCAGTCTGGCCTGTTCCGTAATTCGTAGATGACTTCGTAAAGCGCCTTGTCGAGCCAGAGGGCCACGAAGAGGGGCGAATCGCGGTCGATGCTCCCGGGAATGACTTCCGCGTAACCGGCCAGGAACGCCTCGGCGCAGTCGTCCACCCAGCCCGCCGGGACGGTGGTGTCGGGAGATTCCCGCACGGCCGCGCCGGCGGCGTAATCGAAGGAACGCAGCATCCCGACGACGTCCCGCAGCGGGACGTCGGGAAAGTTTCGTTCCGAGATGGGACGCAGCGGCTCGCCTTCGAAGTCGAGAATGGCCCAGCGCGGCGCCGCACCGGCCGCCCCGGGGACCTGGAGGATCTGTCCGAGGTGGAGGTCGCCATGGATTCGCTGCAGCGGACCGGCGCTGTACCCGCGCAGGCGGAGCAGGAGTTCCTCGAGCGAATCGTCGTAGCGGCCCACGATGGTGCCGGCCTGAGCCCAGGACTGGCGCACGCGCTGGGCAACTCCGGGCGCGATGTCGCCCCCCGGAGCCGTTTCGGAGGCCACGCCGAGGGCTTCGGCCAGCCGCCGGTGCACCGTGGCGGTGGCCGCGCCCAGCGCGTGTGCCTCGGCGGTGAAGTCCCTGCCCCGGCTCGCCGCGGTGACTGCGAGCCGCCAGGCATCCTGCCCGCCGGCGAGGAATTCGTGGGCCACAGCGAGCTCGCCCCGGGCCGTGCGGGTGCCGGTGTCCGAGGGGACCTCCCATTCGCCGGTGACCCAGCCGAGGGTTGACGGCACTTCTGCGGTGCGGCCGGCGGTCAGGGCGGCGCCGATTTCCACTTCGGGGTTCTGGCCCTCGGAGAGGACACGGAAAAACTTCACGATCGCGGCCGAGTCGCCGTCGTGCACAACCACGGAGCTGTTCGACTGCTCCCCGGAGAGGACTTTCACGCTTCCGGTGGCGTAAGGCAACCGGTAGCCGGACTCCACGAGGTGTCCGGCCGCGGTCCCCGCCGGGGACGTGCCGTTGCTGCGAATGAGCTCGAGCCATGCCGCGACAAACGCGGGGTCGTGGACGCCGTCGTAAATCCAGCGTTTCCCGGTATCGGGAAGCGGGCTTTCGCCTTCGGTCTCCCCCAGCAGGGCAGCCTCCGCGCCTGCCAGCGGTGCCCGTCGGAGGCTGAGCGGCACGTGCACGACGTCGGTGCGGGTGCCGTCCGCCGTCGGATAGGTCACCGCGAGCAGCCACACTTCGAGCTCGGCGTCGGCACGTCCGGGGGCCAGGCTCAGCCCTCCCACCGGCTCAAAGCTGAACTCCGCAGTCTTGACGGGGAACCAGCGCTGGCCGGGGAGCCAGCTGCCCAGCATCCCGCTCAGGGCGGGGGAAAGGTTCGGTCGGGTCATGTCAGCCCTCAATGGAAAGGATGGGCATCGCCTGGGTGAACGGCGAGGCCGGGTTGGAGGAGGCCGAGCGGATCCGCAGCCAGAAGAAATCGTGGCTGCCCAGCGTCAGGGTCAGGGTTCCGTCGTCGTTGATCGCGGGGAAGGCCTGCCCGCCAAAGACATCGCGGAGTCCCCGCCCGGCGTACTTCGGCACGCGCAGGGTGGTGGCCACGGGATGCTGGGAGAGGTTGAACGCGCACAGCACGGTTTCGGCGTCCGCGCCGGCAGAATTCCCTTCCGGGAGTTCCCGCAGGTAGGCGAGGACGACGTCGTGATCGGCCGGGACGTGCTCGAACCCGCCCAGCCCGAATGCGGGGTGGTTCTTGCGGACGCTGAGGATCTGGCGGGTCCAGCGCAGAAGCGAGCCCGAGTGCGCGGCCTCGGCTTCGACGTTCGCCATGCTGTAGTTGTAGACCAGGGACTGGATCACCGGAAGGTACAACTTGCCCGGGTCCGCATGGGAGAAGCCCGCGTTCCGGTCCGGGTTCCACTGCATCGGGGTGCGGACGGCGTCGCGGTCTTCGAGCCAGATGTTGTCCCCCATGCCGATCTCGTCCCCGTAGTACAGGAACGGGCTGCCGGGCAGGGAAAGCAGCAACGCGTTGATCAGTTCGATTTCGGAGCGCGAGTTGTCCAGCAGCGGGGCGAGCCGGCGCCTGATGCCGATGTTGGCGCGCATGCGCGGGTCCGGCGCGTACCAGCCGAGCATGGCGGCACGTTCGTCGGCCGTGACCATTTCCAGGGTCAGCTCGTCATGGTTGCGCAGGAACGTGCCCCACTGGGCGCCCTCCGGAATGTTCGGGGTGTCCTTCATCGTCTCGATGATCGGCGCGGCCTTCTGGTCCCGCAGCGCGTAATACAGCCGCGGCATGATCGGGAAGTGGAAGGCCATGTGGCATTCCGGTTCCTCTTCGGTGCCGAAGTATTCAACCACCTCAGCGGGCGGCTGGTTGGCTTCGGCGATGATGACGCGGCCGGGGTAGCTTTCGTCGACCATTTTGCGCAGCTTGCGGAGGAATTCGTGGGTCGCCGGCAGGTTTTCGCAGTTGGTGCCCTCTTCCTCGAAGAGGTAGGGAATGGCGTCGGCCCGGAACCCGTCAATGCCCTGGTCCAGCCAGAACCGGACGACGTCGAATAGCGCGTCGATGACTTTGGGGTTCTCGAAGTTGAGGTCGGGCTGGTGGCTGAAGAACCGGTGCCAGAAGAATTGGCGCCGGATCGGGTCGAAGGTCCAGTTGGACTCTTCGGTGTCCACGAAGATGATGCGGGCGTCTTCGTATTTCTCGTCTGTGTCGCTCCACACGTAGAAGTCACCGAAGGGGCCGTCCGGGTCCTTGCGGGACTCCTGGAACCACGGGTGCTGGTCCGAGGTGTGGTTCAGCGGGAGGTCGATGATGACCCGAACGCCGCGGGCGTGGGCCTCGGCCACCAGGCGCTTGAAGTCGCTGATGGTGCCGAATTCGTCGAGCACCGAGTTGTAGTCGGAGATGTCGTAGCCGCCGTCACGGAGCGGGGACTGGAAGAACGGCGGCAACCAGAGGCAGTCGACGCCGAGCCACTGCAGGTAGTCGAGCTTCTCGATGAGGCCGTGGAAGTCGCCGGAGCCGTCGCCGTTGCCGTCCGCGAAGCCGCGGACCAGCACTTCGTAAAAGACCGCTTTGCGGTACCACAGGGGGTCGTGCTGGAGGCCTGGCGCGTTGAGTTCGAAAGTCCCCTTCGGGCTGAAGTGCTGGTTGGGGTTTGTAGGACTGAAACTCACGCGTGCTACCTCCGGATGCTAAGAATGTGTGCGGGTTCGACATGGGCGTCCAGCCGGACGTAGTTGTACTCCCCCCATTCCCAGCTTTCGCCGGTCACGAGATCGTCCACCATGAACCTGCCGTTGGGGGTCAGGCTGTCCGGGTCCAGGTCCAGCGCGGCCAGGTCCAGCGTCACCGTGCTTTCCCGGGTGCCGTGCGGGTCCACGTTCACCACGATGATCAGGGTGTCCTTGGTCCCGTCGGGGAGGGTCTTGTGCTTGGAATAGACCACCGTGGCGTTGTCCGTGCTCTTGTGCACGGTGAGGTTCTGCAGGTCGCCCAGGGCGGGGTGCGCGTGCCGGATGGCGTTGAGCCTGGTCAGGTACGGGGCCAGTGTCCGGCCCGACGCGGCCGCGGCGTCCCAGTCCCGGGCCTTGTACTCGAACTTCTCGTTGTCGATGTACTCCTCGGCACCCGGACGGGCCACATGCTCGTAGAGCTCGAAGCCGGCATACACGCCCCAGATGGGACTTGCCGTGGCGGCGAGCGCGGCGCGGATCTTGAAGGCGGCCGGACCGCCGAACTGCAGGTATTCGGTGAGGATGTCTGGGGTGTTGACGAAGAAGTTCGGCCGGAAATAGGCCGGCGACTCGTGGCTGACCTCCTGGAAATACTCCTCCAGTTCCTCCTTGGTGTTCCGCCAGGTGAAGTACGTGTAGGACTGCTGGAAGCCGGCGCGGCCCAGCGCGTGCATCATGGCGGGGCGGGTAAAGGCCTCGGCGAGGAAAACGACGTCGGGGTGCTTTTTGTTGACCTTCGCGATCAGCCATTCCCAGAACCACACGGGTTTGGTGTGCGGGTTGTCCACCCGGAAGATCTTGACGCCGTGGCTCACCCACAGCAACACGATCCGGTAGATCTCGTTGGACAGGCCCTCGGGATCGTTGTCGAAGTTGAGCGGGAAGATGTCCTGGTACTTCTTCGGCGGGTTCTCGGCGTAGGCGATGCTGCCGTCCACCCGGGTGGTGAACCACTCCGGGTGGCTCTGCACCCAGGGATGGTCCGGGGCGGCCTGCAGCGCCAGGTCCAATGCAACCTCGAGCCCCAGCTCCCCGGCCCGCGCCACGAACGCGTCGAAGTCTTCGAAGGTGCCGAGCTCCGGATGGATGGCGTCGTGTCCGCCTTCCTTGGCGCCGATTGCCCAGGGCGAGCCGGGGTCGTGCGGGCCGGCCAGCAGGGTGTTGTTGGGACCCTTGCGGTGCTGGATACCGATCGGGTGGATTGGCGGCATGTAGATGATGTCGAAGCCCATTTCCGCGACAGCGTCGAGCCGTTTGGCCGCGGTCCGGAAGTTACCGGAGGTCCACTCGCCCGTTTCGTGATTGCGGACGGCGCCTTCGGAGCGGGGGAAGAACTCGTACCAGGCACCCCGGCCGGCAAGTTCGCGCTCCACCAGCAGCGGGTACGGCTCGGAAACCGTCACGTGTTCGCGGATGGGCTGGCGGGCGACGACGGCGGCGACGTCGGCGCTGAACCCGGCCGCCAGGCGTTCCTCGGGGGTCAGGGAAGCATCGGACAACACCACGACGGCCATCCGCAGTGTGCGCCGGTCGGCGGACGGGCGGGATGAGTCCTCGGATGCTTCGGAGAGCAGCGCGGCCCCTTCGGCCAGCATCAGCTCGACGTCGATCCCGGCTTCAACCTTCACTTCGGCGTTGTGGTGCCAGGTGCCGTAGCGGTCATGCCAGGCCTCGATGACGAACGACCAGTTTCCGGTCGAGGGGGGCGTCAGAAGCCCTTCCCAGCGGTCGGTGCCCAGGCCCCGGGGTCCGCGCGGCGGGGCGAGGCGGACGCGTTGCCGTTCCTTTCCGCGGGGGTCCAGGAGCACGGCACTGACGCCGAGTTGGTCGTGGCCTTCCCGGAACGCGGTGGCCCCAACCACCAGGCTTTCGCCCACCACGGCTTTGGCAGGGAACTTCCCGCCTTCCACTGCAGGCTGGACGGCGGTGATCGGAAAGCGGCCGAATTTAAGGCCCTCCGTGATCAGGGCCTTCGGCTTTTGCTTGGACACGGCACTGGTTCGCGAGTTATTCGTCACAGGCTCGACGTTATCTACAAATCGGCCAGATTGCTAAGGCTGCTCACCATTTGCTGCCGTTTCCGGATTTTTCCGGCGGCGCCCTGTCATTTATAGGAAAGAAACTTAAACCCGTTCCGGGGCCTTCACTTGTCCGTTAGTGTTTCGCTGGTGAAGGCAATCCGCAGATTTACCGTCCGCACCGTTCTCCCGGAGCCAATCCGGCCGCTTGCCCGGCTCGCCACCAACCTTCGGTGGTCCTGGCACCGGCCCACCCGGGAGTTGTTCGAGGGGCTGAACCCCCGTATCTGGGCCGAGAGCGCCCACGACCCTGTGTCCTTCCTTGGCCTGGTCAGCAGGGAAGAACTGCAGAACCTCGCGGCCGACCAGGACGTGGTGCGCCGGGTGCATGCGGCTGCCGACGACCTCGACCGTTATCTGGAGCAACCCCGCTGGTACCAGAGCCTCGGCGCGGACGCGCCGTCGTGCATCGCGTACTTCTCGCCGGAGTTCGGCATCACCGAGGTGCTGCCGCAGTACTCCGGCGGCCTCGGCATCCTCGCCGGCGACCACCTGAAGGCAGCCTCTGACCTCGGCATTCCGCTGATCGGCGTCGGGCTGCTGTACCAGGCCGGGTATTTCAAGCAGTCGCTGTCCCGCGACGCCTGGCAGCAGGAGACCTACCCGGTCCTGGACCCGGACGGCCTGCCGCTGACCCTGCTCCGCGAGGCTTCCCCGGACGGCAACGGCAAGCCGCTGCAGATTTCGCTGCCGCTCCCCCAAGGGCGCCGCCTCCTGGCGCACGTGTGGCGGGCCGACGTCGGACGCGTTCCGCTCCTGCTGCTGGATTCCAACGTCCCGGGCAACGACGACGCCGCCCGCGGCATCACCGACCGGCTGTACGGCGGCGGCGGGGACCACCGCCTCCAGCAGGAGCTCCTGCTCGGCATGGGCGGGGTCAAGGCACTGCGGGCGTACCAAAGGCTCACTGGCAGCCCGGCCCCGGAAGTCTTCCACACCAACGAGGGCCACGCCGGGTTCCTGGGCGTCGAGCGGATCCAGGAATTGATGTCCGCCGCGGAGCCGCTGAGCTGGGAAGAGGCCCTGGCCGCCGGACGCGCGTCCACCGTGTTCACCACCCACACCCCGGTGCCGGCCGGCATCGACCGTTTCGAGACGTCGCAGATCCAGCACTTTTTCGAGGCCGGACTGGCCCCGGACGTTCCGGTGTCCCGGATCCTTGACCTGGGCCGGGAGGACTTCACCGACGGCAACCCGTTTGTGTTCAACATGGCGGTCATGGGCCTCCGGCTGGCCCAGCGCGCCAACGGCGTCGCTAAACTGCACGGCGTCGTCTCCCGCGGGATGTTCTCCGCGCTGTGGCCGGGCTTCGACCACTCCGAGGTGCCCATCACCTCCGTCACCAACGGCGTCCACGTCCCCACCTGGGTGGACCCGCGCGTCTCCAAGCTCGCACGTGACCAGTTCGGTTCCGAAGCGGAGGCCCAGGGCCGCTGGGACCTGGCCTACAACGTCAGCGACGAGGACGTCTGGGCCCTCCGCCGCGAGATGCGGGTCTCCCTGGTCGAGGACGTCCGGCGCCGTCTCCGGGCCGCCTGGAAGAAACGCGGCGCGGCCGACGCCGAGCTGGCATGGACGGACTCGGTGCTGGATCCGGACATTCTGACCATCGGCTTTGCCCGGCGTGTGCCGACCTACAAGCGCCTCACCCTGATGCTGCGCGAACCCGAGCGGCTCAAGGCCCTGCTGCTGCACAAGACCCATCCCATCCAGCTGGTCATCGCGGGGAAGTCGCACCCGGCCGACGACGCGGGCAAGAAGATGATCCAGGACCTGGTCCGGTTCACCGACGACCCCGAGGTACGCCACCGGATCGCCTTCCTGCCCAACTACGACATCGCCATGGCCCGGACCCTGTTCCCCGGCTGCGATGTGTGGCTCAACAACCCGCTGCGCCCGCTGGAGGCCTGCGGCACGTCGGGCATGAAGGCTGCCCTCAACGGTTCGCTGAACCTTTCGGTCCTGGACGGCTGGTGGGACGAGATGTACGACGGCGAGAACGGCTGGGCGATTCCCACCGCCAACAACGACGCCTCCCCCGAAGAACGCGACGACATCGAGGCGGCAGCGCTGTACGAACTTCTGGAGACGCAGGTTGCGCCCCGGTTCTACGGACTGACGGTGTCCGCGGCCGCCGGTGCCGCCGGTCCGTCGCAGCCCGGGCCGCAGAAGGTCCCGACGCACTGGGTCTCGATGATCAAGCACACCATGTCGCACCTCGGTCCGCAGGTGTCCGCGGACCGGATGCTCAAGGACTACGTCAACATCCTGTACCGTCCGGCCGCGGACGCGGGACGGCGGGCCGTCGCGGAGAACTATGCGCAGGCCAAGGCCCTGGCCGCGTGGATCTCCCGGATCCGCGCCGCCTGGCCGCACCTGCAGGTGGAGCACGTCGACTCGGTGGGCGTGTCGGAGGAGCCGCAGATCGGCGACCTCCTCCAGGTCAACGCCTACGTGGCCCTGCACGAGCTCTCGCCGGAGGACGTCTCCGTGGAAGTGGCCTACGGCAAGGCCGGGGAAAGCGATGAGCTGGCGGATGTCACGGTGGCGGAGCTGAAGTCCGTCGAGGACCTCGGAAAGGGCCGGCATCTGTTCAGCGGGACTGTCCTGATCGACCGTTCCGGGTCCTTCGGCTACACCGTCCGGGTGCTGCCCAGGCACGAGGCGCTGGCCTCCAAGGCGGAGCTGGGGCTGATCGCCAACGCCTGACCGGCGGCTGGTTACAGCAAGACGGCAATGACGCTGAGGTTGGTGCCGGAATAACGTTCGGCGTCCTGCAGGATCTCGCAGATGAGGCCGAAGGAGCGGTCCGCGCGGAACACGGCCGGCACCTGCCAGATGAACGTGACCGGGGCCTTGCCGTCGTCGGAGACCGCATCCGCGAAGTCGTGCAGCGAGTCGTTGAGGGCGTCGAAATCAACGTCCTCCTCCTCGGGGAAGTCGAGCGTTTCAGCGAACGTCTCGAGGACGGCCCGTTTCGTGTCCGCGGCGGGGATCAGGAGGGCGCGCCGGTCGGCGTCGTCCGCCAGAACTTCCAGCTCCTCGATGGTCCAGGTCTCGGCCGAGTAAATCTTCATGGGTTCCTTTGCGGCGTTCGTTGTGTGTCGGCTGAGGTGCTGCCGGGGCTTACGTGCGGTAGATGCTGATGGAGTTGGCCTGCACGACGTCGCGCTCCCCGGAGGCCACGCGGACGCCCTGGCGCCGGTCGTGCAGCTCGGACGTCGTCAGGCGCAGCTCGAAGAGCCGGTTGCCCGTGCCGTCCTCGTTCCTCAGCAGCGGCAGCGTGATCTTGACGTCCTGGGCGCCGCCGTTGACCACCACCAGCCCGTCCACGTGCCCGACGTCGGAGCCGAGCAGGAGCTGGACCACCCGGTGGTCCGGGTCCTGCCAGCTGTTCCCGGACATCGGTTCCCCGTGCGCATCAAACCAGTGGAAGTACGACTGCTTGTCGCGGATCGGGTAATCGTGCGGCTGGCTGGCCAGGAATTCCCGGCGCAGCCGGATCACGCGTTTGGTGCTGCGCAGCATCGCATGCGATTCGGGCGTGCTGGTCCAGTCGATCCAGGCGATGGGGTTGTCCTGGCAGTAGGCGTTGTTGTTGCCCTGCTGGGTCCGGCCCACCTCATCCCCGGCGGTGATCATGGGCACGCCCTGGGAGATCATGAGGGAGGCCATCAGGTTGCGGCTGGTCTGGGCCCTCCTGGCCAGGATGTTCTCATCCTCAGTGGGGCCTTCGAAACCGTGGTTGTAGCTCCGGTTGTCCCCGTGTCCGTCACGGTTCTGCTCGCCGTTGGCCTCGTTGTGCTTACGGTCGTAGGACACCAGGTCGGCCAGGGTGAAGCCGTCATGGGCGGTCACGAGGTTCAGCGAGGCAAGCCGGGACCGGCCCGAGGCTTCGAACAGGCTCGCGGAGCCGGACAGGGCGTCCGCGAGGCGGGCGACGGAGCCTCCGTGTCCGCCGGCGTCGATCGCTGCCCGGTCGGAGAGCCAGAAGGTGCGGACGGCGTCGCGGAAGTGGTCGTTCCAGTCGACCCAGCCGGCCGGGAACCGGCCTGTCTGCCAGCCGCCGTAGCCCAGGTCCCACGGCTCGGCGATCAGCTTGGTGGTGGACAGGACGGGGTCGGCCGCGACCGCGACCAGGAACGGGTGGTGCGGATCGAATTCATTGGCGGAGTTCCGGGCCAGTGTCACGGCAAGGTCGAAGCGGAAGCCGTCGATGTGGAATTCGTTCACCCAGTAGCGCAGGGAGTCGAGCACCAGCTGCACCACCCGCGGTTCGCCGAAGTTCAGGCTGTTCCCGCACCCGGTGGTGTCCACGTAGCGGCCGTGGCCGTCGTTCCGGTAGTACTTCATCTCGGCCAGGCCGCGGAAACTCAGCGTGGGGCCATCCGGGCCGCCCTCGGCCGTGTGGTTGTAGACGACGTCGAGGATCACTTCCAGCCCGGCGGCATGCAGGAGCTTGACCATGCCCTTGAACTCGTCCTGGACTGCCTGGGCGCCGGCGGCCCGCGCGGCTTCGGTGGCGTAGCCGGGGTGCGGGGCGAAGAACGCGGCAGTGTTGTAGCCCCAATAGTTTGGCAGCCCAAGGCTCTGCAGGTGCGGCTCGTCGATATGGAAATGGACGGGCAGCAGCTGGACGGCAGTGACGCCGAGGGAGAGGAGGTGCTCGATCATGACCGGGTGCGCCAGCCCGGCATAGGTTCCCTGCAGGTCCTCCGGCACATCCGGGTGGAGCATGGTCTGGCCGCGGACGTGGGCTTCGTAAATGATGGTGTTGCGCCACGGCGTCCGCGGGCTGCTGTCGGTTCCCCAGTCGAAGTCCCCGGCCATCCGGACGTTGGTGATGAAGCCCTCGCGCTCGTCCACGGCGCGCCCGTACGGGTCCAGCAGCAGCGGCTGCCCGCCGCCGTCGTCGGCGTCGGCGTCGAAATCGATGCTGGGCATGGACAGCGGGAGGGCCTCGTGGTCCGGCGTGGCACGGAGTCCGTAGCGGGAGCCGACCGGCAGGCCCTCCACGATGCCGTGGTGGACGCCGTCCGTCACGTTCGGCAGCGTCTTGAGCTGCCAGATTCCGCCCGGGGCCTGGTACGCGATCTCCAGGGTGGTGACGCCCGGGGCGTAGACAGCCACATTCGCGAAGGCACCACGAGGGTCGTCCATTGCCGGAGAACCCGTGCTTGGAACGCTGATGCCCAGCGGAAACGCACGGGAGGCGTCTACGGTGGAGGCTGTATCTAAGTAAGGCATGACCATTGCTTAAAGCTTAGCGGGGCCGGACAAACCGCCCCCTACCTGTTTTTCCTGACGTTGTGCAGTGTACGGAAAAGAGCGCTGCATACTGGAATGAAGCGCCGAACATGGAGGTAATAGTGCGGGTTGCACTGGCTCAAGTAATCACCGGCCGCGATCTGGCCGGCAATCTGGCCCTCGTGGAGGAATACACGGGGCGGGCCAAGGCCGGCGGGGCGGAGCTTGTGGTGTTCCCGGAGGCCACCATGCGCGCTTTCGGCAACTCGCTGCTGGACATCGCCGAGCCCCTGGACGGGCCGTGGGCCAACCGGGTGCGCGCCATCGCGGCGGAGCACGACATTGCGATCGTCGCCGGGATGTTCACGCCGGGAACGGCCGACGGCGGGGCGAACCGTAAGGTCCGTAACACGCTCCTGGTCACCGGCCGCGGCGTGGACACCAGTTATGACAAAATCCACCTCTTCGACGCCTTCGGCTTCGCGGAATCAGACACGGTGGACGCCGGCACCGGGGTGGCAACCTTTGAGCTGGACGGCGTGACGTTTGGCCTGGCCACTTGTTATGACGTGCGCTTCCCGAATCTTTTCACCGCGAACGCTGACCGCGGCGCCGACGTGAACATCGTCTGCGCCTCCTGGGGTTCCGGTCCCGGCAAGGCCGAGCAGTGGAAGCTGCTGGCCCGTGCCCGCGCGCTGGACTCCACAACACTCGTCCTCGCCTGCGGCCAGGGCGACCCCGCCAGCGTCGGGCTGGAAGTCAAGGGCGCCGCCCCCACCGGAGTCGGGCACTCCGTGGTGGTGTCTCCGTTAGGCGACGTCCTCGAAGAGCTCGACGGCGCCCCGGGCCTGCTGTTCGCGGACCTGGACACGACGCTCGTCAAGGAAGCCCGAACCAAACTCCCCGTCCTCGCGAACCGGCACAAGTTCTAAGGCCGGCGGCCTGGTTCGCCCCGGGCCGCCCGGGTCACCTGGCTCGCCTCCGCGGCGCATTCAGCCCGGTGACGCGCAAATCCCCTGGCGCTAGGGGTATTCGGGCCGCGAGAAGAAATTTGCGCGTCGCAGGACAGAATGCGCATCCTACGTCAACGTATTTCGGCCGATTCTGAGCGTTAAAGGCAACTGCTCCCTCACGTGACAAGAGGGAGCAGTTGCTTTTATCAGCGAACGGTGCGTGAGCTGCTAGCCGGAACCGGGGTTTTGCGAAGGAGCGCATCGCCGAGCAGAGACGGTACAGGCCGCCTGCGGCCGGAATCGTCGTCGGGAGGTGTCTAAGCGACGGCAAAACTCCGGTGACGGAGGACCCAGCCGAAACCGAACCGAGGACTACTTAGTGGCCCGCTGGCGGGAGATCTCGTACAGGGAGATGCCCACCGCCATGGACGCGTTGAGCGACTCCATCGCGGAGTCGATCGGGATCGACACGATCTGGTCGCAGTTTTCGCGGACCAGGCGGCTGAGGCCCTTGCCCTCGGAACCAACGACGATGCAGACCGGCTCGGTGGCCAGGGCCAGGTCCGGCAGCGCGACGTCGCCGTCGCCGTCGAGACCCAGGACGTAAATGCCCATGTTCTTGAAGGCCTTGAGCGTGTTATTCAGGTTGGCGGCGCGTGCCACGGGGACGCGGACGGCGGCTCCCGCGCTGGTCTTCCAGGCCGACGCGGTAACGCCGACGGAGCGGCGCTCCGGCACAACCACGCCGTGGCCGCTGAAGGCCGAGACGGAGCGGATGATGGCGCCGAGGTTGCGCGGGTCGGTGATGCCGTCCAGGGCGACGAAGAGCGGCGCGTTGGCGACGTGGCCCTTCTTCCAGGCGTCGAGCGTGTGCTCGGCGAGCTCGTAGGCGTCCTGGTATTCGTACGGCGGAATCTGCAGCACGAGGCCCTGGTGGATGGCGTCGTCCGTCATCCGGTCCAGCTCGGGCTTGCCGGTTTCCAGCAGCGGGATACCGCGCTCGGCGGCAAGCTTGAGGGATTCCTTGACGCGGTCATCCATCTCGATGCGGATGGCGACGTGGAGCGCCTTGGCCGGGATGCCGGCGCGCAGGGCCTCGACCACCGAGTTGCGTCCGGTAACGACTTCCTCGGTGGCGCGGCCCTTGGGACCTGAGCGGGCACCGGCGTTGCGCGGGGCACCCGGGCGCTTGGCAGCGGAGCGTTCCGCGAGCTGCTTGTTCTTGTGTGCCTTGTGGTAGGGACGGTCCTCCGCCTTGGGCGTGGGTCCCTTGCCCTCGAGGGCCTTGCGGCCGTGACCGCCGGTTCCGACGGTGGGGCCCTTCTTCATCTTGACCGACCGGCGACCGTTGTTGGCCATGAGTTCCACCCCTGCTTTGTATTACGTGATTTGTTGACAAGTCTGACCTCCAGTCTACTGACTCGAGTTAAATCGACGACTTCGGGCCGGCGCAGGGGCTGTTCCGCCGGAATCGATCTTGCCGGGAGGGCTCTTGGGTCAGTTGCGCTTGAGGCTCCAGACGGCGCCGTCTGCGCCGTCCTCGACCACGATTCCGGCCGCGGAAAGGGTGTCGCGGATGGCATCGGAGGCCGCCCAGTCCTTGCCGGCCCGGGCCTGGGCCCTGGCCGCTAGCTGGGCTTCGACGAGAACACCGAGAGCCTTGTCGCTGTGCTGGTCGGCCGCCGGCGTCGCGGTGTCGTTGATCCCCAGGACACGAAGCATGTCGACGACGCTTGCCAGCGCCTGCCGGGCGGCGTCGGATTCGCCGGCGGTCAACGCCGTGTTGCCGGCCCGTACCGTATCGTGCAGGACGGCCAGCGCCTGCGGGACGTTGAGGTCATCATCCATCGCGGCCGCGAAAGCATCCGGCACCGCCCCGTGGCTGGCGTAGGCCAGGCTGTCCGCTCCGACGGCGAGGGTCCGGGCCGCGCGGCTGATGAAGCCGTCGATCCGTTCCACCGCGGCGGCGGCTTCCTGCAGCGAGGTGGGCTGGTAGTCGAGCACCGAGCGGTACTGGGCCTGGCCGAGGTAGTACCGGACCACGCGCGGCGTGGCCAGTTGCAGCATCTCGGCCGGGCTGACTGTGTTGCCGATGGACTTGGACATCTTCTCCCCGGCGTAGGTGACCATGCCGTTGTGCATCCAGAAATTCGCGAAGCCGTGACCTGCGGCCTGCGACTGCGCCATTTCGTTCTCGTGGTGCGGGAAACGCAGGTCCAGTCCGCCGCCGTGGATGTCGAACTCGGTGCCCAGGTATTTGGTGACCATGGCCGAGCATTCGAGGTGCCAGCCCGGACGGCCGGCGCCCCAGGGCGACGCCCAGCTCGCCGTCGTCGGCTCCCCCTCCTTGTGGCCCTTCCAGAGGGCGAAGTCGCGGGGGTCCTTCTTCCTGTTGCTGAACTCAGGTTCCACGTCCGGGGCGCCCTGCATGTCGTCGACCCTCTGCCGGGTCAGCGAGCCGTACTTGCTCCAGGACCGGACATCGAAGTAGACGTCGCCGGAGCCGTCCGCCGAGGGATAGGCGTGGCCGCGATCGATCAGCTGCTGGATCAGCGCGTGCATCTCCGGGATGTGGCCGGTGGCGCGGGGCTCGTAGCTGGGCCGGGAGACGCCGAGGGTGTCGTAGGCCTTGAGGAATTCCTGCTCGTACCGGTAGGCCAGCGCCCACCATTCCTCGTCGCGGACGGCGTCGGGTTCGTCCTCGAAATCCGGCCCGAAGGACGCTGCGGACTTGGCGAGGATCTTGTCGTCGATGTCTGTGACGTTGCGGACCACGGTGACGCGGAAGCCGCGGTACTGCAGCCAGCGGGTGAGCTGGTCGAAGGCGATGGCGGAGCGGATGTGCCC
>JBKKDK010000175.1:0-7175 GCA_046708245.1 Arthrobacter sp.
GTCCATGCCCATGGCCTCGCTGACTTCGCGTTCGGGCTAGACCAGCCTGGTCACGGTCGCGGTCATGCTGTTATCGACCACGATATAGCCCTGGTCGCCCAGGATCTACAACAGGTCAGTCCCGGTCAGGTCGTGCGTCGCGGTGACGAAAACACCGGTGACGCCGTCGCCGTAGTCCGCCACCGCGGTGACCTCGTCCTCGACGGCGATGTCCCGGCGGAAGCCGTAGGCAACCTTTGCATAGACCGACTTCGGCACGCCGCAGATCCACTGCCACAGATCCAGCTGGTGCGGTGCCTGGTTGACCAGTACGCCGCCGCCCTCGCCGCCCCAGGTGGCGCGCCATTCGCTGGAATTGTAGTAGCCCTGCGGCCGCCACCAGTTGGTGATGATCCAGTTGCTGCGGCGGATGTTGCCGATCTCGCCGTTGTCGACGATCTCCTTGAGCTTCTGGTACAGCGGGTTGTTGCGCTGGTTGAACATGATGGCGAAGGACAGATCAGGTTTGCTGGCCGCGAACTCGTTGAGCTCCTTGACCTGCTTCGTGTAGACGCCGGCCGGTTTCTCCACGAGCGCGTGGAGGTCGCGGTTAAGGGTCTCAATACCTATTTCCGGGTGCAGGAAGTGCGGCACGCACGTCACCACCGCATCGACGTCGCCGCTTTCCAGCATGGCGATGTAGTCCTCGTAAAAGGGCGCGCCCGGGAACTGGGAAGCGGCCAGTTCCTTCTTCGCGGGGTCGGTGTCGCAGATCGCGCCGATCACCATGTTGGGGACTTCGCCGCCAGCGATGAACTTTGCGTACATGCCGCCTTGCTGGCCCAGACCGATGATGCCGAGGCGTACTTTTTTGCTCATGTTGGTAGGTCTCCCTGTCTAGAAAAGGTTCGAGTGGCCCATGGCCACGAGGTTGTCGTAGGAGGTCTGCAGGGCGTCCCACACGGTGCGCCCGTAAAGTTCGTCCTGCTCCACCAGCAGGTACCGGGCGCCGGCGGCCTGCGCGGCCGGAATGATGGACGGGAAGTCCAGGTTGCCTTCGCCCACTTCGGCGAATTGGACCACGTTCTTGAACTCGGCCATGAAGCCGCTGATGTCCCCGCTTTCCAGCAGGCCGAAGGCAACCTCCGGCAGCTCGCCGATCCGGTAGTCCTTCAGGTGCACCATGGCGGTGCGGCCGGCATACTTTTCCAGCGCCCGGACCGGGTCCAGCCCGCCGCGCTGGACCCAGTGCACGTCGATTTCCATGCCCATGGCCGGGGAGTTGTCGGCAATGATGTCCAGCATGTACCGGCCGTCGAATTTCGCGAATTCGATGTGGTGGTTGTGGTAGTACAGGCCGATGCCGTGCTCCTGCAGGCGTTCGGCGTACTCGTTGGCCTGTTTGGCGAAGTCAATCACTGCGCCAATCGACGTCATGGCCGGGAACGGCAGCATGCCGATCCGCAGCAGGTTGGTGTCCAGGCGCCTGGCGTCGTCCACAATCTTCTCGAAGTGGTCCGCCAGCGAATCGCCGGGCATGCCTTTGGGGGTCTCCATGGCCACGGACAAGGCCGCGATGTCCATCCCCAGTTCCGAGCGGGCGCGGTCCAGTGCCGCCACGTTCTCCGGTGTCATCGGAATCTGGGAGATCTCGACGGCGTGGTAGCCGATCGCGCTGACCTTGCGGAGCGTCGCAAACGCCCCGTGTTCGGCGACGCTGTCTTTCAGCATCATTGCCTGGACGCCTATTTTGGCTGTTGATTCCACGGTGTTCCTCCATTGTGAGCCGGTTTCCCCCAATGGAATCCGGCTTTTGGTTGCGGTAAATGGTCCGTTCAATGTCCTGTGCGCCCGCTGCGTTCAGGCCAGGGCACCTGCTTGTTCGTTTTGCATCCGCTGGATCTCGAGCAGCCGGTGCCTGTCGGCGCGCCGTTGTTCCTGGCGGTCCGGGTCGGGTACGGGCGATGCAAGAAGGAGCCGCTGCGTGTAGGGATGTTCGGGGTCGCGGGTGACCTGCTCGGCCGGACCCTGTTCGACGATCCCGCCGTGGTACATAACGGCCACCCGGTGGCTGATGTGGCGCACCACATCGAGGTCATGGGAGACGAAGAGGTAGGAAACGCCGGTGTCCCGCTGGATCTGCAGGAACAGGTCCAGAACGCGTGCCTGGGTGGACAGGTCCAGCGCGCTGACGGGTTCGTCGCAGACAATCAGTTTGGGTGAGAGCGCCAGCGCACGGGCGATGGCAACGCGCTGGCGCTGGCCGCCGCTGAACTCGCGCGGCAGGCGGTGGATGGCGTCCGATGGGAGCCCCACCTGGTCCAGCAGTTCCGCGACCCGTTTCCTGGCCGCTGCCGGCTCCATGCCCTGCACGCCAAGGGGTTCGGCGAGGATGTCGCCGATCTCCAGGGCAGGGTTAAGTGACGTGTAGGGATCCTGGAAAACCACCTGCAGGTCGCGGCTCAGCGTCCGCCGCTGCGTGCGCGTGGCATGGCTGATGTCGCGGCCTTCGAAGATGATCCTGCCGCCGGTCACCGGGGCCAGGCCCAGGACGGCCCGGCCCAGGGTGGTCTTGCCGGAACCTGACTCCCCCACCAGGCCAAGGGTCTCGCCCTGCCCGATGGAGATGTTGATGTCGGTCAAGGCCCGGAACGGCTTGGCCCGGAACCTCTTGCTTGCGTATTCGACCACCAGGTTCTCCACTGTCAGGAGCAGTTTGCTTTCCATGGTGCTCATGCGACCGGCTCCTTCTGGCTGGTGGAAATAAGCGGGGTCATCGGCGTCTTGCCTTCAAGCATGGACGCCAGGAGGGTCCGGGTGTAGGCCTCCTTCGGGTGGCGGAGGATGTCGCGGACAGATCCTTCCTCCACGAGCCGACCGTTCTGCATGACCGCCACACGGTCGCAGAGGTCGGCCACCACCCCGAAATTGTGGGTTACCAGAATCACGCCGATGTTCAGGCGCAGCTGGAGCTCGCGCAGGAGGTCCAGCACGTCGGCCTGCACCGTGACGTCAAGGGCGGTGGTGGGCTCGTCGGCGATCACCAGGTCCGGTTCGCAGCTGATGGCTCCGGCGATCAGCACGCGCTGTGCCATGCCGCCGGAAACCTCGTGCGGGTAGGCGCCGAAGGTCAGTTGCGGGTTGGCGATTCCGACGTCGGCCAGGAGTTTCAGCGCACGCGCCGTCGCCTCGGTTTTGGAAATGCCCAGCACCCGCACCATGGGCGTGACCAGCTGGTAGCCGATGGTGAAGGCGGGATCGAGGTTGCTCATGGGCTCCTGCGGAATGTAGGAGATGCGCTTCCCGCGCAGCCCGGACAGCCGTGCCTGGTCGACCCGCTCCTCCCCCGGGGCCACGGTGTAGGTGCCGTCGAACTGGATGGAACCGGCCACAATGCGGGCGTTGTCCGGCAGCAGCCCCAGGATGGAGAACGCTGTCTGCGACTTGCCCGAACCGGATTCACCCACAATGCCCAGAATTTCGCCGCGGTCCACGTGGAAGGAGACGTCGTCCACTACCTTTTTGACGGATCCATCAGCCTGCGGATAGCCGACGCCGAGGTTGGTCACCTTGACCAAGTGGTGCTCGGTTCCGACGTCGACGGCGGCCACGGACTTCCGTGACTGCCGCGCCTTGGCGGGGTCCGTCGTCGTGCTTTCTGCTGTTGCAACCGCACGCTTCTTGCGGTGCTTGATCTTTTCGCCGTCTTCCAGGGCGTCACGGATGGCGTTGCCCAGCAGGACCAGTCCGCCGATGGTGAGCGCCATGGCCAGCGCGGGCCAGAGGAGCAGCATCGGGGTGAGGTAGACGTTCTTGAAGCCCTCCGAGAGCATGACGCCCCAGGTTGCCTTGGTGGGATCGCCCAAGCCAAGGAACTCAAGTCCGGACTGGATGGCGATGGCAACACCGGCGATTGCGGCGGTCTGGATGATGATGGGTGCGCGGACCACGGAGAAGATATGGCGGGCGATGATGCTCAGATCGGACAGGCCGGAGACCCTGGCCGCGTCCACGTAGAGCTCGTTCCTGACCGACTGCACTGCGGTGCGGGTGAGCCGGAAGTAGGACGGGCTGATCAGGATGCCGAAAGCTATCATCGAGATCCATACCGACGGGCCAAACGCTGCGCGGATGGTCAGCAGGACGATCAGGCCGGGCAGGCTCATGAGAATGCTGACTACCCAGTTGGAAACAGCCTCGAACTTGCCGGCGTAATAGCCGGCGATCAGCCCGGCCGGAAGGCCGATGGCAATGGCCACGCCGGCACACAGCAACGCGGACAGCAAGGTCAGCTGGGCGCCGAAGAGCAGGCGGCTCCAGGTATCGCGGCCTGCACTGTCCGTGCCCATGATGTTGACGGAGTCCGGAGCGGCCAGGGTCTTGGAGATGTTGGCGAAGTTCTCTTCGAAGGGCGCGATCATGGGTGCGAGGATGGCCAAAACAGTGATGGTCAGCAGGATCGCCAGCGAGGCGATGCCCATGGGGTTCTTCAGGAGCCGGCGCATCACGGTGGAACGGACCACAGTGCCGCTCTGTCCGGCCCCGGGCTTCGCTGCGAGGCCCATGGAGTCTGCCGATACTGCTGTTGAATCTACGGAGTCGCTCATGAGACACGTACTTTCGGGTTGAGCCAACCATTGAGGATGTCCACCAGGAGGTTCACGACGATGACCACCACTACGGTGTACATCACCACTCCCATGACCACGGGGAGATCGGTTTGGGTTGTGGCGGCGACGGCCAGCGGACCCATTCCCGGGAGGGCGAAGATCTGCTCGATGATCACCACGCCGCCCAGCATGCCGATCAGTTGGAGGCTCAAGACGGTGAGGCCTGCCGGTGCGGCGCTGCGCAGCACATGCTTGAAGAGGATTTCACGCTCTCCGATGCCGCGGCTGCGCAGCGTCCTGACGTAGTCACGCTCAAGCTGCTTGATCACGGCGGACCGGATCTGCTGCGCGCCGCCGGTCACGCCGTTGATCAGCAGTGCAATGACCGGCAGGGTCATGGAGTAGACCCAGGCCTCCGGCCCCACCTCCGGGGAGATGGTGCTGGTGGCGGGGAACAATCCGAGCTGGATGGCCAGGATGGTTACCAGGAACACGCCGATCACGTAGCCGGGGATGGAGTCCCCCACGATCGCGCCAATCTGGACCACCCTGTCCACCCAGCCGCGCTTGACGGCTGCGGCAACGCCGATCAGTGCTGCGCAGATGGCGATCAGGATCATTGCGGTGAAGACCATGGTCATGGTCACCGGGATGCGGGTGGCCAGGGAGCTGGCAACCGGCTCCGAGGTGAACCAGGAGGCTCCAAGGTTGCCGGTCAGGGCATCACCCAACCAGGCGAAGTAACGGGCAAAGAGCGGTTGGTCGAGTCCCAGTTCCTGTTCCTTCAGGGCCACCTGTTCAGGTGTTGCCTGATCCCCCAGGATGTTCTGGGCAATACTTCCGCTGGAGGTGTACAGCAGGGTGAAGGTGAGGACCGAGACGACGAACAACACCACCAGACCGCTGCCCGGTCTTTTCGCAATGAACTTGATCATGGGGTCCTACTTGGCGGGCGAGTAGTTGTAGATGGATGGAACGGCCTGCTGGACCTGCGGCGTGACGTTCACTTTGTCGTTGTGGTAGTACATCTGGTTCACGCGGAACAGCGGGGCGAACCAAGCCTGTTCCACCACATACTTGTTGACTTCCTGGGCCAGCTTGCCCGCATCCGTGCCACCGGTGCGCACGGCCGCGATCTTGGCCTCAAGCTCAGGGGTGGTGTTCTTGAACGGGTTGTAGAGGGCCTTGGTGGAGACGATCTGGTCGATTGCCACTGTCGGCTGACCCTGGAAGAGGTTGTAGAAGAGGGCCGGGTACTTCTGGGCGGCAACATCCGAGGTGAAGGTGTTGGTGATTGCTGCGCCCGGGTTCAGCGTGATGCCCACATCAGCGAGCTGCTGCTTGAGGACGGAGATCAGGGTTTCCGCGCCGGGAAGGGTGGGAACCTCGAAGCTGACCTTGCCCTCGAAGCCGGACTCCTTCAGGAGCTGCTTGGCTTTCTCAGGATCGTAGCTGTAGTAGTTCTCCAACTCCTCGGTCCAGGCACCACTGTCCTTGCCGAACGGCTGCGTGGTGGGGGTGCCCTGGCCCAGCATGACCTGATCCAGGATGGTCTTGCGGTCAAAAGCATGGTTGATGGCCTGGCGGACCTTGACATTGGCAAGGGCCGGGTTCTTGGTGCCATCCCGGTCAAGGAGCAGCAATCCGGACCAGTCAACCTGGTTGGTTTCAAGCTTCATCTTGGCGCCCTCGGCCTGCTTGCCGTTCTTGGGGTCCAGCAGCGTGGCGTCAATCTGGCCGGAGACCAGCGCGTTGGTGCGGGCGGTGGGATCAAGGAGGACCTTGAGCGTCAGCTTCTTGAACTTCTGGAGATCCTTGTTCCAGTAATCTTCGCGTGCAGTGAACACGGACTGGGAGTCCTTCACGGAGGCAGCCTTGTCCATCACGTACGGGCCGGAACCTACGGGCACGGTCTTGATGGCGTCAGTGCCCAAGGCGGCGGGGCTTCCCATCAAGCCGGCAGCCTGGCTGAGAAAGTACTCAAGTGCCGGCTCCGGTGCGGTGAGGTTGATGTCGATGGTGTCTGCGTCCACAACTGCAACGTCTGACACTGAGGCAAGCTGCCCCATCTGTGGGCCGTTGGCCTGTTTGAAGTGGTCCATGTTTGCTTTGGCTGCAGCGGCGTCGAACTTGGCACCATCACTGAAGGTGACGTCCGTACGGAGGTCCACTGTGAGCTTGGTGTTGGTGTCGTTGTACTTCCAAGCTGTTGCCAGCATGGGGCTGAGCTTGCCGTCCGGTTCGCGGAGGATCAGTGAATCGTAGGCTGCCTGGTAGGGCTGGAGTGCGTGGCCCACGTGGGCTTGTGCCGGATCCCAGGAGGTGAGGTCCCGGAGGGTGCCCAGCGTCAGGGCCGTGACGGTCTTGCTGCCGGCAGTCGAACCAGTTCCGGTTCCGGCACCTCCGCCGCCACATGCGGTGAGCGCCAGGGAGGCGCTAAGTACGATGGCGGCTGCTGCCGCCTTGGGACCTAACTTCATTGTCGGCTCCTACTGAGTCTTTGCCTGATGCGAGTCAGAGCTTTGAGCTTGTGGTCTACACCACATTTTCTGGGTGTGAGATTTACAGTACGGACTTTGCGGAGTC
>JBKKDK010000176.1:0-3586 GCA_046708245.1 Arthrobacter sp.
GAGCGGCTGCATCAGGGCGCGGTGCGCGGCCGTCGCCGGGAGTTCCGCGGTGAGCGAGAGGCAGGCCGGTTCCACCAGGGTCAAGGAATGCACCAGGTCGGGGCGTTCGACGGCGGCCATCATCGCGGCGATGGCGCCCTGCGAATGCGCCACGACATGACCGCCCGAGGCGCCGCGGCCGTCGTCGGCCAGGGCCCCCAGCACGATCGCGGCGTCGACGGAAAAATCCGATTCGAGCGGTTCGGCCACGGCGTCAAAGCCGTGCCGGCGCAGGAACAAGGCGTCGTAGTCCAACGCCATACCATGCTGTTTCGGCCACGCCGCGGCGCCAAAGCTGCCGGCCCCGTGGACGAAAACTACGCGCTGCTTGAACATGATCCAACCCTATTGCACCGCTCTGACCTTCCGCCCCGGCGACATAGCCGTCCCGGCACGGGTTTTGCCGGATCGGCTACTTGCCGAGGAACTTGTCGAAGCCCTTGGGCAAGTTCAGCTGGGAGGGATCGAAGTCCGCCCCCTGCTGCCCGAAGGAGGCCCCGGTGGGCAGCGGCTTGGGTCCCGCGGCGCGCCGGGCCTCTGCGTCCTTGAGTTCCTGGGCGGCCTTGGCCGGGTTTCCGGAGCGGGCCTTCTTCTTCGGCGCGTTCTTGGCACCCTTGCGGGCAGCACCGCCGCCGCCCGTGCCCGGCATCCCGGGCATGCCCGGCATGCCGCCGCCGGCCGCCATCTTCTTCATCATCTTCTGCGCCTGGGCGAAGCGCTCCAGCAGGCCGTTGACCTCGGAGACGTGGACACCGGAACCGCGGGCGATGCGGGCACGGCGGGAGCCGTTGATGATCTTCGGCGCGACACGTTCGTGCGGCGTCATGGACCGGACGATCGCCTCGACGCGGTCGATTTCGCGTTCATCGAACTGCTCCAGCTGCTGCCGGATGTTCTGCGCTCCCGGCATCATCATGAGCATTTTCTTCATCGAGCCCATGTTGCGGATCTGCTGCATCTGGGCGAGGAAGTCGTCCAGGGTGAAGTCTTCCTGGTCGGCGAACTTCTTCGCCATCCGAGCTGCCTCGTCCTTGTCCCAGGACTTCTCGGCCTGTTCGATCAGGGTGAGCACGTCACCGAGGTCGAGGATGCGCGAGGCCATCCGGTCCGGGTGGAACAGCTCGAAGTCGCTCAGGCCTTCACCGGTGGACGCGAACATAACGGGCTTGCCGGTCACCGATGCGACGGAGAGCGCGGCACCGCCGCGGGCGTCGCCGTCGAGCTTGGAGAGCACGATGCCGGTGAAGTTGACGCCTTCATCGAATGCGAGGGCCGTGTTGACGGCGTCCTGGCCGATCATGGAGTCGATGACGAACAGGACTTCGTTCGGGACGATTGCCTGCCGGATCCGGCGGGCCTGGTCCATCATTTCAGCGTCGACGCCTGTGCGGCCGGCGGTGTCGACGATCACGACGTCGTGCAGGGTGCGGCGGGCTTCCTCGACGCCGGCGCGGGCGACGGCGACCGGGTCGCCGGCGGGGTGCTCGAGCTCGGTGGAGGTGGCGCCCGGGTGCGGGGCGAAGACGGGGACTCCGGCGCGCTGGCCGACGATCTGGAGCTGGGTGACCGCGTTGGGGCGCTGCAGGTCGCAGGCGACCAGCATGGGGCTGTGCCCCTGGGCCTTGAGGTACCGGGAGAGCTTGCCCGCGAGCGTGGTCTTGCCGGCACCCTGGAGGCCGGCGAGCATGATGATGGTCGGCCCGTTCTTGGCGAGGCGGATCCGGCGGGTTTCGCCGCCGAGGATCTCAACGAGTTCCTCATTGACGATCTTCACGATCTGCTGGCCCGGATTCAGCGCGGCAGAGACCTCGGCGCCGAGGGCACGCTCGCGCACGCGGCCGGTGAATTCGCGGACCACCGGCACGGCAACGTCGGCGTCCAGGAGGGCACGCCGGATCTCGCGGACTGTGGCGTCAACGTCCGCCTCGGTCAGGCGGCCTTTGCCACGGAGATTCTTGAAGGTTGCTGTCAACCGATCAGAGAGTGAATTGAACACGCGCCGTGCACTTCTTTCAGTGGATCTACGGATGGCGGCCGGTTCCGGCACGCCAGCGTCGCGACTGAAGTTCGCCTGAACGAACCGCCTCGACAACGGGACTCGACTATCTAGGGTACCAAGACGCGCCTTCAAGATGGCATGCTGACTTAGGTGACCAGCCAAACAAATGTGAAAACACTGCTCATCCTCGGCGCTTCGGGCGACCTGACCGGAAGGCTGCTGTTGCCCGGGCTGGCCCGGCTGGTGGCCCGGGGGCGGGCCGACGGCCTGACGCTAGTGGGCGCGGGCTCCAATCCGTGGACGCAGGAACAGTGGCTGGAACGCATCGACACCAGCTTCGCCGACGCCCGGGCGCAGGCGGATGCCGACGGCAAGCGGGAGCTGAAGCGGATCCGCGAAACCACCCGCTACCACCAGCTGGACGTGACGGCGGACGGCGAGCTCGCCGGGCAGCTGGCACAGCTCGAAGGCCCGGTGGCGGTGTATTTCGCCCTCCCGCCGCAGGTCAGCCAGCTGGCGTGCGAGGCCCTGGAACCCGGGCAGGTGCCGCCCGGGACCCGGCTGGTGATGGAAAAACCGTTCGGTTCCGATGAGGCGTCAGCGCGCCACCTCAACAAGACCCTGGTCAACCTGGTCCCGGAGGACCATATCCACCGGGTGGACCATTTCCTGGGCAAGGCCACCGTGTTGAACATCCTGGGCCTGCGGTTCGCGAACACCTTCCTGGAACCCGTCTGGAACCGGTCGCACGTCGAAAAAGTGGAGATCATCTTTGACGAGGACCTTGCACTGGAGGGCCGTGCGCGTTACTACGACGGCGCCGGCGCGCTCCGGGACATGATCCAGAGCCACCTGCTCCAGGTCATGGCCCTGATGGCGATGGAGCCCCCGGCTTCCCTGGATGAGCGCGATCTCCGCGACGGGGTGGCGACCTTGCTGCGGGCCAGCAGCATCAAGGCGCCCTATGCCAAAAACACCCGCCGCGCCCGGTACACGGCGGGGTCCATCAACGGACGCGAGGTCCCGGACTATGCGAAGGAAGAGGGCGTGGACGCGGCCAGGGGCACCGAGACGCTCGCCGAGGTGACGGTAGAGATCGACAACTGGCGCTGGCGCGGTGTGCCCTTCATCCTGCGGTCCGGAAAGGCGCTGGGCGTCAAGCGCAAGGAAGCGGTGGTCACATTCCGGCCGGTGCCGCACCTGCCCAGGGGGTTCACCGGGGTGGATTCCCCCAACCGGCTCAAAATCGGGTTCGGCCCGGACACACTCCAGCTCGACGTCGACGTGAACGGTCCGGGCGACATCCTCAGCCTGGACCGGGCCACCCTCCTGGCCGAGCTGAACGCCTCGGAGTTCCTGCCGTACGGCGAAGTCCTGGATGGCGTCCTCACCGGCGATCCGCTGTTGTCCGTACGGGGTGACACGGCGGAGGACTGCTGGCGGATTGTCGAACCAGTGCTGAAGTCATGGGAGCGGAACTCCGTGCCGCTTCAGGAGTACGACGCGGGCAGTGCCGGCTGAACCTCCGCAGCCCGGGCAGCAAAAAAG
>JBKKDK010000177.1:0-4934 GCA_046708245.1 Arthrobacter sp.
CGGCCAGGTCGAGGTCGGCTTCGTCTACGTCGACGGATCCAGCGTGGGCGAAGTCACCGAAGCGGACCTGAAGGACCGCCAGACGCTCGGCGATGAAGGCTTCATCTCCATCATCACGGTCATCCACCGCGCCACCGGCAAGGTGGTTTCGGGGCCGGAAATCCACGCCCGCGGCGTGGCTGAAGACGACTCAGTCTTTGACGAGATCATCCCGAAGATCAACGCTGCCCTGGAAGAAGCCGTGCTCAACCGCACGGACCACACCACGCACCAGCTCCAGCAGGTTGTCCGCCGCGTTGTCGGCACCTGGGTCAACCGCAAGCTCCGCCGCAAGCCCATGATCATCCCGGTGGTCCTGGAGGCTTAGCCCTCGCCCGCGGAGCGTTCCGCGGGTGAACCGAGACGGCCTTCCCGGCCCGCCCCCAGCCTCCGGCCGCGGGCGGGCGGGGAGGGCCGTTTTGTGTTGGCCGGCCTGCCCGGGGCGGACCGGGCCGTGCCGGCGGGATGCCCTGAACCGGCAACATGGATCCTGTTCCGGCCCGGAAATCCGCGGTTTTCGGCCTGCCGTCAGGTACCGTGGCGGGTATGGCCACACGTACTTCCTCCGCGCCTAGAGGAAACCCAAGCGGTAAATCAGGCAGCTCCACGGGCCGGGGCACAGGCACAGCTGCGGCCAAAACACGGACCCCCGCATCGGCGGGCACCGCGCGGACCCGCCAGCTCGCCGTCGTCGAACCCCGCCAGCCCTGGCCGGTGCGGATCGTCGCCGGCGCCTGGCTGGGGATAGCCCACGTCGTCGGCGCCGGGATCCGCCGGGTCGGCTCCGACGTCAGCGACCTCGCATCCGAGGACCGCCGCGACGGCGCAGCCCTGTTCAACCTCGCGCTCGGCGTCTTCGTCGCCACCTTCGCCTGGTGGGGTTTCCAGGGCTGGTTCCCGGACACGGTCCACGCGGTCGTCAACGGCACGTTCGGCTGGATGTCCCTGCTGCTGCCGCTCATGCTCTTTGTCTGCGCTTTCCGCCTGTTCCGCCAGCCCGTTGACGGCCGCGGCAACAACAGGATCGGCATCGGGTTCCTGCTGATGGCCTTCGCCGGCACCGGCCTGGCGCACGTCATCGGGGGCCAGCCGACCGTCGCCGACGGCTTTGACGGCCTGCGGCAGGCCGGCGGCATGCTGGGCTACCTGGCCGCGGCACCGCTGGCCGCCATCCACGTGGCCGTCCCGGTGGCCGTGCACAGCGTGCTCGCCTTCACCTCGCTGCTGATCGTCACGGCCACACCTTTCGGCGCCATCCCCAGCCGGCTCCGGGGCGCCTATGAGCACCTCATGGGCATCGACCTGGAAGAACGCGACGCCGGCGGGGACGGCCACGACCGCAGCTACCTCTACGAAAACGACACCGCGGCCCCGGCGAAGAAGAAGCGCCGCCGGCTCTTTGGCAAGGACGCCGACGCCGGCATGGAAGGCTACGTCGGGGACGAAGCCTTCGAACGCGCCCTCATCGAAGACAAGGAAGCCGAGGCCGCGAATGCGGCCACCGGAACCAAATCCGGCACCAAAACCGGCGCCAAATCCGTGGCCCCCGGCGTGCGCCGGCCCACCCAGGCCGAGATGGCTGTCGAGAAGATCAAGGCGGCCCAGGGCCTCGGCGCCGCCGCCGGGGAGAACGCCACCGAGGCGATCCCGCTCGTCACCCCGGGAATGGTGGCTGCCGGGTCGCTGAACCCCGCTGCCGCGGGCGCAGCCGCAGGGACAGGCACAGCCGCTGCCGCCGCTGCCGCCAAGGTCCCCTCCAACCCGGTCGCGCCGGCACCCCTGCCCACGCCGATCCCGCAGCGCACCGAGCAGCTCTCCCTGGCCGGGGACGTCACCTACACGCTGCCGTCCTCCGACGTCCTGACCCCCGGGTCCATCCCCAAGGAACGCACCGAGGCCAACGACGCGATTGTCGCCTCGCTGACCGAAACCCTGAACCAGTTCAATGTGGACGCCCAGGTCACCGGGTTCAGCCGCGGCCCCACCGTGACGCGGTACGAAATCGAGCTGTCCCCGGGCACCAAGGTGGAACGTGTCACCGCGCTGTCCAAGAACATCTCCTACGCCGTCGCCAGCTCCGATGTCCGGATCCTGAGCCCCATTCCCGGCAAGTCGGCCATCGGCATCGAGATCCCCAACACGGACCGCGAGACGGTGTCCCTCGGCGATGTGCTGCGCAGCCAGAACGCCCGGCGCACCGACCACCCCATGGTCATGGGTGTCGGCAAGGACGTCGAGGGCGGCTACGTCGTCGCCAACCTCGCCAAGATGCCGCACCTCCTGGTCGCAGGCGCCACCGGCGCCGGCAAGTCCTCGTTCGTGAACTCGATGATCACCTCGATCCTGATGCGCGCCACCCCGGACGAGGTCCGGATGGTCATGGTGGACCCCAAGCGGGTGGAACTGACTGCCTACGAGGGTGTCCCGCACCTGATCACGCCCATCATCACCAACCCCAAGAAGGCCGCCGAGGCGCTGCAGTGGGTGGTCCGCGAGATGGACGCCCGCTACGACGACCTCGCCAACTACGGCTTCAAGCACATCGACGACTTCAACAAGGCCGTCCGCGGCGGCAAGGTCCATCCGCCGGAAGGCTCCAAGCGGGTCATCCGCCCGTACCCGTACCTGCTGGTGATCGTGGATGAACTCGCCGACCTCATGATGGTCGCCCCGCGCGACGTCGAAGACTCCATCGTCCGCATCACCCAGCTGGCCCGTGCAGCCGGCATCCACCTGGTCCTGGCCACCCAGCGTCCGTCCGTGGACGTCGTCACCGGCCTGATCAAGGCCAACGTGCCGTCCCGGATGGCCTTCGCGACCTCCTCCGTCACCGACTCCCGCGTGGTCCTGGACCAGCCGGGCGCCGAGAAGCTCATCGGCCAGGGCGACGCCCTCTTCCTGCCGATGGGTGCCTCCAAGGCCATGCGCGTCCAGGGCGCCTGGGTCACCGAGTCCGAAATCCACAAGGTGGTCGAACACGTCAAGGGCCAGCTCAAGGCGGTCTACCGTGACGACGTCGCCCCGGAGGCGCAGAAGAAGCAGATCGACGACGACATCGGGGACGACCTCGAAGTGCTGCTGCAGGCCACCGAGCTGGTGGTCACCACGCAGTTCGGCTCCACCTCGATGCTCCAGCGCAAGCTCCGCGTCGGCTTCGCGAAGGCCGGCCGGCTTATGGACCTGCTCGAGTCCAGGGGAGTGGTGGGCCCGTCCGAAGGCTCCAAGGCCCGCGACGTGCTGGTCAAGCCGGACGACCTCGCCGCGGTCCTCGCCGCCATGAAGGGCCAGGACGGTCCGGTGGCCGCCGACCCGCAGACCGCTGCGTTGAGCGATAACGCCAACGCCAACATCGCCCAGGGCGGCTACGCGGAGGACCTCGTGGCGGCAGACCTCGACAACCGGGCGCAAAGTGTCCAGTATTTCGACGGTGCAGACGGCTCCGGCGGCAGCTCCACCGAGGATGAGGACGGCTCCGAGGACGCCTGGTCGCTCACCGGACGGTAGCCTAGAAAGGTGACTAGCGCCGAAGCAAAAAGTGCCGGGTCCGCCGCGCGGATCTGGAACCTGCCCAACATCCTGACGATGCTGCGGATTGTGCTGGTGCCATTCTTCGTCTGGTTCCTGGTCCTTGACGCCCCCGGCCTGGACAGCCAGAACGGCCTCTGGCGCTGGATCGCGGCGGCGACGTTCGCCGTCGCCATCTACACGGACAAGCTCGACGGCGACATCGCCCGCAGCCGCGGGCTCGTCACCGATTTCGGCAAAATCGCGGACCCGATCGCGGACAAACTCCTGATCGGCTCCGCCCTCGTGATGCTCTCCCTGCTCCAGGAACTTCCGTGGTGGGTCACCATCCTGATCCTGGTGCGCGAATGGGGGGTCACCGCGCTGCGCTTCTTCGTCATCCGCTACGGCGTGATCCCCGCGTCCAGGGGCGGCAAGCTCAAGACAGTCGTCCAGACGGCGGCCATCTTCCTGTACGTCATCCCGCTGGCCTCCCTCGCACCGTGGCTGGGTGTCGTGGCCTTTGCCGTCATGATGGCGGCCCTGGCCATCACGGTCTGGACCGGCGGAGAATACGTCATCGAGGCCCTCAAGCTGCGCGCCGGCGGCCGCCGGGCACAGCAGAACCAGGAGGGCAAGCCATGACCAATTTGCACCCGAACCTGCACCGCATTGCCGAACAGACCGTCACCTTGGCCATCGGCCGCGGGCTGACCGTCGCCACCGCCGAATCCCTCACCGCCGGCATGGTCGCCGCCGTCCTGGCCGACACCCCCGGCGCTTCGGGGATGCTGCAGGGCGGGGTGGTGTCCTACCAGAACTCAGTCAAGGCCGGCGTCCTGGGCGTGCCCCTGGACCTGCTGGACGACGTCGGAGCCGTTGACGGGCAGGTCGCGGCCGCCATGGCAGCCGGCGCCCGCCGGATCTGCGGGGCCGACATCGGGGTGTCCACCACCGGCGTCGCCGGTCCCGAACCGCACGCGGGCAAGGCCGTGGGGTCGGTCTTCGTCGGCATCGCCACGGCGGAGGGCTCCACCTCCTACGCGTACAGCTTCGAGGGAAGCCGGGCGGAGATCCGCTCCCTGGCCTGCGCCGCGGCGCTGGAGCGCCTGCTGGAAGCGCTCGGGCCCGCAGGCCAGCCTGCCTAAGGGTGCGGGGAACAAAAGTTGAATCCTAATAGTTGTTACATTGTGTCGCCTCGGAATATGCGGGGCGCCTAGGATGAAAGCATCAACAGTTCGCCTCAGAGCGGCGGACGCAACATACGAGGGAGCAAGGCGATACAGATGGTAAAGCAGCCCGTATCCGTAAACGGCGTTGTCCGCTGGAAGGATGTGGGCCTCGCCGATCAGGCTAAGAGCGAACAGAAGGAGCGCAAGATGGTTGTACTT
>JBKKDK010000178.1:0-5174 GCA_046708245.1 Arthrobacter sp.
AAATGAAACTTCTCCGTCGCCGTGCTCAGGGCAGGCAGTGCGTAGTGCCTGACAGGGCTGTATTACAGTGGACTCTAGTCAAGATACTAATGCCAACGGCCACCTGTCTTCGCGTCACACGGCCCATTGCCGGCGGGAAAACCACTCAAGGCCTGCTGAAAGGACCCCCCGCGATGACCCAGTCGGTAGCAGTTGCCGCCGTCACGTTTGACCGTCCCCGGGAACTGGCTGTTCTGCTGAACGCCATCAATAACCAGACGGCTCCGGTGCGCTCCATTTGCCTCATTGACAGCGGCACGGTGCCCGCCAAGCACGTCGCCGAAGAGCACGGCAACGTGGACTACGTGCGCTCCGAAGCGAACCTCGGCGGGGCGGGCGGTTTCTCCCTCGCGGCCCTCAAAGCGGTGGCCAGCGGTGCCGACTGGATCTGGATGATGGACGACGACGCCGAGCCCGCCGACGCCGGGTGCCTCGCCACGCTGCTCCGGGAAGCTGAGGCCCGCGGCCTCGACGCCGTGGTTCCGCTGGTGGTTGCCCCCGGGCATCCGGACCGGCTGTCCTTCTTCTTCCGTCTGGACGGCAAGGTCACGCACGACCGCGCGGAGGTGGAGAAGGTCGGGTTCCTCCCCAACGACGGGCACTTCTTCAACGGCGCGCTGATCCGCTCCGACGTGTTCTTCAAGGTCGGGCTGCCTGACATGCGGCTCTTTATCCGCGGTGACGAAGTGGATTTCACGATCCGGCTGCGGAAGGCGGGCATCCGGTTTGGCACCGTGACGACGGCGGCAATCACCCACCCGCACGCCTTCTCGGAAACCAAGCATGTCTTTGGCGCCCGGTGGCACGTGATCGTTCCGGAGACAGCGTTCAAGCGCTACTACTACTACCGCAACCGCGGGTACCTCATCCGCCGCTACTTCCGGGTCAAGTCCCTCGTCGCGGATGTGGGCGGCTACCTCGGGTACTTCCTGCGCCGCGGCGACTTCCGCGGCCTGGCCGACTGGTTCCGGGCGTTTTCCACCGGGCTGCGCGGCAAGGGATTCGGTCCGCTGGAGGACCAGAAGTTCTAGCGCTTCTGGCGCAGGTGGCGCCGGAGCAGCAATCCCAGCAGCACCCAGGGCTCACCGAAGACGCGGTACGCGACGCGCTTCGGGTGCAGCAGGAGCCGCCAGGCCCATTCGAGTCCGAGCCGTCCGATCCACCGCGGTGCCAGCTTCTGGATTCCGGCGATCTGTTCGATGGCTCCGCCAACCGTGCAGTACACGGCCGGAGGCAGCGATGCCAGGCGGCGCTGCAGCACGTGTTCCTGGAGCGGCATGCCCAAACCCAGCAGCACCAGCTGCGGCTGCATCCGCTCCAGCCAGGCGACGGCTTCCTCTTCCAGCTCCCGGTTCCAGCCCTCGCCGGGCATGCCGACCACCTGTGCGTGCGGGACGGCGTCCTGGAGCCGCGCCACCGCCTGGGCGTTGGCCTGGCCGCCGGCGCCGATGATCGCGATCCGCCGGAGCCCCTCGATGTGCTCCAGCGCCGGGATCCAGTCGGTTGAACCGAGCCGGTAGTCCATGGCGCTCTCCTTGGCGCCGTCCCCTTCCAGGCTCTTGGCCCAGAGCCACAGCACCGGGGCGCCGTCAATGAGCACCACGTCGCTGTGTTCGTAGAAGGACCGGAATTCCGGATCCGAGTGCAGCAGGGTCACGCTGTGCAGGTTGTGGCCCACGATTGTCCTGGTGCCGCCCTCGGAAATGAAACGGTTGAGGACGTCGGTCAGTTCGGGCACGGTCAAGGGTGTCGCGTCGACCTCGAGAAAGGGGACGTGCTGTCGCTGCAGGGTCATGTCGTGCCGGGCCCTGCCGGCGTGTCATTGGCCTCAGTGGTGTCAGTGGTGTCAGGAGCACCGTCTGCGTCAGGGGCGTCAGTCGCGTCGGTCCCGGGCGCGTTGCCGTCGATGTCCAGCAGTCCGGGGACCACTTCGCGCAGGCGCTCCAGGCTGATGGCGCCCTGGCGGACCACCCGTAGGGGCAGGGCTGTGCCGTCAACGATGGTGGAGGGCAGGGCGTCGGCGCCCTCGACCGGACGGTGTCCGTCTTCAAGGTAGACCTCGACGGACTCCGCGAGCTGTGACTCGGCCTCGGCGGCTGTCTGCGCGGCTGCCTGGCCGGTGCGGTTCGCGGAGGAGACGGCAAGCGGGCCGGTGATGGTGAGGAGGTCCTGGGCGACGTCGTCGGCCGGGATCCGCAGGGCAACCGTGCCCCGGGTTTCGCCGAGGTCCCAGTCCAGTGAAGGCTGGGCGTGCAGGATCAGCGTCAGTCCGCCCGGCCAAAACGCTTCCGCGAGCCGCCTGGCCTCGGCCGGGACGTCGGTGGCGAGCCCGTCGAGGGCATTAAGCCGGGGAATGAGTACGGGCGGCGGCATCTTGCGGCTGCGGCCCTTGGACGCAAGCAGCATGGTGACAGCCAGCGGCGAGAACGCGTCCGCGGCGATCCCGTAAACCGTGTCAGTGGGAAAAACCACGCATTTGTGTTCCCGGATGGCCCGCTGGGCGTGCTCAAGTCCTGCAGCACGCTGATCTGCTGCCGTGCAATCGTAGCTAGTCGTCACTGCCCTATTCTTTCATCACTTCCGGGCTGTTCTGTCCGCGCGTCCGGGGAGGCGAGAACGGCGCTGGTTGCCCGTTCCCTGCCGTTGAGGTCCAGGTGCGTTGCCACCCCGGTCCACAGCCCGGACCGCCGCAGCATCCCGGCAATCCAGCCGGCCTGCACTTCCGCGTGTTCCATCACAAAGTAGCCGCCGGGAAGCAGCAGCCGCGCCGCCGAAGCCGCGGCCGCCGTCGGAAGCTCCATTCCGTCCGCTCCCCCGCCATAGAGCGCCTCGGGCGGGTCGTGCAACGCCACTTCGGGTTCGTTCGGGATGGCCTCAGCAGGGATATACGGCGGGTTGGAGACGACGACGTCGAAGCTGCCGTTGTGCTCGGGAAGGGCGGTGCGCAGATCGCCGCGGACCAGGTGCACACCGAGGGGCAGCAGGTTCTTCGCGGCCCACGCGTGCGCAAACTCGCTGAATTCCACCGCATGAACCTCGGCGCCGGGCACTTCATGGGCGATTGACCCGGCGATTGCTCCGGAACCGGTCCCCAGGTCCGCCACCTTGGGGTGCGGCCTGCCGCTGCCCTTTAGCCAGTCGATGACCAGCTGCACCACCGATTCGGTTTCCGGACGGGGAATGAAGACCCCGGGACCAACCGACAGTTCCAGGTAGCGGAAGTGCGCCACCCCGGTGATGTGCTGCAGCGGGATCCGCTGCGCGCGCTCCGCCACCAGCCCGGCGTAGCCTTCCGGCGCCGGCGAGTCGCCCAGCAGCATGGCCCGGAGCCGGCCGGGGCCGACGCCGAGGAGGTGCCCGGCCAGGAGTTCGGCGTCGACCCGCGGGCTGGGAACCCCGGCTGCGGCCAGCACGGCTGTCGCATCGCGGACTGCCTCCGCAAGGCTCAGCGCAGGGCCTTCAGTCATCACCACTGGACTTGGCGCTTATTCGCCGATGGCGTCGAGCCGGGACTGTTCGTCCAGCTCGATGGCCGACTGGATCACCGGTTCCAGGTCACCGTTCATGACTTGGTCCAGGTTGTAGGCCTTGTACCCGGTGCGGTGGTCGGCGATCCGGTTTTCCGGGTAGTTGTACGTGCGGATACGCTCCGAGCGGTCCATGGTGCGGATCTGCGACTTGCGCTGGGCGGAGTTCTCGGCGTCGATCTGTTCCTGCTGGTGCGCCAGGATGCGGGCCCGCAGGACGCGCATGCCGGCCTCACGGTTCTGCAGCTGCGACTTCTCGTTCTGCATGGCCACCACGATTCCGGTGGGCAGGTGGGTGATGCGGACGGCCGAGTCGGTCGTGTTGACGGACTGCCCGCCCGGGCCGGAAGAACGGTAGACGTCGATCTTGAGATCGTTCTGGTTGATCTCGAGTTCCTCGGGCTCGTCCACTTCGGGGAGCACCAGCACGCCGGCGGCCGAGGTGTGGATGCGGCCCTGCGATTCCGTCACGGGGACGCGCTGCACCCGGTGCACGCCGCCTTCGAACTTCAGCCGGGCGTACACGCCTTCGGCGGGGTCGTTCGAGTTGCCCTTGATGGCCACCTGGACATCCTTGTAGCCGCCGAGGTCGGATTCGTTCGCGGAAATCATTTCCGTCTTCCAGCCCCGGGATTCCGCGTAGCGGGTGTACATCCGCAGGAGGTCGGCCGCGAAAAGGGCAGCCTCGTCGCCGCCTTCGCCGCCCTTGACCTCCAGGATCACGTTGCGGGCATCGTCCGGGTCGCGCGGGATCAGCAGCCGGCGCAGCTTGGCCGCGGCCGTCTCCAGCGCGGCCTCAAGCTCGGGCACCTCCGCCGCAAACTCGGGGTCCTCGGCAGCCATCTCCTTGGCGGCAGCCAGGTCATCCTCGATGCCGTGCCAGGCATGGTAGGCCTCGACAATGCCGTTCAACTGGGCCGAACGCCGCCCCAGCTTCCGGGCCAGCCGCTGGTCAGCATAAACAGCAGGATCCCCAAGCTGCGCCTGGATGGCATCATGCTCATCCAACAGCCCCTGTACGGACTCAAACATTTTCAAAACCTTTCAACGCTCTGCGTCTAAGTCTAGTAACGCAGACAGCGGGAGGTGACGGACGGTCGCCGTCGCATATTTTTGCCGGCCGCGCCCCTCCGCGTTGCGGCCGACGTACTGCGTACGCCGCAACGCTCCGGCAGGCCCGGTGCCACTCCCGGGGCGGCAGAAAACCGAACGGCTTCGCTGTTTGCCCACCTTCGCTTTCGCGTTACTAGACTTGAAAGAGTCGAAAGAGGTTTTGAAAATGTTTGAGTCCGTACAGGGGCTGTTGGATGAGCATGATGCTATCCAGGCGCAGCTGGGGGATCCTGCTGTTTATGCTGACCAGCGGCTGGCGCGGAAGTTGGGGCGGCGTTCTGCTCAGCTGAACGGCATTGTTGAGGCTTACCACAAGTGGCACGCCCTTCAGGATGACCTGGCTGCGGCCAAGGAGATGGCTTCGGAGGATCCTGAGTTTGCCGCCGAGGTTCCTGAGCTGGAGGCGGCCCTGGAGACTGCTTCGGCCAAGCTGCGCCGGCTGCTCATTCCGCGGGACCCGGACGATGCCCGCAACGTGATCCTTGAAGTCAAGGG
>JBKKDK010000179.1:0-3713 GCA_046708245.1 Arthrobacter sp.
CTCTTACACCACCGTTTCACCCTTACCTGGCCACCAACCTGTGAAACACAGGACGATGCCGGGCGGTCTGTTCTCTGTGGCACTGGCCTGCGGGTTACCCCGAGTGGGCGTTACCCACCACCCTGCTCTGCGGAGCCCGGACGTTCCTCGAGCCACTTGCGTGACGCGCGGCCGCCTGGTCAACCCATCCGCTGTCCATTCTACGGTCACCGGACGGCAGCCATCACCAGAAACAAACAGGTGCTCCGGTGGGAGAATTGAAGCAAGGAAAGGGGGCAGCCGCTCCCTGGCTTCGGGTGCGCAAAGGGAAGTGAACCGATGGATCCCACCGCCATCATTGTGCAGATCGTCGTCGTGGTTGTGGTGCTTTCGCTGGGCAGGATGTCGATCCGGATTGTGCGGCAGTACGAGCAGGGCGTCCTGTTCCGGCTGGGCCGGGTGGTCGGCGTCCGGATGCCCGGGCTGCGCTTCATCATCCCGGTGATCGACAAGCTTCACCTCGTCAGCCTCCGGATCGTGACCATGCCGATCCAGTCGCAGGGCATCATCACCCAGGACAACGTCAGTGTCGACATTTCCGCGGTGGCCTACTACCGGGTGGTTGATGCGGTGAAGTCCGTGGTCGCAATCGAGAACGTCGCCGCCGCGATCAACCAGATCGCCCAGACCACGCTCCGGAAAGTGGTCGGCCGCCACAGCCTGGACCAGACGCTGTCCGAGACACAGCGCATCAACAGCGACATCCGCGCAATTCTCGATGCCCTCACATTGGAGTGGGGCGTGGAGGTCACGCTCGTGGAGCTTAAGGACATCCAGCTTCCCGACGGCATGAAGCGTGCGATGGCCAAGCAGGCCGAGGCTGAGCGGGAGAAGCGGGCCAAGATCATCGCCGCCGAAGGCGAGGCCATTGCCGCGACAGCGCTTGGCCAGGCTTCGGACACGATGATGGCGCACCCTCTGGCACTGCAGTTGCGCAACCTGCAGTCGTTGGTGGAAATCGCGGTGGACAATAACTCGACAGTTGTCTTCCCGGCACCGCTGATGAGTACCATCGGCGAGCTGTCCGCCTTCCTGTCGCGCGAAAACCAGGCCGCGCAGTCCGCTTCAGCCCACGCTTCGCCGGTGAAGGCCGCCTGGGGCACAGGTCCTGTGCATCGGCAACCCGGTGGCTAGGATCGGGGGATGGATGAATCAGCGCTGTCCCGGCGACGGTTCCTGCAGCTGTCGACCGGGGCTCTGGCCGCGTCCGGCCTCGCCGCCTGCGCCCCCGCTGTAACGCCGCCGTCCCCCGGGGCGACGGCCACAGCGGGCCTCAACCCTGCGCCGAGCCGGGCCGCCGCTCGTCCAAGTGTTGCCATGAGCGTCGGATCCTTCGTCTCCGCATTCCGTCCGGCGGAAGCCACACACTGGACCGTCGCTACGCCCGTTCTTTCCGGCGGCACCGGGACCGGGTTCCCGGTGGCGTTGTTCCTTCACGGACTGGGCGGCAATAACCGGGGAATTTTCGACCTGCTGCAGGCCCAGGACGTCCTTCAGCGCCATCTCGCCGCCGGCGGCACACCATTCGCCCTCGCGTCGGTGGACGGCGGCAACTGGTGGTGGCACAAGCGCGCTAACGGCATCGATCCGCAGGCAATGTTGCTGCAGGAATTCCTGCCGCTTCTCCAAAAGCGGGGACTGGACACTGGACGGACAGCGCTGCTGGGGCTGTCCATGGGCGGCTACGGCGCCCTTCTGCTCGCTTCGCAGGCGAAACTGCCGGGCCTTCGGGCCGTGGCTGCCATGAGCCCTGCCGTCTGGGACCGTTACGGGGTCGGGATTGAAGGTGCGTTCGACAATGCACAGGATTTCGCGGCCCACGATGTCTTTGCACTCCGGTCGAGGCTCGCAGCCGTGCCGAAGCGGATTGACTGCGGCACGGAGGATGAGTTGTATCCCTCGGTGAAGGATTACGTGGGCGCCCTGCCCGGTCCGCTCGAGGGCGGCTTCCAGCCGGGCGGGCACGACGAGACCTACTGGCGGTCCGTGCTCCCGGACATGGTGTCCTTCCTGGGCCGGCACCTGGGCTGAGCCGGGCCGCCGGTAAGATTGGACGGTGCTGATTCTGCTGCCGCCCTCCGAAGGCAAGACCCCCGCTGCTGGCGGCGACGCCGTCGACTGGGGCTCCTTGAGCTTCCCCGTACTCAACAGCTACCGGGCCAAGGTGCTCGAGGCGCTCGGCACCGTCAGCGCCCATGTGGACGCCCTGGCGCTGCTGGGGGTGGGCGCCTCGCTGCGGGCCGACGTCGAACGCAACACGCGGCTGCACGCCGAACCGGCCGCACCGGCGCACCAGATCTATTCCGGGGTGCTGTACGACGCGCTTGGCTACGGCTCCCTGACGGCGGTGCAGCGCCGGAAGGCGGAGGCGTCCGTGCTGGTGATTTCCGCGCTCTGGGGCGCCATCCGGTTCGCGGACAGGGTTCCCGCCTACCGGCTGTCGATGGGAACCGCGCTGCCCGACGTCGGGCGCCTGGCGTCGTTCTGGAAACCGCAGCTTAACGATGCCCTGCTGGCCGCAACGGGCGGTGAGCTGTTAGTGGATTGCCGCTCCAGCACCTATGCGGCGGCGTGGACTCCCCCGCCGGCGCAGACCGTCGCCGTGAATGTCTTCACGGAGGTGGGCGGCGTGCGCAAGGTGGTCAGCCACTTCGCCAAGCACACCCGCGGCGAACTGGCCCGGCACCTGCTGACCCGCCGGGGCAAGGCACCGGAGACGCCCGCCCAGCTGCAAAAGGCGGCGGCCGAAAAATGGACGGCGGAACTTTTCGGGGGCACGGCCCGGAAGCCGCACACCCTCAACATCATCCTGTAGCGGCGGCTACGCCGCGCCGTCAGCGGGCGTTAGGCCCACTCGGCGGAACGGACCAGGATGCAGCCGGAATCCGGGCAGAACACGATGTCGTCCTCGGCCGCGGCCTTGATTTCGGCGAGGTCGCCGGGGCTCAGGTGCATGCCGGAGCCCTCCGAGGTGCCGTGGAACAGCCGTGCGGCGCCGACGCCGCGCTTGGCCAGGGTCTTCTCGTAAATGCCGAGCATGCCCGGATCCAGTTCGCCGGCGAACTCGGCGCGCTTCCCGCGCACCACCGTGGCTTCCGCGGCGATCTCGGCCAGCTGCTCGTCCAGTTCGGCGCGGATCCCGCCGAAGGAGGCCTGGATATCATCAACGATCTGCTGCTGCGAGGCCTGCCGGAGGCGCAGCGAGTCCAGGCGTTCCAGCACCTCGAGTTCCACATCCTCGAGGTCGGAGCGGCGCTTGTTGAGGGAGACGAGGTCGCGCTGCAGGGCGACGAGGTCCTTGGACAGGCCCGTGCCGCTGTTCAGCCTCGCCTCGTCGCGTTCGATCCGGGTGGCGACCTGCTCGACGTCGGCCTCTGCGCGCTTGAGCTCGAGTTCGGCGTCGTGGACAGCCACCTTCGCGGCCCCGAGTTCGCCGTTGGCCACGCTGAGGGCGGCCTCAAGATCGGTGATCCGGGAGTCGCTTTCAAGGCTTCGTCGGCGGTTGGACAAGGACTTGAGCTTGGCATCAAGTCCCTGCAATTCGAGCAACTTCAACTGTTCCGCCGGTGCTGCCTTGGCCACTATTTACCTCCGCTAAATCCCTGCCGGCCGGAGCCGGGCACCTTGTCGGCGCTCTATAGACTCTAGCGCCTAGCGTGCTCCCCGGCCTCGCT
>JBKKDK010000180.1:0-11956 GCA_046708245.1 Arthrobacter sp.
CACCCTCGGAAACTCCCTCCGCCGTACCCTGCTCTCCTCCATCCCCGGTGCCGCTGTAACCAGCATCCGGATCGATGGCGTGCTGCACGAGTTCACCACGGTTCCGGGTGTCAAGGAAGATGTCACCGAGATCATCCTGAACATCAAGAACCTTTCGGTTTCCTCCGAGCACGATGAGCCGGTTGTTGCTTACCTGCGCAAGCAGGGCCCCGGAGTCGTCACCGCCGCGGACATCGCTCCGCCGGCCGGCGTCGAATTCCACAACCCGGATCTGCACATTGCCACTCTGAACTCGAAGGGCAAGTTCGAACTCGAACTGACCATCGAGCGCGGCCGTGGCTACGTTTCGGCAGCTCAGAACAAGTCCGGCGACTCCGAGATTGGCCGTATTCCGGTTGACTCGATCTACTCGCCGGTCATGAAGGTAACTTTCCGCGTGGAAGCTACCCGTGTTGAGCAGCGCACCGACTTCGACAAGCTCATTGTCGACGTCGAGACCAAGCAGGCCATCGCTCCGCGCGATGCTGTTGCTTCCGCAGGCACCACCTTGGTGGAACTGTTCGGTCTGGCTCGTGAGCTGAACACCGCAGCTGAAGGTATCGAGATTGGCCCGTCGCCGACGGACGCTGCCCTGGCAGCGGACATGGCCTTGCCGATCGAGGATCTGGACCTCACCGTCCGTTCCTACAACTGCCTCAAGCGTGAGGGCATCCACACCGTGGGTGAACTCGTTGCCCGCTCCGAGGCTGACCTGATGGACATCCGTTACTTCGGTGCGAAGTCCATTGTCGAGGTCAAGGCAAAGCTGGTTGAACTGGGCCTGTCCCTCAAGGACTCGCCTCCCGGTTTTGACCTCGCAGCACGCGCCGCAGCAATTGAAGAGGACGACGCCGCGTTCAGCGACGACGAACTCTAACAAACAGATCTTGGCCGGCTGGCTGGGTGCACCACGGTGTGCGCAGCCTACTGGCTTCCATATGAGGAGAAACTATTATGCCTACCCCCGCTAAGGGTCCGCGCCTCGGAGGCGGAGCGGCTCACGAGCGTCTCATGCTCGCGAACCTGTCCGCCGCACTGTTCGAGCACAAGCGGATCACCACCACGGTGACCAAGGCCAAGCGACTGAAGCCCTACGCCGAGCGTCTGGTGACTTTCGCCAAGCGTGGCGACCTCGCGTCCCGCCGCCGTGTACTCGGCCTGATCAGCAACAAGGGCATCGTCCACGAGCTGTTCACCGACATTGCACAGGCAGTGGAGAACCGCGACGGCGGCTACACCCGCATCACCAAGATCGGCAACCGCAAGGGCGACAACGCCCCCATGGCTGTCATCGAACTGGTTCTTGAGCCGGTTTCGGCAAAGCAGGCCGTTGTAGCCGAGGCTACGACCGCTGCCAAGCGCGATGCCGACAAGAAGGACGCCGAAAAGGCCGAAGCAGCTCCGGTTGCCGAGACCGAAGAGGCTCCCGAGGCTGAGGTCACTGAGACCGAAGCTGCAGCTACCGAAGAGGCTCCGGCCGCTGAGGAAGCAGCCGTTGACTCCAAGAAGGACGCGAAGTAATTCGCTGATTTATTCGCATAGACTTAAGTCTATGAACGAGCCAAAACCCGCTGCCCCCGTCATGGGGGGCGGCGGGTTTTTGCGTATCCGCCTTGATCTTGCGTACGACGGCGGCCCTTTCAGCGGGTGGGCCGTCCAGCCCGGGCGACGTACCGTCCAGGGCACCCTCGAAGAGGCTTTGCAGCTGCTGATCCGCCGGCCGATCCGCGTCACGGTTGCGGGCCGCACCGACGCCGGCGTGCACGCCCGCGGCCAGGTGGTCCACCTGGACCTCAGCGAGGCGGAGTGGCTGGGCCTGAACCGGGGCGCGGAACTGGATCCCGCCGTCGCCCTGCTCCGACGACTCCGCGGCGCCCTGAGCCGAGGGCTGGGGGACCTGACCGGGGCGATCGAAGTGCATGAGGTCTGTGTGGCGCCGGAGGGATTCGACGCCCGGTTCTCCGCCCTCTGGCGCCGCTACAGCTACCGGATCGCGGACGGTCCGGCGCTGTGGGATCCGCTGGGCCGGACCTCGACGCTGTGGCACAGGGAGCGGCTCGATGTGGACCTCCTGAACGAGGGCGCCGCTCCGCTGCTGGGGCTGCAGGACTTCAGGTCCTACTGCAAACCCCGGGAAGGTGCCACGACCATCCGGGAACTGCAGCGCTTTGAATTTGCCCGCGGATCCGACGGTGTCATTGTCGCCACGGTCCAGGCCGATGCGTTCTGCCACAACATGGTGCGGTCCCTCGTGGGCTCGGCGCTGTTCGTGGGGGAAGGCGTTGAGTCGCCGGGCTGGCTGCTGGAACGGCTGCTCGCCCGGCAGCGGGACGCCAAGTCCGTGCTGGCGGCACCGCACCCGCTGGTGCTTGAGGAAGTTGCCTACCCCTCGGCCGCCGGCCTGCTGGCCCGGGCCGAGCTGACCCGCGCGCTGCGCCAGTAGCCGGCCCGGCTAGGAGCCCGCCGGCCCATCCGCGGGGAGTTCCACCGTGAATGTGCTCCCGGCACCGGGACGGGTGCTGCACGAGACTGTCCCGCCATGGCGTTCGACGATTGCCTTGGTGATCGAGAGCCCGAGCCCGGCCCCCGGAATGGACCCCTCCCGCACCGCCGGACTGCGGTAGAACCGGGTAAAGACCTTCTCGGCGTCCGCCGCGGTCATGCCCATCCCGTCATCCTGGACCCGCAGGCGCACCGTGCCGCCCTCGGCGCTGGCGGAGACCCGGACGGTGCCGCCGTCGGGGGAGTACTTGATGGCGTTGGACACGAGGTTGTCCAGCGCCTGGCCGATTCGCATTGGATCCAGCTGGGCCCACAGCGGGCCGGCAACGTCCATGGCGAGCGAGACGCTCGCGGACCGGGCATGGGCGTGGGCGGAGCCGAGGCTGGCCTCCACGAGGCTGGCGACGTCGGTCCGCCGCGGACGGACATGCACCGCCGAGCTGGCGGACATCAGCAGATCCGACACGAGGGCCAGCAGCCGTTCCGCGTTCCGTTGCGCCACCTCGACCCGGCGGACTGCCTGTGCCGGCAGCTCCTCGGAGTCGCTGAGGACGAGGTCCAGGTTGCCGATGATGGAGGTCAGCGGGGTCCGGAACTCGTGGGAGACGGTGGAGACAACCTCGTCCTTGGCCGCGAGGGCTTCCATCAGCCCGGTCACCTCGTTGAACAGGACCACGGCTCCGGCGGATCCGCCGTCGTCGCCCGTCAGCGGACGGGCCCCGGTGGACACCACCCTGCCCCCGGGCGCCTCGCCAAAGCACACAAGATAGTCCGCAAAGGTCTCTCCGGCCGCCGCACGGCGGACGGGGCGCCGGTCGGGCGGGAGCGGCGCCTGCTGGGCGTGGCCGGCCAGCAGCAGATCGGCTTCGGGCGGCGGCGCCGCAGCCCCTGGCGGTGCCGCCGAGGCCTCCAGCTCCGATTGCCAGCTGTTGGTCAGGATGCGCCGGCCGGTCCCGTCGAGGGCCACGATTCCGACGTCGACAGTGTCCAGCACGGTGCGCAGCACGCGTTCTCGTTCGCGGCCCTCCGCAAGCTGGGACTGCAGCCGGGAGCCCATGATCAGGGCTGCCACGGTCACCACTGCCAGCAGGAGCACGGCGGACACCAGGGCCACGGGCAGAACCGACGTCACACCGTCCGCCCCCTGAAACAGTTGTAGTTCACCCAATGAAGCCGTGCCCTTTCCTCGCTGATTCAGTTTTACACCCTTGTCACACAAACTTGACACAAAAATGGGTAATGTGGCTTGTGTTGCCGCGCCGCAGCCGCTAGCGGCTGCCGGCGTGAGTATCCTGACGATACTGTTGCGAGTCCACCGAAAAGTGGGGTTGCAACGGGGTCAGACCGCGGAGCAGCACCAGATGTGAGGGGAGCCATGACCGACCTTGGAGTCGCCGTCGTTGTGGAAGACGACGATGATGTGCGCAATCTTGTCGAGGCAGTGCTGAGCCAGGCGGGCTTTGAAGTCCATTCCGCGGCGGGCGGACGGGAGGGGGTCGACGTCGTGCGGCGCCGGGACGCCAGCGTGGTGACCCTCGACGTGGGCCTGCCCGACATCGACGGCTACGAAGTGCTGCGCCAGATCCGGCAGTTCAGCGACGCGTACGTCGTGATGCTGACCGCCCGGACGGACGAGCTTGATACCCTCACGGCGCTGCATACCGGCGCGGATGATTTCCTCAGCAAACCGTTCCGGCCCCGCGAACTGCGGGCCCGGGTGGCGGCGATGATGCGGCGGCCACGCCTGGACGGGGCGGGCCCATCCGCTAACCCGGTCAATTCAGGTCCGGACGCCCGGAGCGCCGCAGTGGTCAACGATTCCGTGCTCCGGCACAACGGCCTGGCCCTGAATCCGGAAACCCGTACGGTAACGGTCGATGGCTCGGCCAAGAGCCTCACCCGCAGCGAGTTCGACCTGCTGCATGCCCTGCTGAAGGGGGCCGGCGCGGTCCGGTCCAAGGCCGAGCTGGTCAGGGTGGTCCGCGGTGAGTACTACCGCGCGGATGCTTACATCAGCGAATCCGATGAGCGGGCGGTGGAGGTCCACATGGGCAACCTTCGTCGCAAGCTCGGCGAGGATCCGCTGGAGCCGCGCTGGCTGCAGACCATCCGCGGCGTGGGCTACCGGCTGGCGCCCGAGCGAGGCTAGTCTTCCCAAAGGACGTAGCTGAACTGGAGCTCGTCCACGGTCTCGCTGCCGCGTTCAGCCACCTCGCCCAGAAGGGACCGGGCGCGCCCCATGTCCCCTCCCAGGACGGCCTGTTCGAGCTCCGCTGCCAGCCGGGCCAGGCGGATGCCTCCCACCATCTCCGAGGACGTCTTCAGGCTCAGCACGGCGTCGAGGGCCGCGACCTCGTCACTGCCGGCGAGGGCCGACGCCAGGGAACGGTAACGCTGCTGCCACATCTTCGTGTAGTCGCGGGCGAAATCCTTGGCGACTCCGGGGTCGTCCAGCTGAACGCCAAGGTCCTGGAGCGCCGCGGGATCCACGAGCGGAGGCACGGAGGCCGGGCCGCCAGCCAGCGGGTCCGGGACGGCCACTGCCGACGGGACGCTGAGCCCTGCCCCGCCGGGGGAAGCTTCGGGGGAGAGGGCCGCGCTCGCGTCTCCGTCGTCTGGGGCAGCTAAGAAGGACATGCGACCACGCTACCGCCTCTGCCGGAGTAGGATTCACGCTCCGGGCTATCCTGCGGAAACCTTTCGGCATTCCTTGTGGCATCCCGCGCAGGACCCCGGCGCCGCCGGGCTTCCCGGCCGCTACGGGCCACTGAAAGTGGTCATCGCGTTGATCACGGCGGGGCCCAGGATGGCGATGAACAGCACCGGGAAGATGAAGAAGAGCAGCGGGAACAAGATGGTGACCGGCAGCTTCATGGCCTTTTCCTCGGCCCGCTGCCGGCGCTTCACCCGCATCACTTTCGCCTGGATCCGGAGCACGCGGCTGATAGCGATTCCGTAGGTGTCCGCCTGTACCACGGCCTGCACAAAGCTGCGCAGCTCGGGTATGTTGGTCCGCTCGGACAGCGCCAGGTACGACTCGCGCCGGCTCCTGCCCACCTGCATGTCCTGCAGGGTCCGGACCAGCTCTTCCGCGAGGGGCCCCTTGCCGTTTTCGCCGGCCCGCGCCATGGCGCCTTCGAAACCGAGGCCTGCCTCCACCGAGATGAGCATCTGGTCCAGGGTGTTGGCCAGTTCCAGCTGAATGAGTTTCTGACGTTCCTGGCCCTTGCTGTAGAGCAGGAGATCGGGGATGAAATAGCCCAGCAGTGCTACAAAGACTCCCACCATCTTGATGATCGGCGTCGGCCCGATGCTGCCGATGTAGAAGCCGAGAGCGATGCCGGTCAGGCCAAGGGCGGGCTTGGCCGCCAGGACCCGCCCCAGCGGCAGTGAGGCCGGCCGGCCGGCAAGGGCCAGCAGCTTGTCGAGCTTCCGGATGTAGCCGGGCGGCGTCAGGCGGTAGCCGATCTGCGCCAGGACGTTCCTGCGCTTGCGTTCCGCAACCTCGGCCGCACCCTCGCCGAGCGCCAGCATCCCCTGGATGGCACGCTGCGATTTCCGGTCCACGGAGAGCAGGGACCAGCCAAGGTAGCCGAGCGGCAGGGAGACGAGTAGGAGCGCTAGCAGTATTCGGGAATCCATTCCGGCCTCAGAACTTCAGGTCGATGATCTTGCGCATCCACAGACCGCCGATGGTCATCAGGATGATGGAGGCCACGATCATGGTCCAGCCCAGGGGATGGGTGAACATAACGTTCATGTAGCCGGGGTTGACCAGCATCAGCATCACCACGATGCCGATGGGCATGGCCATGAGGATGTAGGCGGAGAACTTGCCTTCCGCGGCGAGGGATTTGATGTGCCCCTTGATCTCGCTGCGCTCGCGGATGGTCTCATTCACCTGGTCCAGCACCTCGGCGAGGTTGCCGCCCACTTCACGGTTGATCTGGATGGCCTGGGCGATCCAGACAAAGTCCTCATTCCGCATCCGCTCCGCCGTGTTGGTCAGCGAGGCCAGCAGGTCGCGGCCCAGGCTGGTCTCCGTGACCACCCGGCGCATTTCTTCTGACGTCGGGCTCTGCGACTCGGTGGCGGCGGCGTCAATGGCGCGCAGGATGCTGTGCCCGGCCCGGAGGCCGCCGGCGAGCAGCTGGAGCGTGTCGCCGAGTTGCTCATCGAATTTGGCCCGGCGCTTGCCCGTCAGGAAGCCGATCACAAGGTGCCCCACGAACGGCGCCAGTAGGACCAGGAGCACCGCCAGCAGCGGACCGGCGACCACCAGGCCCGCCAGCGCGCCGACGAGGGCCCCGGCGGCAAGCAGCACAAAGAAGTCGGCCTGGCTCAGCCGCAGCCCGGCGTCTTCCAGGGTTTCGCGGTCGAAGAGCCGGACCTTCCGCCGCGAAAAGAATCCGTCCACGAGGTTCACTGCCGAGCCGGCGAACCGAGACAGTTGGGAATCGGACTGTTCCCGGGGCGGCCGCCGCCGGTCCAGCGGCACACTGGCGCCGCCCGCGGCGAGCACCGCGTAACCCAGCAGCAGGACGGCGGTGAAGAGCAACACGACTCCGACAGGCAGCAGCGTCATGGCCGCCTCACACCCGTCCGGCCGTGGTTAGCGGTGCAGCAAACACACTCGGCGAGACGTGGATGCCAAGGTCCTCGAAACGGTCGATGAACCGGGGCCGGATTCCGGTGGGGACCGGCTTGCCGAGGAACCTGCCGTGCGCGTCGACGCCGGCAGAGAAGTCAAAGACGAAGGCGTCCTGGAGCGTGACGATGTCCCCTTCCATGCCCTGGACTTCCGTGACGTGCGTAATCCGGCGGGTACCGTCCCGAAGCCGGGAGATCTGGACGATCACGTTGACGGCCGAGGCGATCTGCTCCCGGATGGCGCGCAGCGGCAAGTCCATGCCCGCCATCAGGACCAGGGTTTCCAGCCGGGCGACGGCGTCGCGCGGGGAGTTCGAGTGCACCGTCGAGAGCGAGCCGTCGTGGCCGGTGTTCATGGCCTGGAGCATGTCCAGCGACTCACCGCCACGGACCTCACCCACCACGATCCGGTCCGGGCGCATACGCAGGGAATTCCTCAGCAGCTCACGGATCGTGACCTCGCCCTTACCCTCGGTGTTCGGCGGACGGCTTTCCAGCCGCACCACGTGCTGTTGCTGGATCTGGAGCTCGACGGCGTCCTCGATCGTCACGATCCGCTCGTCGTGCGGAAGGAACGAGGACAGCACGTTCAGCAGGGTTGTCTTGCCCGTGCCGGTGCCGCCGGAGACGATGATGTTCAACTTGGCCCGGACACAGGCGTTGAGCAGCTCCGCCATTTCCGGGGTCAGCGTGCCGAATTCGATGAGGTTCCGGACCGTCAGCGGCACCTTGCTGAACTTTCGGATCGTCAGCGAGGACCCCCCGACCGCGAGCGGCGGAATGACGGCGTTGACGCGGGACCCGTCCTCGAGCCGCGCATCCACCAGCGGGGACGACTCGTCGATGCGGCGGCCCACCTTGGACACAATCCGCTCGATGACCTTGCGCAGGTGGTCCTCGGAGCTGAAACGCGATTCGGTCAGGGTCAGCTTGCCGTTGCGTTCGACATAGATCTGGTCCATCCGGTTCACCATGATTTCGGTGACGGCGGGATCGTCCAGGAACCGCTGCAGCGGCCCGTAGCCCAGGACGTCGTCGGCCACGTCGCGGACCAGGCGGGAACGCTCCTCGGCGGACAGCGGGACCTGCTCGGCGTCGATGATCCGAATGAGTTCCTCGCGAGCCGAGGTGCGGAGTTCGTCTTCCTTGATGGCGGAGTCGTTGAAGCGCGCCCCCATCCGTTCGAACAGGGCAGTGGCCGCGCGCTGTTTGAGCGCGGCAAAGACGTCCACCGGCTGCTGCCCCCGGGATCGGGGCACCTCCTGCGGTTCCGGGAACGACGGTTGGGGTACCGGGGCGGGGGAGGCGGCGACGGCGGCCGGCGGCGCCGTCGTCGTGCCGCCGGAGCGGGACGGCGGCGTGGCAGCGGGGGCGTCGGCGGGGGTTCCTTCGGCGGTGCGGAGGCGTTCGGACAGCTTCACTTACACCACCACCCGGCGGTGCAGCTTCTTCTGCGCCGTGGCGCGCCACGACGGATCAAACCGGGACACGAGTTGCCGGAGCCCCTTCACGGCAGGGTCCTTCCGGCCGTCCTGGAGCACCGGGATGCCGCGGTTGGTGGAGAACGCCACGGCTTTGGACCGGGGGATGCTGACATCCACCGGCGCCCCGATGGTTGCTTCGACGTCCTGGACGCTCAGCCCGGATTTCGAGTCGGCCATGTTCAGCACGACGTGCCGGTTCTCCGGCAGCAGGTCCAGCCGGCGCAGGATTTGCAGCCCCGAGCGCAGCCCGCGGATGCTGGGAACGTCCATGGCGGTCACCCACACCACGTCGGTGCACTGTTCCAGGGCGGCAAGCCCGACTTCCGGCAGCCCGGGCGCGGTGTCCACCACTACGTACTGGAACTGCTCCGCGAGCTGCTCGAGCAGCCGGGTGACCTGCTCCGGGGTGATGTCGTCGGCTTCGTCCGGCGTCCGCGGCCCGCAGAGGGCATAGATGTTGCTGGGATGGACCGTCAGGAAGGCCTTGAGGACCAGCGAATCCTGGCTGGCCGCCGCCGAGACGGCGTCCGTTACGGTGTGCTCGGGGTTGAGGTAGAGCCCGGAGGCGACGTCCCCGAACTGCAGGTCAAGGTCCACAATGACCACCCCCATGGGGGCGACCTTTCCCAGGCCTATGGCGATGTTGGTGGCAATCGTGGTTTTTCCGACGCCGCCCTTTGGGGAGAAGACGCCGATGACCAGGCCCTTGCGGCTCTCGGACTGCTGGACGGCCGCGGTCCGGCTCCGGCTGGTGAAGGACTGGCAGGCGCGCTCGAGCAGCATCCGGATCTGGGCGGGATCGGACTCGGGGCTGAGGATGTCCCGGATTCCGGCGCGCATGGCAAGCAGGACGAAGGACGGGTCCGGTTCGCCCACGAGGACGACGCTGAGCTCGGGCACCTGCACGCCGAAGACCGTGGCGAGGGTCAGGGCGTCCTCCACGGGTACGCCCGGACCGAGGATCAGCACCTCGGGGCGTTCCTGGTTCAGGTTGGCGAACAGTTCACCCGGATCCACCGGGTTGATGGCGGCAAACGTCTGCAGCCCGCCCGGCAGGCCGCCTGCGAGGGCCTGGCGCACCCGGGCGTCGAAGTCGGTGTCAGGGGTGATCAGGACAAAGCGGCTCACTTGTAGACCTCCGGTACTTGCATGATCGTGGGGCCGCCTTCCGTGGCGTTGAGCGGTTCCTTGCTGAGCCAGATCTTCTCGAACTCCGCGGCGAAGACGATCTTGGCTGCGTGGACGTCACTGACCGCGACGGTCAGCAAGAGTGAACCCGTCGGCAGCGAGGTGTCCTCGGCCGGTGCGGTGCTGCCGTCTGTCGATGGCGCGGCGGACGGAGTGGCCACGGGGGCGCGCTGCACCGCCGTTACGAGCACTTTGTGGATGGCCAGCTGGGTGGTCTTCCTTTCTGCCTTGGCTTCGTTGCCGCCACTGGCCAGGTTGATGAAGACACCCACGTGGTCGCCCGGCTGGATCCGGCCACCGACGACGCGCTGCGGTTCAAGCTGGAATGAAACTTCCTGCAGCCCGTCCGGGACCTGCACGGACCCGCTGGACTTGAGCTCTTCCGGAGCTATCAGTCGCTCCGCGACAAGCTGTTCGCCCGGCAGCAGCTCGACGGCGGTGACTTTCCCGGTTATTCCGGCCAGCGTCTTCACCGCGGACTGTGCCACAGCTGTGCCCGGGAGCTTCTCGGTCGCGAGGAACGGCTGGAGGGTCTCCACGGAGGTGCCCGCCGGGACGGCCTTGGCCACTACCAGAACGTCCACCGGTTCCAGGTTCTGCACGGCCCGGGTGTCAGCTCCTTGGGCGTAGCTGATTACAAGGATGGCTCCGACAAGGGCGAGCACTACGGCCGCCACTCCTGCCAATAAGCGTGACTTCAAAAACTGCTCCTGAACCGGTTGATGAACTACGGGGGTGAAGATCGTGCTATTCGATGATTCGGACGATGGTGGCTCCGTTGGAGTCGACGGGGCCGAGGGTGAAGCCATCCGCCAGGGACACATATTTGATGAAGCTGCCGATGATGCCTCTGCAGTTCCCGTCGCAGGCCACGGAGCTCGACACAGAGGCGGTTGTGTTTTGGAACGAGTTCGGCAGCTTGTTGTCTCCGCTGAAACTCCAGCCCTTGACCTTGAAAGCGGCAAACGTCGTCAGACTATAGACGGCACCGGCACCGGTGCCCGTTACCTTGTCGAAGACCGGGAGGAAGACCACTACGTCGCGGCCAGCCGTGATCTCGGTGGCCCAGTTGGTCAAAGTTGCCTGGCAGGAGCCCGGGGCGCTGTTGCCGGGGTCGCTTCCGCCTTCGGCAACGGCAAGGTCGATCAGTGCCCCGCAGATCCCCGGGTCGTTTGTCAGCCAGCCAAAGCCTCCTTCCACTGCTGCCCCTGATGGTCCGTAGAGGCAGTCCGGGTTGGCGTTGCTGCCGTGGTTCTGCAGCAGCTGGAGCGTGCCGTCCACGTGATTCTTGACCTGGCAGATCGAATAGGCGACGGGGAATGCCGTAGGGCCGGCGAGCGGGCTGCCCCACTGGACTGTGGAAGCGGCCGTGACCTCCGTGGTGTTGACGCCTAAGGCGCGGGCGAAGAACAGCGAAACCTGGTTTGGTGTCTTTCCGGCTTCCTGTGATCCGGCAGTGACAGAGACGGTGCGGGCCGTCTTGTCCAGGGCAAGGGATGCGACGTTGCTTAATCCGTCGCCGGCATTGCTGCTGGTCAGGCTGCGCGCCAGTGGCGAGGAAGCGGAACACTCGGCGTCGTTGATGTCCTTGGCGCATTTTTGCGCCACGGCGATCGCTGCGGCGTCGGATCCGTTGCGAAGCTGGGTGCGCTCGGCGTACAACATCCCGACGTCGACCGCCAGGGCGGCAAAGCCCAGAAGCGCCACCATGAGGATGGCCACCAGGACGCTGATGGCTCCGCGCTCGCCGTCATGAGCCGCCGACGCGCTCCTGCCTAGCCGCCGCATAGCATGACTCCCTTGCCTTCCATGGGGAACGGCCCGGCGATTCCGGTCATCGTGGTCAGCGTGTAGGTGATCTTCACCGTTGTCTGGACTCCTGCCGCGCAGCTGGTCGGAGTGATGGTGATGTTCCCGTCCGCCAGGGCAGGCTGCAGCCCGGTGGCCGCATTTTTGACTGCGGTTCGGGCGGCCGTGGCGTTGTTGCCGATGGCCATGACCCGGACGCCTTCGCGGGCGGCGCTGGAGAGGGTGACTTGGGCGTTGTAGGCGCGGCCGAACTCCATGATTCCCAAAAGCAACATCACGAGGAC
>JBKKDK010000181.1:0-7194 GCA_046708245.1 Arthrobacter sp.
AGTTGACCGGGTGCGTTTAGTCATAGCCCGCTGCTCCGTCGATTACGTCGGCCGGCTCAAAGCCCATCTTCCGCTGGCCACCCGCCTCCTGCTGGTCAAGGCGGACGGCTCCGTCCTGGTCCACTCGGACGGGGGATCCTACAAGCCGCTGAACTGGATGAGTCCGCCGGCATCGCTGCGCGTCTCGACCCCGGAGGAGATCGACGTCGAGGTCGGCGTGGTCGAGCAGTGGACGGTCCAGTCCGCCAAGACCGATGACCGGCTGATCATCAACATCCACGAGCAACTGCACGACACGTCCCACGAGCTGGGGCAGGACCCGGGCCTGATCAAGGACGGTGTGGAGGCGGACCTGCAGCGGCTGCTGGCCGACCAGATCGAGCTCCTCGGCACCGGCTTCACCCTGATCCGCCGGGAGTATTTCACCGCTATCGGCCCGGTGGACATCCTGGCCCGGGACGCCGACGGCGCCACGGTCGCCATTGAGCTCAAGCGCCGCGGGGACATCGACGGCGTCGAGCAGCTCACCCGGTACCTCGAACTGCTGAACCGCGACCCGCTGCTGGCCCCGGTGCGCGGCGTTTTCGCCGCCCAGCAGATCAAGCCGCAGGCGAGGGTCCTCGCGAAGGACCGCGGCATCGATTGCCTCACGCTCGACTACGACGCCATGCGCGGCGTCGACGACAGCGAATCCCGGCTGTTCTAAGGCCTGCCGCCGCCGGTGCCTAGACTCAGTCCATGAGCCACCCTCCGATCCCAGCCCCGGCGGCACCCGCGCACCGCCCTTCAGGACGCATGCTCCTGTACGGGACGATCGTCAGCGACGGCGGCCGGACCGCGGACGCCGTTCTCGCCATCGACGACGGGCGGATCGCCTACGCCGGGCCGCGGGACCGTTTCGATCCGGCGGGCTTCGCCGGCGCCGCCGTGACGCGGCTTCCGGCCGGGTCCCTGATCCTGCCGGGACTCGTGGACCTCCACTGCCACGGCGCATTCGGCGGGGACTTCCCGTCCGGGAACCCGGAGTCCTCGCGCCGCGCCATTGATTTCCTGCACCGCTCCGGGACCACCACCCTGCTGGCCAGCCTGGTCACGGCTTCCCGGCAGGACCTGCTGCACGCAACCAGCGTCCACGCCGGGCTGAGCGCCGAGGGGCTGCTGGCCGGAATCCATCTGGAGGGCCCGTTCCTCTCCGCCGCGCGCTGCGGCGCCCAGGACCCGGCCTTCCTGCGCGACCCGGACCCCGGGCTGCTGGCTGAGCTCCTCGCGGCGGCGGACGGGACCCTGGCCACCATGACCTACGCTCCGGAGCTACCCGGTGCCGATGCCCTCGTTGCGGCCCTCACCCGGCAGGGAGTCATCCCTTCGCTCGGCCACACCGACGCCGACGCCGCCACCGCCGCGGCGTCGCTGGCGGCGGCCCGGACGGGACTGCAGTCCGCAGGAGTCGACGGCGGCAGGGCACGTCCCACCGTCACCCACCTGTTCAACGCCATGCCGCCGTTGCACCACCGCTCCCCCGGGGCAGTTGCCGCCTGCCTGCGCAGCGCCGCGTCAGGGGCCGCCGTGCTGGAGCTGGTCGCGGACGGCTCCCACCTGGACCCGCTGATGGTGGCCACCGTGTTCCAGCTCGCAGGCGCGGCCAACATCGCACTGGTGACGGACTCGATGGCTGCCACCGGCCTCCCCGACGGCCGTTTTCGGCTCGGTCCCGCCGCCGTCACTGTCACGGACGGGGCCGCGACCCTCGATGCCACCGGAGCCCTGGCGGGCGGCACGGCCACGCTGCTGCAGGTGGTGGCAGAGACAGTGGCCGCTGGGGTTGACCTCACCGACGCCGTCCGGTCCGCCACGGCGGTCCCCGCGGCCGTCCTCGGACTCGGCACGGAAATCGGCAGCCTGCGCCGCGGGCACCGGGCGGACGCCGTTGTGGTCACTGCGGACCTGGCGCTTTCGAAAGTAATGCGCGCCGGACAATGGCTGGCACCGCATTCCGGATAACCTGCTGCGGGAATTCGTTGCTACCGCGGTTCATCCGTTCTTTGTACAAAATTTAGAGAATTCTCCGTCCCGCCCGTTGACCTGACGCAACTGTCATGAAATTCTTATACAAGTCTTTGTGTAGGTGTATTTTCATGCTCGCAAGACATGTTGCGAGCGTGAAGCTCCTGCCGCCGAAGCCCGGGTCCGCCCGGTCAGACAGCCAAGGTTCTTCTCGCAGAGTGACCAAGTGCGGCACGAAGTGTGCCGGACTTAAACAAGATCCATAATGAGGAGAAATTCATGGCACAGGGAACCGTCAAGTGGTTCAACGCTGAAAAGGGCTTCGGCTTCATCACCCCGGATGACTCCGATGGCGATGTCTTCGTTCACTACTCCGAGATCCAGACCGGCGGCTTCAAGACCCTCGACGAGAACCAGCGCGTTCAGTTCGAGATCGGCCAGGGCGCCAAGGGCCCCCAGGCCACCGGCGTCACGCTGGTCTAGTCTCCCGCTGGGGAGCTGCCCCAGGCAGTCTCCGCGATGAATGATCCTCGGCATTAGTGCCGGGGATCATTTTTTTGGCAATTCGCATTCGCGCCGGCGTTCCGGAATGGTCCGTCCGCAATTGGCCGCCCCGTGCAATTAGCGGACCAGGGTCCTCAGCAGCCGCGCACTGTGCCGCACTGACAGGCCGGGCAGGTAGGCCCGGCTCAGCGCGCGTCCGATGGCCGGCAGCTGCAGCGGGTCCTGGTAGTACAGGTACAGCGTGCGGTAGTCGGGCTTGAACCGGGATTTGAACGTGGCCAGGGACCGGAAGCCATAGACCGGCTCAAGCGCCCGGCCCACGACGTCGAGGATGCCCGCCAGGCCGTCGGGCTTGGTGGCGGCAGTGTCCTTGGCGAGCGGGGATCCGGACAGCGAAATGAGCTCCACCGAGCTCCGCAGCTCCAGGACGGCGGAGGCGATCAGGAACTCCATGACGCCGGGGAAGGACTCGCCGCGCCTGCGCATGAAGTCCAGGGTCCAGCTGACCAGCTGACCGTCCTGGAACACCGGCAACCAGCTGGTGACGCCCTGGACCTGGCCTTCGGCGTCGACGGCCAGGCAGCACAGCACCTCGTCGTCGTCGAGTTCGTCGAGGCCGCCGAGCGTGAAGCCCATTTCCGGCACGGACTTCTGCGCGGCCCATTCCTCGGAGACCTCGCTGAGCTGGAGCCGCAGCGGCGCCGGGAAGTCGCTGTAGCGCCCCCACACGGCCTGCACTCCCGTTTTGGCGGCCCGGTTCAGGGCGGTCCGGACGTTTTGCCATTCCTTGCCCTTGAATTCGAGTTCCCGCACGGCCAGCCTGGTTTCCTGTGCCACGCCCACCCGGCGGAAGCCCCGCGACTGCAGCAATGGCCACAGCTGATCCGTGCAGGAGTAGAAGCACGGGATGAGGGCGTGTTCGGCGCAGTAGCGGACGAACGCGGCGGCGGTGTCCTCGTGGAGCTCCGCCGGGCCGAACGGGCCGGCGAGGGTCAGCGCCACGTTGCCGTGCTGCTGGTAGGCAACACCGCCGCGCCGGTCCGGCGTGAACCAGAATTTGTTCGGCTCCCACAGCGCCATCCAGGAAAGCGAGTCACCGCCCTGCCGGATCAGGCCGCTGGCCACGTCCCGGTCGCCGGCGCCGGCGTCGCTGAGGTGCAGCCGGCGCAGCAGGACCAGCCATACCGCGGCGAGGGCAATACCCCAGAAAATGATGCCGGAGTAAGCGAAGAGGAAGGCCTCCAGGGGATCCCGGTTCTGGAAGATTCGGCTGTAGACCCCGGGGATCGGCAGCGGCAGGTACTGCCGCGCAAGCTCTGCGGCGAGTCCCTGCAGGCCGCCGCCGCGGGTCATGCCGCCGGCGTCAAGCCACACGGCGGTATAGCCGCCCGCCAGCAGCAGCCAGGTGCCGCCGACCACCGCGCCGAGCGTGCGCCGGGCCCGCGGCGTGGTCTCGACACGGAACTGCCGCCGGTGGGCCCACAGCAGCACAACCAGCAGCAGCGGGACCGCCACGAGCGGCAGCACATGGACAAATCCCGAGCCCATAACGGCCCCATGCGGCCGGCTGTTCGGATAGTGCGGCATGCGGGCGAACAAGGCCAGGTACACCGCAGCCATCGCGGTGACCGCGAGCTGGACGGCGATCGCGATCCGCAGGGCAAGCCGGCGGCCGTGCCGCATGCCGTCCGCGCAGATCAGCAGGAGGACCACGGGCACTATGGCCAGGGCGAGTCCGAGCGGGCCGGCGAAGCCTGCCCGGCCCACCTCAAGGCACCCGACGTCGATGGTTCCCCCGCAGTTCTGCTCCAGCTGGCTCAGTGTGGGCAGCGGGTTCAGGACAACGTCCCGCAGCAGGGCCAGCGGCCCGGTGGGGCTCCTGACCGCGGCGGTGAGGATGGGTCCGACGGCGAAGATCGCCACGGTGAGGGCGAGCAGGTTGCGGGTCTCGCGTCCGGTGGAGCGGTGCCGGTGCAGGGTGCCCTGGTCACCCTGGATCCACCATCCCGCCGCCATCCCGGCCAGCACCCCGGCGAGCCCGACGACGGTTTCCGCGTGCCCGACGTACAGCACGAGCAGGAGCGACGCAGACAGCACGGCCGTGCGCAGCCGGCGTTGCCACAGCGTCGGCAGCAGTCCGCTGGACGCCAGCGAGACGGCGACAACCGCGGCGTAGGGGCCGATCAGCCGGGCATCAACCATCAGGCCCAGCCACCCGTCCCCTGCGTAGCGGGCGAGCTGGGTCATCAGGAGGAACAAGGTGACGGCCGTAAACTGGCCGGCACAGAAGAACGCGGCGGTGCGCCAAGCGCCGAGCCGCCGTTCGGCAAGGCCGAGCAGCAGCAGGATCATCAGCGCGGCGGCAACGTAGGCCAGCGGGTTGGTTGCGAAGAACAACGACGTGAACAGTGACCCCCAGTGCCCCGCCTTCAGGCCCGGGCCGCTGACGGAGGCCACGTCGAGCAGCTGCTCCGGGGGCCCGGACAGGAAGCTGCCGGTGGCCGCGCCCGTGGCGAGGAAGACGCCGAGGACGGCCAGGGTGAAGGGAATGCTGCGGAAATGGGCCAGCAACCGGTGCGGCCAGGAACTTGCCGCGGTGACCGCTTCGGCCGTCACGGCTGGATTCCCCACCGCTTCGCCAGGAAGTCGAGTCCGCCGGGCAGCCCGCTGGACGCCGTCGCCCAGGAATGCCCTGCGTTGGCGATGCTGCGGGCTTCCACGGTGAAGCCGGCAGCCCGCGCCGCGTCGGAGAGCACGTCCATGTAGCCAAGGAACTCCGGATCCCGGGCACCGGCGGCGAAGTAGATGGCCTCGCCCTCGAAGCGCCGCTCCTCCATCAGCCGCAACGGCGTGAGGGCATCGAAGGCGCCGGTGTCGCCGCCGAAGGAGGCGTCCACGGTCTTGTCCCGTTCCTTGGCGATGGCCGGTTCCTGTTCGCTGGAGAACGCCAGGGCCGCCGGGTAGACCTCGGGATGCCGGGTCACCATCTGCATGGCGCAGGTGCCGCCGAAGGAGAAGCCGCCGACCGCCCATTTCCGGCGGTCCGGATCGACGTCGAGGGTCCCGTTGATCCACGCCGGGACGTCCTGGGACAGGAAGGTGTCTGCCTGGGCGATCCTGCTGTCCATGCACATCGTGTTGCCGGACGCGGAGCCGTTCGGATCGACCACCACCGTCACCGGCGCCACGCCGTGGTGCGCTGCCGCGAACCGGTCCATCCGGCTGCGGAGCGCTCCCCCGGTCAGCCAGTCCGCCGGCGCCCCCGGCTGGCCCGAAAAGAGCACCAGCACCGGCAGCGCGGGCCGAACGGAAGAGAAGTACGCCGGCGGCAGATAGATGTAGGCCTCGCGGCTTTGGAATCCCGACGCCGTGCCGGGCACCGGCGCACGCCGCAGTTCACCGCCGTCGGGGAGTCCTGCCGGTGCCTTCCAGCCGGCAAGGCTGACGGCGGAGGACGCCCCGGGGGCGCGCTTCAGGCCGTCCTCGAGGGGCTGGATCCGGGCCACCGCCGTTCCGGTGAGATCGCTGACGGTGTGGTTGAGGCCGAAATAGTCATTGACCTGGACCGCTGACAGGGTGATTACGCCGAGGGCGGCCGCCACGGCTGCGGCGGTCCGCCGCCAGGGGCGGGCCGCCGGACGGGGCCGCCACGTCCGCCGGAGGTGCAGGACCAGGAGCAGCACGGCCGCGACGGCGGGAACCGACCATGCGAGCACATCGAGCGGAAGGACTTCGGGGAAGGCCGAGAAGACGTAGATCAACAGCCAGTGCGCGCCGGCCACGAGGGCGGCAGCGAGCAGGGCCGAGGCCAGGGCTGCGGCGCCGGCGCGGAGCAGGCGCAGTTTGCGCGGCGCGCTGCCGCGCCACCAGAGGAGATAGGCCAGGCCTGCCAGGCCGGCCGCCCAGGCGAACCACAGGACCGGGCCGTCGACGAGCCTGATGTCTTCGATGAAGTCCACGGGGGCTAGCGCCAGGTCCCGACGCCGATGACCGGTCCCGCCTCGAGCCAGGAGGACAACCCGGTGTAGGCGTCGAACCTCATCGCGAGCAGGACGTCCTGTCCTTCGTAGCGGAGTTCAACGATGACGGCGTCGGGCTGGACCTTGACGAGCTCGGATTCCGTGGGCTTGCGACGGCCCAGCAGTTCCAGCGAGCTGCGGCGGAAGGTATGCTTGGGCCGCGTGCTCAGGGACGCCAGGCGGAACCATTCGAGGTCGTTGTCCTGATAACGACAAACCCCCATCTGCCAGCTTTTTCCAGCCGTGCAAATGGAGGCGTCCACCGTGCCGAGGGCACGCCGCAGATTGAAGCGGCGCACCCCCGAAAGGCACAGTGCAAATACCAGCAACGCAAAGACAGTTGCCAGAACGATGAACGGAAGATCAGTAACGTTCATCAAAGTCGTGCTAGCGGATCCCCGCAGTAGCCGCGTCGCCCATTTGGGCGTTGTCAGCAACAATGACGACCCTGTTGTTGTCGACGGAGAAGAATCCGCTGTCGACAGCTACAGCAATGCGGTCACCGGACACCGGCTCGATCGCCAGTTCACCTTCGGCCAGAATCGCCAGCAGGGGCGAGTGGCCGGGCAGGATTCCGATTTCACCATCGCTGGTGCGGGCCTTGACCATCTTGGCCGCTCCGGACCACACGAAGTGGTCCGCTGCGACAATCTCAACCTCAAGCTCA
>JBKKDK010000182.1:0-6527 GCA_046708245.1 Arthrobacter sp.
AACAAGGCCATTGCTGCGAGTCCGGGTGTCCACGTTGTTCTGATGTTTGCCTACATGATGAAACCTTTCGTGGGGCCCGTCCGCGGTGGCGTGCTGAGAAGGTGAGTCAGGGGTGTTCGATCCAGCAGGCGAGGATGGTGGTGGAGAGCTGGTAGGCCAGGGCGTTCCTGGTGATGCTGTCGGGTCCCAAAATGGTGGGCAGGCCGGAGGCGTCCACGTGCAGGATGGAGTTGTCTTTTTGGAACACGGCTGATCCGTCGGCGGTTTCATAGGCCGGGAAGCCGAGGTTCGCCAGGCCTTCGATGGGTTTCGCGTCTTTTGCCAGGGCTTGCATCGCGTCGAAATATTTCAGTGCCGATGCCTTGTCCGCGGCTTCTTGGACGGAGATTTTCAGTGGCCCTTCGGCCAGGTGGTAGGTGCAGGTGAAGGTATTGTTGGCCCAGTCGTTGACGGTGTGCGGGTCTGCGTCCAGGTCCAGGATGGATGTGAGCCTGTCCATCGGCTGGTCGCCGCACACCATCAGGGCAGCGGTGCTGGGACCGTCCGCCGTCGCATCCGGTGAGGCCGGTCCCTGGCTGTGATGCCCGCCGCCGTGGCTGCCGGTGTGACCGGTTTCAGATGAAGCTGCGGGTGAGGTCGGCGGAGCGTTCGATGGCACGGACCCGCTGGCGGACGCGGCGCAGCCTGACAGCAGCAGAGCGGACATGGCCAAGGAGGTCAATAATGGCTTGCGGTATTTCACAGCTCTTCCATCCTGGCCGCCGCCCTTTCCGGGTCAGCGGCCGTTGTCAGGCTTTGAGTTTGGCGTAGATGACGTAGTTGTCGTCGAAAAGTTTGGTGGCGGGGTCGTAGCCATCGCACGTGATGAGCCGGAGCTCAGCTCCCGGGGTGTTGCCGTAGACCTCGAGGGTTGGAAAGTTGTTTTTGCTGTACTGGGCGCCGCGGTCAACGGTGAACACGGCGATGCTGCCGTCGGTTCGGGAGACATTGATCTCAGTGCCGGGTGTGAGTTTGCGGAGGTCAGCGAAAATTCCGGAGGCGCCGCCGAGTGCGTTGACGTGGCCCAGCATGACGGAGGGGCCGCGTTCCCCGGGCGTCGGGGAGCCGTCGTACCAGCTGGCGGGCGCTCCGCTTCCTCTGGGGGGTACTTCCAGGGAACCGTTCTCGCGGAGTCCAAGTTTAAGGAGGTCGGTTCGCACGCCGATGGCCGGGATTTGCAGGGTCACCGGCTCGGATCGGGTCAGCACCGCGGGCTCTGCGACGGCAGGGCCGGCAGCTGCACTCGACGCGGGAGGTGCCGGTAAGGCGGGACCGGGTGCGGCGGGGGTGGTTGCGGCGGAAGCGGAAGGTGCGGAGCCGACGACCAGCGTTCCGTTGTTTCCTGCACTGCAGCCAGCCAGGGTCAGCACGAGCAGAACCCCGGCCGCCGTGACGGACCGGAGGCCCCCGCGGCGGCCGGAATTCATGAGTGTCACAGTAGTGATCCGGTCAGCCGGTGCTTAGGCTGCTGAACCGGCGGTGCGGCGGCGGACAACGTAGGCTCCGCCGGCGAGGGCGACCAGGGCCAAGCCGCCACCGACAGCGAGGGCACCGGTGTCGGTACCGGTTTCCTGGGTGACACCGGTGTCAGCGCCGCCTGCCGGCGTCTTCATCTGGCCCGCCTTCAGGGTCCCGCACAGGGCAGGGGACGTGGCGGCCAGCGGAAGCGTCGGGGCAAGGTCGCTCTTGGCGGCCTGGCCCGCCGCGCTGAGGGTGGCGGGGTCAAGGCCGTGGACGACCACGACGGCGGTGCCTGCTTCCAGGGCTGCCTTGGTTTCGGCGTTCAGCTCGAACGTGCGGTCAACGGTGTAGGCAGCACCCTGGCCGCCTACTTTAAGGTCAAGGCCTGCTGCGGGGCTTGTGTCACCGCTGGTCGAAAGGGTGGTCACGATTGCGCCGTAGGACGGGGCGCCTTCGGTGGTGGAGATGACCTTGTCGCCGTCCTTATCGGCCGAGGGCGCCGGGCAGACGCCCTGGGCTCCGCCATGGATGTGCTGGACGTGCGGGTACGGGGCGTCCATGAACGTCGCGGGCATGCCGGAGACCTTCAGGACAACGTGGGCCTGGTTGCCCTTAACATCAACAGTGATGCTGCCCGAGCCTGCGCTGCCGTTGAGCTGGCCCAGGGTGGACTGGTAGGACTGGTCCGCTGCCATCGCGGGGGAACCGGAAACAGCCAGGGCGGCCAAGGCCAGGGTGGGGACCGCCATAAGGCGAATTGTCTTCTTCATAGGGAAAATCTCCTCATTCACGCACGTGTGATGTTGGCACCCCAGGGAAGGGGACAGCAGTACTTCGGAACGGGACCGGACAAGGATGGGTGAATATGTGGCCGGGCCCACATCTTCTTGGCAGGCCACCGGCGGACAGGCACCGGAGGCGCTTTCCCGGGCCGGTAAACCCGTCCGGGTCAGGTAGTTGAAGCCCCGCGACCGCCTCTGGCAGCTGGCCCTGATCCGGACCGGGTCTTGTGCAGCAGGGCGTACCCGGCGATCGCTAGGCCACCGGCGGCCGCTTCGGCCACCGCCGTGATGGTTTTGGCCGCGTACCAGACGGGTTCATACATCGAGGGCAGCGGCCCGAGTGCAGGGACTTGGACACACCGGTACAGGATGACCGCGACCAGGGACGACAACGCCACCACGGCGGCAGCCGCGAACGCCGCCCGTGAACCTTTGAGCAGCACAAACACCGCGGCCAGGCCGGCTGCTCCGGCCTGTATCAAAAACAGGGTGCCTTGCCCGAGACCGCCTGGCGCGGCCTGCTGATAGCCCGGGGCGAGCTGGACATGGACCACGGCACTGACCACCAGGCCCGCCGCCACACCGGTACGCGGCACCCAAAACGACCGTGCTTGCGGTTTCAGTATTGGCCGGTTCATTTCACGACCAGCGTCCCGGTCATTTGCGGATGGAAGCTGCAGATAATCCCGTACTCACCCGGGGTGTCCGGAGCCTGGAAGATCACCGTTCCACCGCCTGGGACTTCAACGTCAAAACTGCCCTTGGCCTTCGCAGTCAGTGTGTGAGGGGCGCTGTCCGCGTTAGTCACCGTTACCATCGCCCCCGGCTTCACCGACGCCGGAACATCGTACGCGAAGCCCCTGATCGTGATGACAGCCTCACCGGTCGAGGTCGGTCCATCGGCTGACGGGGCATAGGAACTGGTGGCGGGCGGCAGGGCGGAAGGCTCTCCTTCCTGGGTGGCGCATCCAGTAATGGCCACCAACGACAAGGTCGCTGCTACGGTCAAGACGCGATTGATCGTTCTCATGAGAATCCCTTTCCCAGGGACGTGTCCTCCTCACACCGGAATGGCGCGCCTATCAGGAAACTACCCACAGACCCTATTCGTCACCCCTGCACTTGCGGACTGCCCGACCTTGACTCGCAAGTGATGACCCGGTACCCGGTGTCTTGAAGAGCCGACGCCTGGGTGTCGGCTTGCCCACGCCCTGCATCAGCAAGCCCAGGCCGCTGACATGCATCGCGGTGGCACTGATGCAGGCCATCACAGCGGATCCGAGATATCACCCGGTGTGGGCGATCTGATGAAGGGCCGCGTGACGGAACGAAGCATCCAGGCCCTCTACGTGGTCGTCAAACGCGCCAACGCTCTGGTGTGTGCTGCGCTGCTGTGCACCTGAAGCGCACGATCCTTAGGCCCCAGACGTGATCGAAACAGCAATGCCGCAGCAGGTCACGCAGGGCTCTCGCCTCCTCCCAGAGCCCAACATGCTCCTCCGGCGTCGCCCGTGTAAGAAGATTGATCTGGTCTCCGGGGAAACGATCCGCACCAGACCCGGGCCAGGGATGAACTGCGCGCACACCTTACCGCCCACCCCGGAACCCGGAATTGGCACTGGCCGAACACCTGCTCACGCTCGGGGGCCAGAGACTGGTCCCAACCGCCCGTCCGGACCCGCCGCCCAAGAAAAGCCCCTACGCGGCTGCAGGAGAGCGGTGAACGATAACGAAATTCTCGCCGTGGAAGAAGCTGTCGTACGGCTCGAATCGTGACGAATTGACGGACAGACCCTCGCCAGCCAGCCGGTTCTGTGCATTTGTTTTCTCCAAACGCCATGGTTCCGCAGCCGTGCGGCGGCTCAGACGCCAGGTTTGTTCCGCGCTTCGTGCTGATGCTTTTCGAGCTTTTCTTCCGACTCCCGACGGCGCTGGCCCACTATCCGCAACTGCTGCGTGGACGGCGCAGCGTGCTCAGCATTGGCCGGCTCCCTGGAGTATTTGGCCGCCTCCCCCGGGGCGGTCTGCTTGGAGTCGGGTTCCGTGTATTCGCTCACATATCCAATCGTCCCACCGGCGGTCGCCCGGCAAAAGCAACGCAGCCCCGCGGAAATTGGACCCGCGTCTTTTCATGGTCCCCGGCCCAGGCAGGTGACGCCGGAAGGAACCAGCGCGCCGGCATATCCCCGTGAACCTGATCCATTCCGGCCGCCTCGCCATCTTGTCTCTCGCATGGGAACAAACAGGCCCGGGGACGGGGGACTATGGGAACGGGCCGGCAGGGGCTGATCCCCGACCGCGACGACGACTTCATACAGGGGTCACATCCGCCCCTCCAGACCCGAGCCATATGCAAGAAGTGTCACCGTCCACGAGCACGCGAGAGAACCCGTTTTTTCTCGTCGCGGCCCCTACCTTGGCCCGACGCAATCTCGTCGACCTAATGGGCACCAACGGCATCAACATTGTTGGGGCCTGCTCCTCCGCCACGCAGACCATCGTCCAACTCCCCTGTGCCCGTGTCTGCGGGACGGTGCGGCCGGAAAACGCGGGAGGACCCCCGCCACAGGGCGGAGGTCCTCTCGATGCTTAAAACTTGGTGCTGATTCCAGCCACCGGCGATTTAGCCGCCGACGCGAATGAAGACCGGGCCGGAGCCGACGTTCACGCTGTAGAGGGCGGTGGTTCCGCCGTTCCAGCCGCCGTGGACGGCCATGCCGTTGCCGACGTAGACAGCGATGTGGGCCATGCCCACGCCGCCGTTCTTGTAGTAGGCCAGGTCACCCGGGCGGGCCTCGGAGGCGCTCACGGTGCGGCCGAGGGACAGGTAACCGGCCGGCCAGCCGTGGAAGTTGATGCCTGCGGCGGCCAGGGCGTTGGAGGCCAGGGCGGTGCAGTCCTGTGCAACACCGAGCTGGGCGTAGGCGGCAGCGGCGATAGCAGCACCGTTGCCGCTGGCAACGGCCGATCCGGCGGTGCCGAAGGAGGAACCCGCCTCCGCGCCGTTGCCGGCCTTGGAGTCTTGGACCTTGACCAGCGGCTTCGCCACGACCGGGGCCGGCGAGGTGGAAACGGCCGGCTTCTCGTAGGAGATGGCGATGGTCGATTCGGCCGAGATCGTGGCCGGAGTGCCCGACTGGACTTCCAGGGCCGAGGCGGAGGTGGATTCGCGCTGGACGTTGGTCTCGGCGGCGTTGGCCGCGATACCGCTGGTCAGGACGAGGCCGGAAGCGGCAGCGACAACTGCGGCCTGGCGGCCCATGGTTCCGGCGTTGCCGCCGACAGCCTTGGCAATGACAGCAAGCGAGTTGGTCTTGGTGACCTCGGCGCGGTGCCGTGCAGTGTTTGCACGAGTAGTCATTAAGTTCTCTCTTTCGTGATCCTTGGATCGCACTTTTCAGGCGCGAGCTGAGGACGCTCCGGCATCTTGGGGGTACGCCGGATCGCCCCGAAATGGGTTACTTAGCGAAGGGTGTACTGCGAAGACGCGCCAAAAGCGGGAACTGCGTGCAGGTGCTTGGCCTGCGGGCCGGACTCGACAGAGATTGAGTCGGCGGAGTGAGATCCAGTCCGGGCGCCGGCAAGGGCAGCACGGGTGGTGGATTTCAGCGGGCTCGAAAGAGCCGCGCGAGCGCCGTGAAGCGCAGCATTGTGGCGTGAAGACACGAAAGTAGCCTCTCCCAATGCCTGCGAGGTGAGCTGTCGGATTCGGATGGGAGTCACCCGGCCGCGCTGCTTCCTGGAAGCTTTGCGACTTAACCCCAAGGACTTCTTTCGAAGACCAAAATTGGTTCCCCCGCCCCTGCCAGACGATGTCATGCGAACGGACCTTGAGCGGTGGCAGAGCTAGGCAATCCACTCAAGAGCGCCAACTTCGGAAAAGTTGGCGTAGGTCATACGGTACAGCAGTTGGGGCTCAATGTCACATTCAGATCACGGCGTGTCATAAGAATGCGAGAGTGTCCCATCAGCTCGGTTAAAGCCAGCCGGTCGGGTCGACGACTTCGCCGTTGACCATGACCTCGAAGTGAAGGTGGCAGCCCGTGGAGGCGCCCGTGGTGCCGCTCATCGCCACGGTAGCGCCGCGGGTGACCTGCTGGCCCACCTTGACGCTGGCGGAGGACAAGTGGTTGTAGGTGGTCTCCAGACCGTTGCCGTGGTCGATCACCACACGGTTTCCGCCGCCGTAGGGATGCCATCCCGTGAAGGTCACCGTGCCGCTGGCGGCCGCAAGGACGGCAGTGC
>JBKKDK010000183.1:0-4748 GCA_046708245.1 Arthrobacter sp.
GTGTTCTTCACGCTTCCCACTGCCGGCACCGGCACCAGCCGCGACGGCCAGTCGATCGTCGTGCAGGACCCCGCCGCCACCGCCGCGGTGGCCGCAGCGCTCGGCTCGGGGACGCTTGGCGGCTACGTGGCGGCCAACAACCTGCAGAACGGGAACTGAGACCCTCGGGACACAGCCGCGGAACCCTGCGCCGGCGCGCCTGACGGTAGATTGAATCCATGACCCAGACTCCCGCGCAGCCTTCCCTGCACTCACCCGTGCAGCCGCCCGTACAGCCGCCCGTCGCCAAGAAGGTTCCCACCGTCCGCGCCCACCACGGCGACTCGTTCGAGGACAACTACGAGTGGCTGCGCAACAAGGAATCGGCGGAAGTGGTTGAACTGCTCAAGGCCGAAAACGCCTACCAGGAGGCCGTGACCGCCCACCAGGAGCCGCTGCGGGAGGCCATCTTCCAGGAAATCAAGGGCCGCACCCAGGAGACGGACCTCTCCGTCCCCAACCGCAAGGACGGCTGGTGGTACTACACCCGCTCGGTCGAGGGCCAGGAATACGGCATCCAGTGCCGCCTCCGCGCCCAGGACAGCGGGGACCGCGTGGCGGACTGGACTCCCCCCGCCGTCGAGGTCGGCGTCGATATTCCGGGTTAGGAAATCCTCCTCGACGGGAACGTCGAGGCAGAGGGCAAGCCCTTCTTCGCCATCGGCGGCGCCGCCGTGACCATCGACGGGACGCTCTACGCCTACGCCGTGGACAACGCCGGAGACGAGCGGTTCACGCTGCGCATCAAGGATCTCCGCACCGGGGAACTCCTGCCGGACGTGATCGAGAACGTCTTCTACGGCATCTCCTTCTCCCCCGACGGCAGCCGGATCTTCTACACCGTGGTGGATGATTCCTGGCGCCCGTACCAGGTGAAATCCCACCTGCTGGGCACGCCCGTCACCGAGGATGAGGTGATTTACCAGGAGGACGACGTCGCCCTGTGGCTGGGCTTCGAGCTCTCCGCCGACCGGCGCCACCTCGTGCTGAGCATCGGCTGCTCCGAGTTCAGCGAGACCCGGCTCCTGCGTTTCGACGACGTCGACGCCGGGTTGCGCACCGTTATTTCCCGGGACGAACGCATCCTCTACGAGGCCGAGCCGTTCCTGCTCGCCGATGCCGCCGGCCGCCCGTCGGAGGCGATTGTGCTGACCCACAACAAGGACGCCATCAACTCCATGGTCTCCCTCGTGGACCCGGCCGAACTGGACAAGCCGGTGTCAGAGCAGCGCTGGACCACCGTCGTCGCACATTCTGACGACGTCCGCGTCAACGGCGCCGGCGTCACCTCGACCCACCTGGTGGTTTCGGTCCGCAAGGACACGATCGAACGCGTGCAGGTCCTGCCGCTCGCGGGCCTCGGCACCCCGGCGCAGGGCGAACCGGTGGAGCCGGCCTTCGAGGAGGAGCTGTACACGGCCGGCGTCGCCGGGTCGGACTACGAGGCCCCGGTGATCCGGATGGGGTACACCTCCTACTTCACCCCGTCACGGGTCTACGACTTTGTGCTGCCCACCGCGGCGAAGCCTGCCGGTGAACTGCTGCTGCGCAAGGAAAGCCCCGTGCTGGGCGGCTACTCCCCCACGGACTACGTCGCCACGCGGGAATGGGCGCTCGCCCCGGACGGGACGCGGATCCCGCTGTCTGTGCTGCGCCACGCCTCCGTGGCGCGCGACTCCACGGCGGCCGGACTCGTGTACGGCTACGGCTCCTACGAGTTGAGCATGGATCCGGGCTTCGGCATCCCCCGGCTGTCCCTGCTGGACCGGGGCGTCGTGTTCGTGATCGCCCACATCCGCGGCGGCGGGGAACTCGGCCGGCACTGGTATGACAACGGCAAGAAACTGCACAAGAAAAACACCTTCACGGACTTCATCGCCGCCACCGACTGGCTCGCCGGGTCCGGCTGGGTGGACCCGGCCCGGATCGCCGCCATGGGCGGCTCCGCGGGCGGCCTGCTGATGGGCGCCGTCGCCAACCTGGCACCGGAAAAGTACGCCGCGATCGTGGCGGCGGTCCCGTTCGTGGATGCCCTGACCACCATCCTGGATCCGGAACTGCCGCTGTCCGCGCTGGAGTGGGAGGAATGGGGAAACCCCATCACGGACCCTGCTGTGTACGCGTACATGAAGTCCTACACACCCTACGAAAACGTCCGCAACGTGGCGTACCCCAAAATCGCGGCCGTGACGAGCTTCAATGACACCCGCGTGCTCTACGTGGAACCGGCCAAATGGGTCCAGCGGCTGCGCGAACTGAACACCGGCAGCGAGCCGATTGTCATGAAGATCGAGATGGAAGGCGGGCACGGCGGCGCCTCCGGCCGCTACGTGCAGTGGAAGGAGCGGGCCTGGGACTACGCCTTCGTCGCCGATTCCCTGGGCGCCACCGCGCTGCTCCCGGGCGCAGGGCTGAAGTAGCCGGCCCGGCGGCGGTGCGCACCGGGCCGTACCGAAGAAAGCTCATCATGCTTACTATTAAAGCTCCGGTGGCAACCCGCGGAGCCTCCGCAGGTCCGCCCGATCCAAGGAGCACAGATGTCGCTGAGCAAGGGAACACCGGTGGAATGGAATACGCCCCAGGGCCCGACGCACGGAAAGATCGTGGAGAAGAAGGTCAGTGACTTCGAACTGGACGGGCATACCCACCGGGCCAGCGAGGACGAGCCCCAATATGTAGTGGAATCCGCCAAAACCGGTGCCAGGGCCGCTCACAAGGGCTCTGCCCTGACCGAGAAGAAGTAAGGCCATGGCCGGTCGACACTTCGATGTGCTGATTATCGGCGGCGGGAACGCCGGGATCTCCCTGGCGGCACGCCTCCACCGCTACGGCGTGAAGGATGTGGCAGTGGTGGAGCCCGACGACCACCACCTCTACCAGCCTTTGTTCTCGCACATCGCCGGCGGCCGGGCGAAGGCTGCGGACGCCATCCGGTCCCAGGCCTCCGTCATGCCGCGGGGCGTGGAATGGATCCGGGACGGCGCGGTGGACATCGATCCGGCAGGCAACACCGTGACTTTGGCCTCGGGCGGCGAACTGGGGTTTGGCCAGCTGGTGGTTTGCCCCGGCCTGCAGCTGGACTGGGGCAAGATCCCGGGGCTGGCAGAGGCCGTCCACTCCCCCTTCGGCGCCTCCCACTATGACTACAGCCTGGCGTCCAAGGCCTGGACCCTGCTCAGCGGCCTCAAGTCCGGCACTGCCGTCTTCACCATGCCTTCCGGCCCCATCAAGTGCGGCGGCGCAGCGCAGAAACCCATGTACCTGGCCTGCGACTACTGGCGGGAACAGGGGGTGCTCCGGGACATCCGGGTGGTTATGGTGCAGCCCACCCGCACGGTTTTCGGGGTGCCGGGGGTGGATGAGGAGCTGAACCGGAAAATCGCCGAATACGGTATAGAACTGCGGTGCAACAGCGAAGTCACCTCGGTTGACCCTGCCGGACAAACCGTCCTGGTCCGCGACAACGCCACCGGCGCCACCGAGGAGCTGCGCTACGACGTGCTCAACGCCGTGCCGCCGCAGTCGGCCCCCGACTGGCTCAAGGCCACCGAACTGCCGGCCCTCGGTGACTCCGGCGGCTTCGTGGAAGTGGACCGGCAGACCCTCCGGCACAAGCGCTTTCCGAACATCTGGTCCCTGGGGGACGCCGCCGCAACCACCAACTCCAAGTCCGGCGGGGCGCTGCGCAAGCAGACCAAGGTGCTGGCGAAGAACCTGGTCGCGGCCCGGCAGGGCAAACCCCTTCCGGAAAAATACGACGGCTATTCCGTCTGCCCCTTTACGGTTTCCCGCTCCACGGTTGTCTTTGCCGAGTTCGACGACGCTTACCGGCCGATGCCCTCCATCCCGAAGGTCCCCACGTGGAAAGAGAGCCGCGCATCCTGGGTTGTGGACCGCGACATCTTCCCCCGGATCTACTGGAACCAGATCCTCAAAGGCCGCGCCTAGGCAGGAATCGTCACCCTACTTACTGTTTTCTGGCATGATGGCGTAGAACCTGTCCGCTGGGGGCGGGTGGACGTTGAACCATGACCGGGCACGTTGTGCCAGAGATGGAGTTTGCCATGAGCAGCGAGCAGGGAATGACCCCGTTGACCGACGAAGAGCTGATGGCGGAGGCAGGCACTGCCCTTCCGGATAAGGAAGTCGCTTCAGTGCTGGACCTCAACGCTGACCTGGACCTCGGCATCAACGCCGCGGCGCCGATCGACCTCGCCGTCGCGGCCAACGCCAACGTCGCGGCGCCGATTGACGCCGCGGCCTCCGCGAACATCCTGTCCTTCGGCTCCGAGTCCCAGGCCCTCGCCGACCAGGGGGTCATCATCAACCAGGGCATCACGGCCGACGCCACCGCGGAATCCGCGCAGGACAGCACTATCGACCAGGCCACCGGCACCGCCGACGACGGTACGGGCACGGTCGACGACGGAGCCGGCACACCCGACGCCGGCGAGGCTCCCGACCTTGGCGCGCTGCCCACCGATGCCGCCGGCGCCGTCAACGGCAACCTGCTCAACGTGAACGTGGACCTCGCCGCCGACGCCGACATCGCGGCACCGATCAACGGCGCCGTCGCGGCCAACGCCAACGTCGCAGCACCGATCGACGCCGCGGTGGCCGCCAACATCGGCTCGATCGACAGCGACGCTTTCGCCGTGGCCCAGCAGGACGCCATCATCAACCAGGACATCGAAGGTGAGGCCACGGCC
>JBKKDK010000184.1:0-3491 GCA_046708245.1 Arthrobacter sp.
AGGATGTCCGCGGGATCGGCCAGCACGCAGGCCAGGGCCACACGTTCCTGTTCCCCGCCGGAGAGCGAGCCCAAGGTCCGCTTCCGGTCCAGCCCGCCCAGGCCAAGCCGGTCCAGCGCCGCCTCCACCCGGGATTCCGCGGCGTAGCCTTCCCGGAGCTGGTACTGGGTCTGCAGGTTTCCGTAGCGCTCCAGCTCATCCGCTTCCGCGCCGGCAAGCCCGTCCTCCAGGAGGTCCAGCTCGGCCTCCAGGGCGCGGAGCGATTCCAGTGCGGCGTCGATCGCGTCGCTCACGGTGTACTGATCGGGCAGGCCGAGGGTCTGGGCGAGGTAGCCCACCCGGCCCTGGCTGGCGGCGGCGCCCTCGTCCGGGGCCTCGAGCCCGGCCAGGATCCGGAGCAGCGTGGATTTGCCCGCGCCGTTTTCGCCGACGATCGCCACATGTTCGCCGGCTGTGACGGCCAGTTCGACGTCGGCGAAGAGCTGGCGGTCGCCGTAGCCATGGGATACGCCCGAAAGGCGGAGATGTTCGCTCAAGGAGTCCTCGCAGGTAGGTGCCAAGCCTGCCCGGCGGCGGCTGGCGTCGTCAAGTATGGCACCTGTTCCTGGGCCGGGCGCGGGCCGCCGCCTGCCGGGACCTGGCTCAGGCGGCGAGCGCTGCCATCTTTTTGCGGCGGGCCTTCGCCAGCCGGGTCCCGATCAGGCCCTGCCGGGGGCTGAACAGGTAGACGGCGGCAAAGGCGGCCCCCTGCGTCAGTACCACCATGGCGCCGGAGGCGGTGTCGAGGTAGTAGCTGAGGTAGATGCCGGCAATGGAGCACACGGCGGAGATGGTGGGGGCGATCCAGAGCATCCGGGAGAACCGGTCCGTCAGCAGGTAGGCAGTGGCGCCGGGGATGATCAGCATGGCCACCACCAGCACCACGCCCACTGTCTGCAGCGCCACCACGGACGTCAGCGCCAGCAGGCCCAGCAGCAGGGCGCCGAGGCGCTTCGGGGACAGGCCGATCGCGTGGGCGTGTGTGGGGTCGAACGCGTACAGTGTCAGGTCACGCCGCTTGAGGATCAGGACGGTAAAGGCGACCACCCCAAGCACCAGGACCTGGATGAGGTCAGGAATGCTGACACCGAGCAGGTTGCCGAAGATGATGTGGTTCAGGTCCGTCTGGCTGGGCGTCACGGAGATGAGCACCAGGCCCAGGGCGAACAGCGACGTGAACACGATCCCGATCGCGGCGTCCTCCTTCACCCGGCTCGTGTTGCGGACCACGCCGATCAGGGTCACGGCAATCAGCGCGAACACCAGCGCCCCCAGGGCGAATGGCGCCCCCACAATGAACGCGAGGACCACACCGGGCAGCACGGCGTGGGAGACGCCGTCGCCCATCAGCGACCTGCCGATCAGCACCAGCCAGCAACTCAGCACGGCGCACACGACGGCGGCCAGGGCCGTGGTGACGATGGCACGGACCATAAAGTCATAGCTCAGCGGTTCCAGCAGGAGGTCGAGGAGGTTCATGGCTCAGCTCCTGCCCTGCGGGTTCGAAACGGCGGCGCGGGGGAAGTCCCTGCCGGGGTCGGCGCCGGGGAGCTCGCGGTTGAGGACGTCGAGGCCGAACGCCTTGGCCAGATGCTCCGGCTGCAGGACCACCTCGGGCGGCCCGTGCATCAGCACCTTGCGCATCAGGAGCACGGCTTCGTCGCACAGTCGCGGCAGCCCGTGCAGGTCATGTGTTGAGACCAGGATGGTGCAGCCGTCCGAAGCGAGCTCCTTCAGCAGGCGCGTGATGGTTGCTTCGGAGCGCTTGTCGACCCCGGCGAAGGGCTCGTCCAGGAGCATCAGGGTGGCTCCCTGGGCGATCCCCCGGGCCACGAAGGCACGTTTCTTCTGGCCGCCGGAGAGCTGGCCGATCTGCCGGCCGGCGAACTCGGACAGCTCCACCCGGTCCAGGGCGAGGTCGACGGCGGCGCGGTCCGCCTTGGAAGGGCGGCGGGTGAAGCCCTGGTGGCCGTAGCGGCCCATCATCACCACGTCGTGGACGGACAGCGGGAACTGCCAGTCGACGTCCTCGCTCTGCGGGACGTAGCCGATCCCGCCTGCCTTCCGTGCCTTGGCCGGCGATGCACCGTTGATGAGGACGCGGCCGGCGTCGGGCTTGATCATTCCCATGATCGCTTTGAACAGCGTCGACTTGCCGGAACCGTTCATGCCCACCAGGCCGCAGATCCGGGCGGCCTCAAGGGACAGCGATGCGGCGTCCAGCGCCAGGACCTCGCCGTAATGGACTGTGACGTTATCGACCAGAATGGCCGGTTTGCTCATGATGCCGCTCCCGTCAGGCCTTCGGTGATGACCTTGGCGTCGTGCCGGATGAGGTCCAGGTACGTGGGGACGGGACCGTCCGCCTCGGAGATCGAATCCACGTACAGCACCCCGCCGAACGCCGAGCCCGTGGCGCCCACCACCTGCTGCATCGGGGCGTCGGACACCGTGGACTCGCAGAAGACGGCAGGGACCTTGTTGGCCTTCACGAATTCGATGGCCTTGGTGATCTGCTGCGGGGTGGCCTGCTGCTCGGCGTTGACGGCCCAGATGTAGACCTCCCGGAGGCCGGCGTCGCGCGCCAGGTACGAGAACGCGCCCTCGCACGTCACCAGGGCCCGCTGCGCGGCGGGGACAGTCGCGAGCTTCTGGACCATCGCGTCCTTCACGGACTGCAGCTTGGCCTTGTAAGCTGCGCCGTTTGCTTCGAAGACCGCCGCGTTGTCCGGGTCGAGCTTCGAGAAGGCCTTCACCATGTTGTCCACATAGATCTGGACGTTGACCGGCGACATCCATGCATGCGGGTTCGGTTTGCCCTGGTAGGAGTCTTCGCTGATGTCCATCACGGTGACGCCTTCGCTCACCACTGCGTGCGGAACGTCCAGGCCTTCCACGAACTGGGCAAACCAGGCCTCAAGGTTCAGGCCGTTGTCCAGGATCAGGTCCGCCTTGGAGGCCTTTCGGATGTCCCCGGGCGTGGGCTCGTAGCCGTGGATTTCGGCGCCGGCCTTGGTGATGGATTCGACCTGCAGCTTGTCCCCGGCGACGTTCTGCGCCACGTCGGCAAGGACCGTGAAGGTGGTCAGCACCACCGGCTTCCCCTCCCCGGGGCCGGCGCCGGGAGCGGCACTGCCGCACGCTGCCAGGGACAGGCCAAGCAGAACGGCCGTGACGGCGGCCCCTGCAGCGCGGACATAGCGGGATCGGCGGACGACTTTGGCGCACCGAAAAGAAAACTTAGGCATACCGAATATTGTACTAGACCGTGCCGCCCTTCCCCGGCGCTAGGCTGGTGGCATGGGCACAGCTCTCCGCACACCACCGGCGCCGCGGCCGGAGCTATACCGATTCTCGCGGCTCGACCTCACCACCGCCGGTCTCTACGTGGCCGTGGGGGGCGGGGGAACAACCCGGGCCCACGAGAGCTAGCCCCCCCAGGCGCAGGGAGA
>JBKKDK010000185.1:0-9382 GCA_046708245.1 Arthrobacter sp.
CCTCATCTCCCAATTTTGGCTTCCGGGGCCCCGCGCGGGTCCCTCGGCGGGCCGCCGCGGGGGGGCGCTGCCCCCCGCCGTCGTCCGCTCACAAGCTGCTGCGGCACGTGGTCAGTTTTTGACGACGTCCAGCTCAATCACAGCCCAGGACAGCGCCGGCAGCGTTGCCCGGAGTTCGGAGCCGCTCGCTTTCGCGCCTTCCAGCGGCTGGAGCCCCACCTGGTCCGGGCTGCCTTGGGTGTTGACCGTGAAGCGGTTCCCGCCTTCGGGGATTTTCAGGACCTCCGCGCGCACCACCTGACGGGCATCGAACCCGCGCAGTGCGACTTCAATGTCCGCCGCTTCCTCGAGGCCGCGGTTTGCGAGGAAGAGCGCCACGCGGCCTGTTTCCTCGTTCCACGTCGCACTGACATCCACGAGGTCGGTGCCGCCGAAGCGGGCATTTTCGTACTTGTCCGAGTCAACGGACAGGCGCAGGATCTGTCCTTTCGCCAGTTCGGCCATGCGCGCGAAGGGGTGGAAGATGGTCTGCCGCCAGGCCGGTCCGTTTTCCTCGCTGAGGATCGGAGCGATGACGTTGACCAGCTGTGCCTGGTTGGCGATCTTGACCCGGTCGCCGTGGCGCAGCAGCGAATTGAGCAGGGTACCGACCACGACGGCGTCCGTCACGTTGTACTTGTCCTCAATGACCCTGGGGTGCTCACGCCAGCCGGCCTTGGCCACCTGGTGCGGCTGGTCCTCGGTGTCCAGGCCGCGCTGGTACCAGACGTTCCACTCGTCGAAAGAGAGGTTGATGTGCTTCTTGTGCTTGCCCTTCGCGCGGACGGCGTCGGCAGTTGCGATGACCGACTCGATGAAATAGTCCGTGTCCACTGCGCTGGCGAGGAAGCTGCCGACGTCGCCCTCGTGCTCCTGGTAGTAGGCATGCAGCGAAACGTAATCCACCTCGTCGTAGGCGTGGGTGAGCACTGTCTGTTCCCAGGCTCCGAACGTGGGCATTCCGGAGTTGGAGCTTCCGCAGGCCACCAGTTCGATGTCCGGGTCCACGAAGCGCATCGCCTTGGCGGCTTCCTGGGCCAGCCGGCCGTACTCCTCCGCGGTTTTGTGGCCGATCTGCCAGGGCCCGTCCATTTCATTGCCGAGGCACCAGAGCTTGATGTTGAACGGGTCCTTGTGCCCGTTCTTGGCGCGCAGGTCCGAAAGATAGGTTCCTCCCGGATGGTTGGCGTACTCCACGATCTCGCGCGCCGCATCCACTCCCCTGGTGCCCAGATTGATGGCTTCCATGATTTCGGTCCCCGCCTGGCGGGACCAGTCCACGAACTCGTGCAGCCCGAAGGCGTTCGTCTCCAAGGTGTGCCAGGCGCCGTCGAGCCGGCGCGGGCGGTTTTCCCGGGGACCCACTCCGTCTTCCCAGTTGTAGCCGGACACGAAGTTGCCGCCGGGGTAGCGGATGACAGTGGCCCCAAGTTCCTTGACGAGCTTGAGAACGTCCTGGCGGAAACCGTTCTCGTCCGCCTCCGGGTGGCCCGGTTCGTAAATTCCGGTGTAGACGCAGCGGCCCATGTGCTCCACGAAGGAGCCAAAAAGGCGGCGGGGCACTTCCCCGATGGTGAAGTCTCGGTCCAGGGTGATTCGTGCGCGGGACATACGGGTATCTCCTTTTGGTTGAACAGGTTCGTGGGAAGTAATCCAGGCTCAGGTGCCGGCGAGTCCGGTCGTCGCAACGCCTTTGATGATCTGGCGCTGGAAGAACAGGAAGACCAGGATGAGCGGCAGGGCCGCAAGGAGCGCGGATGCCATGTTTTGGGCGTACTGAATGCCGTAGGCACTCTTGATGGTCTGCAGTCCCACCGGAAGGGTCAGGATGGACCCGTCGTTCGTGGAGATGAAGGGCCACAGGAAGTTGTTCCAGGCGCTGATGAAAACGAAGATCGCGACGGCGGCGAGGATGGGGCGTGAGAGCGGCAGGATGATCCGGAGGAAGATCCGCATCCGGCTGGCACCATCCATCACCGCAGCCTCCTCGAGTTCACGCGGAATCTGATCGAAGAACTTTTTGAGCACAAACACCATGGCGGGGTGGATGACCTGCGGCAGGATGACGGCCCAGGCCGTGTCGATCATGTGAAGCGTCACCATTTGATAGAACAGCGGGATCATCAGCACGGGTGGCGGGATGATGATGGAGGCGATGATCACCGTCATCAGGACCTTTTTGCCCCGGAATTCGATGCGGGACAAGGCATAGGCGACCAGCGCGGAGATGACCAGCGTGATCACCGTGATGGCGGCCGAGGTGTAGAAGGAATTCCACGTCCACAGCGGGATATTGCCGTCCTGGAACACCTTGACGAAGGCATCCGCTGTAAAGCCCGACGGCGGGATCCAGCTGACCGTCTTCGCTGCGGCGTCGGTCTCGCTCTTAAAGGCCGTGACCGTGGCCCAGGCGAAGGGAACGAGCCACAGGACTGCCAGGGAGGCGGCGACCGCTGTCACGGCGGCCTTGCCGGCTGTGAACTTCCTGCGGGGTTTACGGGCCGCTGCCGGGCCGGCGGTGTGTGGAGCGGGGCGGGTGAGTGTCTGGGTTGCCATGGTTATGCACTCCTGCGGCGCGTGATGACGAACTGCATGACCGAGACGACCACGATCAGCCCGAAGAAAATGTAGGAGACGGCTGCGGAGTAGCCCAGCCGGTAGCCGGTAAACCCGGTTTCGAAGATGTACTGCACTACCGGCCTGGTGGAGCCGCTGGGGCCGCCGGCCGTCATTTGGTACACCTGGTCAAAGATTTTCAGTGACGCCAGGATCTGGAGGAGCACGATCATCACGGTGGTCGGCGCCAGCTGCGGCAGGGTTATGGAGAAGAACTGCCGCCAGGCTCCGGCACCGTCCAGCGATGCCGCTTCGTAGTGCTGGTGCGGGATGTTCTGCATGGCCGCCAGGTACAACAGAAAGTTGAAGCCGACGGTCCACCACAGTGTGGCGATGACGATGGCCCACATTGCCACGTTCGGGTCGTTCAGCCAGGCCACTTTGGGAAGCCCGATTTTCGACAGGGAGTCGTTGATCAGCCCCAGTTGCGGGTTGTACATCCAAGTAAAGAAGAGTGAGACGACCGTCGAGGCGAGCAGGTAGGGAGCAAAGTAGGAGAGCCGCCAGAGCCATTGCGCGGGCAGACCGACGTTGAGCAGTGCGGCCATAATCAAGGCAACGATCACCAGGGGCACCGTGCTGATCACCGTGAAGTAGAGCGTGTTGCCCAGGGACCGCCACATCGCCGTATCGGCCAGGGCTTCAGCGTAGTTGGCCAGGCCAATCAGGCTGTCGTTGGCGCCGGTAAGGGACTTGCCTGTCAGGCTCATGAAGAGGCCGTAAAGAATGGGCCAGACCAGGAAGATCAGGAAGAACGCCAGGAAAGGGGCGGCGAAGCCCCACCCGGTCAGATTCTCCCTGGTTCGACGGGACGGGGCCGCACCGCGAAGGGGCCGGCTTTTACTGGGCGTTGCCGTAGGCTCTGCGGTCCGGGGGGATGTTGCTAAGGAACTCATCAGGGACTCCTTTGTCACTCGGGTGGCTCAAACCGGGTTAGGCCGGGAGAGAAGTGTGTTTGTGCGGTCCACGAAGGCGTCCCAACCCTCGGCGGCCTTGTCGCGGCCGAGGAGGACGTTCTGCACGTTTTCCGCAAAGTAGGTTTGCCAGTCCGAGCCGGAGCCGCTGAACCAGGATTCGGGGTCGTAATTGATAATGTCCGCAGCGTTGGCGTAGTGAATCTGGGGCGTAAGATCCCGGTACGCCTGTGACTGCACAATCGGCTGGTACGCCGGAATGTGTCCGGCTTCGGCCCAGGACAGCGACCCCTTGAGGACATCGCTCACGAACTTGTACACGCCGCGGCGCTTCTCGTCATCGGCATTCAGTTGCCGCGGCAGGACAAAGGAGTGGGAGTCGGCATAGGCTGCCGGCGTCCCGTAAAGCGTGGGGATGGTCGCCGCATCCACCGGCAGACCGGCCTTTTTGAGGGTGGGAAGCTCCCAGACGCCGCTGAAGAGCATGCCTGAACCGCCGCGGGCAAATTCGGCGATGCCGGTACTGATGTCCCCGCTCTTTGCGGCAATCGTGTCGTCGAACAGTGACGCCATGAATTCCAGGGACTCGATCGCCGCATCCCGGTCAGCCTTCATCGGCTGCCCCGGAATGAGTTCCATGTCCACACCGTGCTGCTTGTAGAGGGTGTAGAAGAGACGCCACATCTGGGATCCGCTGCCAAGGTAGCCAAAGGAAAGGCCGTGCGCCTGCGTGACCTTCTGCATCTCGCGGGCCATCGCGAGGAACTCCTGCGGAGAGCTCACGTCCTGCAGCTGCCCGCCGGGGGCCAGCACTCCGGCCTTGCCGGCAATTTCGGTGTTGTAGAACATGACGAAAGGGTGGGAGTCCAGGGCGATGGAAAAAACCTGGCCGTCGTGCTGGCTCTTGTCCCAGATCCGCGGCGCGAAGTTCTCCGCGGTCACCCCGTGTTTCGCCAGCAGGGACATGTCCCACGGGTCGATGAGTCCTCCGGGGGCGTAACCGGGTACCCGGCTGGCGTGCATGATGGCCAGTTCCGGCGGGCGGCCGCCGGCTGAGGCCATCGCCAGCTTTGTGTAGTACGGAGGTCCCCAGGCCAGGACGGTCGGACGGACGGTGAAACCGGGATTGGCTTCGTTCGCCTGCCTGATCATTGCCTGCATTTTGATTCCGTCGCCGCCGGACAGCAGATGCCAGAACGAAATGTCCCGTCCGGCCGCTGCCGAAGCGGTACCGCCGCAGCCGTTGAGGCCGGCCGCCGCAAACACGCTTCCCAGGGCCGCCGAACCTGCCAGTAACTGCCGCCGGGTCACTTGTTTCCCGGCAAAAAGGTCAATCTGCTTCACCCGTCACTCCTTTGGATGGGTCCGCTGAAAAATAATCCTGATGGCACAAAACCCTTCCGTTCCGGTCCGCAGAGTCCCGGGAGCGGCAGGTGCGATGTGACGCGGGACTCACATTACATCGATGTAAAACTGACCACAAGAGAAATTTGTTAGCGTGAACAAGTGATGTGGCAGTCTCGCTTCAGGACAGCCGCGATTAGGCGTGGGTACTGTCCCGCTCCACGATTCTGTACTCGACGGTGACCACTCTTTGCTCGCCGGTCCGGTCCGACATCCGCTCGGTGAGCAGGCGGAGGGCCTCGCTCGCAACCCGGCGCTTGTCGAAGGAGACGGTAGTGAGGGATGGGACGGCATATTGACCGTCGGCGATGTCGTCGAAGCCGGCCACGGCAACGTCGCCGGGAACGCTGATTCCCCTGTTCCACAGCACACTCATGGCGCCGATGGCCATGGTGTCGGTGAAGCAGAACAGCGCCTCAGGGAGCGGGTGGGAGTCCAGATAGGACGCAAGCGCGACGGCGGCCGTCTGTGGTGTCCACTTTTCGCACGGGATGAGCAGCGAGTCGTCCCGGTCAAAGCCGAGCTCTTCGAGCGCCGCCTGGTAGCCGCGGGTCCGCAGGATAGCTGCGGCCGAGCCCCTGCCTTCCGCGGTTCCGAGCACGGCAATACGGCGCCGCCCGGTCCTGGCAAGCGCCAGCGTCATGTCACGGGCGGCAGCAAAGCTGTCCACCCACACGCGGTCGGCCAGTTTCTGGGACACCTCGCCCAGCAGAACCACCGGGGGCAGCGAGACGCCCACCTTGACGGCACTCTCGTCCAGCACCACCGGGTTGAGGATCAGGCCATCGATGAGGTTGGACCGTGCGCGGGACATCAGTTCGTATTCGCGCCGGGGATCTGACCCGGTTTCCTCGATCTGAACGCTCCAGCCCTGTTCGTGGGCAACTTCCACCACATTGTGCGCAATCTCGGCCGAGTAGGGAGTCGCCAGGTCCGGCAGCGCCAGGGCGATAACACCGGACCTGCCGTTACGCAGTCCGCGGGCGGAGAGGTTGGGCACATAATCCAGCTCTAGAATGGCCTGCTCCACCTTGAACTTGGTGGCTCCGCTAACCGGAACGACTCCGTTCATGACGTTGGAGACAGTCTTGGGCGAGACGCCGGCGCGACGCGCGACGTCCTTGACCGTTGCGCGCACCACTCCCCTTTCGAAACCTTCCGGGCTCAAGCGACCAGCCCATGCCTGCTGTTGCGGATGACCTGCTGACGATGTTACCTCCCGTCCCGGCACGCGGCTGCTGGGACGCCTTGACAGACAAATTGTTAGCGCTCACAGTTGTGGGAAACTAACTCCACCGGAAAGCTGGCTGAATGAAGAACTGGGCAGGAAACCTCCATTACTCCTCAGCGGTCGTCCGGCGCCCGGCGTCGGTGGCCGGGCTCGCCGACGTGGTGGCGCGCGCCGGCCGGATCAAGGCCCTGGGATCGCGGCACTCCTTCAACCGCATCGGGGACACCGACGGCGTGCACGTGCTGCTGGATGCCCTGCCGCAGCAAATCGAGCTGGACTCGGAACGGCAGACGGTCCGCGTCAGCGGCGCAGTGAGCTACGGCGCCCTTTGCCGCACGTTGCAACAGTCCGGCGTGGCTATCCACAACTTGGCGTCACTGCCCCACATTTCCGTGGCAGGGGCAGTCCAGACGGGTACCCATGGCTCCGGTGTGAACAACCCCTCCCTGGCCGGGGCAGTGGAGGGAATCGATCTGGTCCGGCCCTCCGGCGAGCAGGTAACGCTGTCCCGCGCGGACGGAGAGGAGTTCCTGGGCAGCGTGGTGGGCCTGGGCGCTCTTGGCATCGTCACCGGTCTTGAGCTGGCCGTCCAGCCCAGTTTCAGCATGCGCCAGCGGGTTTTGGAAAACCTCCCGTGGGAACGGGCGCTGGCGGACTTCACCCAGCTGGTGTCCAGCGCCTACAGCGTGAGTCTTTTCACCGATTACGCAGGCGATTGCATCAGCCAGGTCTGGCTCAAGGCGCTGGACTCGGAGCCTCCCGTCGATAAACTGTTCGGCGCCGCGGCCGCCGTCGGCCCGCGTCACCCGCTGCCGGGGATGTCGGCCGAGAACTGCACAGTCCAGATGGATGAGCCCGGGCCATGGCTGGACCGGCTGCCGCACTTCCGCCACGAGTTCACACCCAGCAACGGCGAGGAACTGCAAAGCGAATTCATCCTGCCGCTGGAGCAGGCACCAGCTGCACTCCAGGCCGTGCGGAGCCTGGCGGACAAACTTGCGCCCCTGCTGTTCGTCTCCGAAATCCGGACCGGCGCCGCAGACGAACTCTGGCTCAGCCCCTTCTACCGGCAGCAGAGCGTGGCCTTGCACTTCACCTGGAAGCCGCTGCAGCCGCAGGTGGAAGCCATTCTTCCGCAGCTCGAAGACCTGCTGAGGCCGTTCGGGGCCAGGCCGCACTGGGGCAAGCTTTTCACCCCCGGCGGCCACGACTGGGAGTCCCTCTACCCCCGCTTTGCGGACTTCCGCTCGCTGGCAACGGCGCACGACCCCGCCGGAAAATTCCGCAACGGGCTGCTGGACAGCATCCTCGGCGTCCCGGCGGTGAGCTCGCGCTAAGCGGCTGGCGGACGGGCAAGGACTGCGGTCGCTGCCTGTCTGCAGCGAGCGAGCGTCTCGTGATCTTCCACGACACGGGCCTTGTCCGCCAGCACGGGCCCGGCTTTGTAGACTCAAGGGAGATTCGACGTGTCTCCCCTACGGAGGCACGCCCGCCACAGGAAGAGCCATCAATGAAGATCATCGTCCTAGTAAAGGAAGTCCCCGACACCTACGGGGACCGGAAACTGAACCTTGAAACCGGCCTCGCCGACCGGGAAGCCAGCGAGGCAGTCATTGATGAGATCGGCGAGCGCGCGCTGGAACTGGCAATGACGTACGCCGACGCGAACCATGGCACTGAGGTCGTGATCCTGTCCCTCGCTCCCGAGGGTGCGACGGCAAGGATCCGCAAGGGTCTCGCGATGGGCGCGGGGAGCGCCGTCCACGTCTCGGACGAGGCATTGCGGGGTGCGGACCTTGGCCTTACCGCGGAAACCCTCGCCGCGGCGATCCGGCGCATTGAGTTTGACCTCGTGATCACGGGAAACGTCTCCACCGACGGATCCGGCGGCATGATCCCCGCGATGCTTGCCGAACTGCTGGAGGTACCGCTGGCCACCGGCCTGAGCTCCGTACAGATCAGCGACGGCGCGGTGTCCGGCACCAGGCCCGTGGAGTCCGGTGTGCAGACGGTGTCAGCGGACCTGCCCGCGGTAATTTCCATTACTGAGGCGCTTCCCGGGCCGCGCTTCCCGAACTTCAAAGGGATCATGGCCGCGAAAAAGAAGCCCGTTGAGGTGCTCAGCCTCGCAGACCTCGGGATCACGGCCGAGAACCCGGACGCGGCGCGTTCGATCATGCTGACCGTTGCAGAGAAGCCGCCGCGCGCGGCGGGCGTAAAGATCATTGACGAGGGTGATGCCGGCGAGAAGCTCGCTGACTTCCTGGTCGAAAACCGACTGGCGTAGGAGCAACGACATGACTGAATTCCCCCGTGACGCAATCCTCGTCGTCGTCGAAACCCGGCCTTCCGGTGAACTTGAGAAGGCAGCGGCCGGACTCTTCGGCGCTGCTGCCGCCGTCGGTACCCCTGTTGCATTGGTGCTGTCCGCACCAGACGCCGGGAGCGCCGCCGCCGCGGAGGCCGCGGCCCTGGGTGCCGCGCGCGTCGTGGTCGCGGAGACACCGGACCCGTCCGTGCTCGGCGTGCCGAGCGTTGACGCGCTTGCCGCCGCTGCGGAGCAGGTGCAGCCGGACGCGATCCTTATTTCGCATTCCCTGAACGGGCGCGACCTCGCCGGCCGCTACGCTGCCCGTTCGCGTGCCGCGGTTTCTGCCGATGCGATCGGGGTGTTCCGTGATGACGAGGGGGTCGTGGCACACCACTCCATCTACGGCGGTGCCTACGATGTGACGTCCACGTCCACGTTTGGGGCGCCGGTGATTACGGTCCGCCAGGGCTCCATCGAGGCGCGTGCCACGGCCCAGCCGGAGGCATCCGAGACCCTGGCGGTGCAGCCCTCCGGGAAGCCGGCCGCCCGGATCGACTCGTTCGAGGAGGTAGTTGCCGCCACCTCGCGGCCGGAGCTGCGCGGTGCCGCAAAGGTTGTCGCGGGCGGCCGCGGCCTCGGGTCGGAGGAACAGTTCGCCCTCGTTGGACAGCTCGCCGATGCTCTCGGTGCTGCCGTTGGCGCGTCGCGTGCCGCGGTGGACGCGGGCTACATCCCGCAGTCGCACCAGGTGGGCCAGACCGGGGTGTCCGTGTCATCCCAGCTGTACATCGCGCTGGGCATTTCCGGCGCGATCCAGCACCGGGCCGGCATGCAGACCGCGAAGATGATCGTCGCCATCAACAAGGA
>JBKKDK010000186.1:0-11461 GCA_046708245.1 Arthrobacter sp.
TGGGCTTCGCCGAGCACCTTTTCGCGTTCTGCCTTGTCCACCGTTGTCAGCTGCTTGGCGACCAGGGTTGTGACGGCAGGGTTCTCATAGTGGTTCTTCAGGAAGTTGCCCGGGACGAAGAACGGCGTGAGGTAATTGTCCGCGTCGGAGTAGTCCGGGAACCAGCCGAGCTGGTAGACCGGGTAGGCATCGGCGGTACGGTCCTTGGAGTAGGTGACCCACTCGGTGGACTGCAGTTCAACCTTGAACAGGCCCGACTTTTCCAGCTGTTCCTTGATCATGGCGTACTCATCGCCCGAGGACTTGCCGTAGTGGTCCGGGTTGTACTGCAGCTTGATGGTGACCGGAGCCGTGACGCCGGCGTCCGTGAAGGCCTTCTTGGCCTTGTCGAGGCTGGGCTTGCCGCTTCCGTCGCCGTACATTTCCTTGAGCGGCTGGATCGCCCCGACAAAGCCGTCCGGAACGACCGAGTACGCCGGCAGGTACGTGCCCTTGTAGACCTGGGTGGCAATCGCGTCGCGGTCGACCACGTTGGCCATCGCCTGGCGGACGGCGAGCGCCTTGGCCGGATCGGCGTCGGCCGCCTTCGCGCCGAAGGGCATGGTGTCGAAGTTGAACACGATGTAGCGCAGCTCGCCACCGGGGCCCTTGTGCACCTTGACCTTGGCATCCTTCTCCAGGTCAGCGGCGTCCGTCGCGGTCAGGCTGCGGCCGGCGACGTCGATGTTGCCCTGCTGGACATCCAGCTTGAGGTTGTTGGAGTCCGCGTAGTACTTGATCGTGGCGCCGTCGTTGGCCGGCTTGCCCAGCAGACCCTTGTAGTCGGGGTTCGCCTTAAGGCTGACGAGCTCGTTCTTCTTGTAGCTCTCGATCGTGTAGGGACCCGCGAACGGCTTGCCCTTGACGATCTCGTCGTCGCTCATCAGCTTGTCGGCCGGAAAGACTTCTTCGTCGATGATCGGTCCAGAGTTGGCGGCGAGGACTCCCGGGAATACCTGGTCGTTGCCGGCTTTGAGCGTGAAGACCACCGTGGAGTCGTCCTTGGCTGTCACGGAAGCGAGGTTGCCGAGCAGCGAGGCCGGGCCGTTGTCATCGGCGATGCTGACCACGCGGTCGATCGAGAACTTGACGTCGGACGACGTGAGCGCGTGGCCGTTGGCGAACTTGAGCCCGGACTTGAGCTTGACGGTGTATTCCGTCGGGCTCGTGAAGGAGGCCGACTCGGCGATGTCCGGCGTGGAGTCCGCCGTGCCGGGCTTCGCGTTCAGCAGGAACGGGTAGATCTGGTTCATCACCATGAAGGAGCCCGCGTCGTAGGAACCGGCCGGGTCGAGGGTGACGACCTTGTCAGTCGTTCCATAGGTAATGGTGCCCCCGCCGGCGGCGGCGCTGCCGGATGCCGTCGTGCCGCCGGAAGGGCCGGTGCAGGCGGTCAGGGCGAAGGCGGATACCCCGGCGAGCGCGATGGCGCTCTGCAGGGCCTTTTTGTTCATTGCCATCTGTGAACTTTCTGTTCGATGAGTACTGGCGCAGCCCCGAAGCAAAACATTTAACTCGGTTGGGCGGCGCGCTGTCCTGATTCCTAGATTCAACCAGAGAACCGTCCGGTGAATCGTTACATCCTGTGAGATGAGACACAAAATTTACACTAATGGTAGGAAGCCATCATTTTCTTTCGGATTCCAGCCAGTTTTCCGGCACAGGGGCGGGAAACAGCAGGAGCACCGCACATCCGGGATGTGCGGTGCTCCGGGGAAAACTGCCGGGGGCTAGAGGGCCTGGCGTTGCAGCGAGCGGGCGGCATCGATGGTCGCCTGGCCCAGCACGCGGCTGCCCTGGTAGAGGACCACGGTCTGTCCGGGTGCGACGCCGCGCAGCGGCTCGGTCAGCGTGACAACGAGGTTTTCCGGACCGCCGGCGCCATCCGCACCGCCGCCTTCCATCCGGGCGGTGGCAGGCACGGGGTCACCGTGGGCGCGAACCTGGGCGTAACAGTCAAACTCTGCACCGTTGCCGACCTCTGCGATCGGCAGTCCGGCCCAGGAGACCTTGATGCCACGGATCTCATCGATGGCCAGGAGCGCCTCGGGCCCGACAACCACCTTGTTTTCCTTCGGCCGGATTTCCAGGACAAAGCGCGGCTTGCCGTCGGCGGCCGGGGTGCCCAGCTTCAGGCCGCGGCGCTGGCCCACCGTAAACGCGTTGGCCCCCGGGTGCTCGCCCACCTTCGCGCCGGACTCGTCGACGATGTCGCCCGTCGTCATGTCGATCTTCTCGGCCAGCCATCCGGCGGTGTCGCCGTCGGGGATGAAGCAGATGTCGTGGCTGTCCGGCTTGTTGGCGACGGACAGTCCGCGGCGCTCGGCCTCGGCCCGCACCTCCGCCTTGGACGGCGTGTCCGCGAGCGGGAACATGGAGTGTTTGAGCTGCTCGTGCGTCAGCACGCCCAGCACATAGCTCTGGTCCTTGGCCCAGTCGGCGGCGCGGTGCAGCTCGGGGTTGCCCTCGGCGTCAGTGATCACCTTGGCGTAGTGCCCGGTGCACACGGCGTCGAAGCCCAGCGCGATCGCCTTCTCCAGCAGCGCGGCAAACTTGATCCGCTCGTTGCAGCGCATGCAGGGGTTGGGCGTCCGCCCGGCGGCGTACTCGTCGATGAAGTCCTGGACCACGTCCTCCTTGAAGCGCTCGGAGAAGTCCCACACGTAGTAGGGGATGCCGAGCACGTCGCAGGCGCGCCAGGCGTCGCGGGAGTCCTCGATGGTGCAGCAGCCGCGGCTGCCGGTACGCAAGGTGCCCGGCATCCGGGACAGCGCGAGGTGGACGCCGACGACGTCGTGCCCGGCCTCGACGGCGCGGGCGGCGGCAACGGCGGAATCGACGCCGCCGCTCATGGCTGCAAGAACTCGCATGCTGGCTTTCTTTAGGGATCGGGGTGGCGCGGGCATCTGCGGTCAGCGGTCCGGACCGGCGGCCGCAGGAATAACACAAGGCCTGCCGCACTATTCTATCGCCACGCCGATACCTCACCCAAAAGCCTTGACGGTCCTGTCCCCCGCTTCTAACGTCAGGAATACCGGTTTTAGAATCCGCGGTGCGCGCGCACCCTTGGAGAGGGAGCGGAAATGGCTGTTGAGGACATCGTGATCGTGGGCGGCGGGCTGGCCGGAGCCACCGCGGCTAAAACGCTCCGGGCGGAGGGCTTCAGCGGACGGCTCGTGCTCCTGGCCCGGGAGCGGCACCACCCGTACCTGCGTCCGCCGCTGTCCAAGGAGTACCTGCTGGGCAAGGCCGGCGACGACGCCCTCCCCGTGGTGCCGGCGGAATGGTACGCGGAGAACGGCGTTGAGCTGCGGCTCGGGGTGCAGGCTACCCGGGTCGACCCCGGCCCCCGAACCCTGGACCTCGACGACGGCAGCCGGCTGCAGTACGCCTCGCTGCTGCTCGCCACGGGGGCGCATCCCCGCAGCATTCCCCTGCCGGGTGGCGCGCTGGACGGGGTCAGCACTTTCCGGACCGTGGAGGACAGCCGGCGGCTGCAGGGCCGGCTTGCCGCTGGCGGCCGGAACGTTGTGCTGATCGGCTCGGGCTGGATCGGCATGGAACTGGCCGCCGCCGCGAGCGCCTATGGCAACACCGTCACGTTGCTCGGACTCGAGGACGTGCCGCTGGGCGCGGCAATCGGACCTGAACTGGGCGGCTTTTTCCGCGCCCTGCACGAGTCCCACGGGGTGCGGTTCCGGCTGCCCGCGTCCGCCGCCGAAGTGCAGGGCAGGTCCGGGCGCGTCACCGGGGTGCGCACCGACGCCGGCGATGTCCTGCCCGCGGACCTCGTGGTTGTTGCGGTCGGGGTGGCACCGGACACTGCCCTGGCCGAAGCCGCCGGAATCGGGCTGCGGAACGGCATCCTGACCGACGCGTCGCTGCGGACCGGGACCCCGGGGATTTTCGCCGCCGGCGACGTCGCCAATGCCCTGCACCCCTTCACCGGGGAGCACCACCGCAGCGAGCACTGGTCCAATGCGCTCAACGGCGGCAAGGTGGCCGGCAAGGCGATGCTCGGCCAGGAGGCGGTGCTGGACACCGTGCCCTATTTCTACACGGACCAGTTCGACGTCAGCATGGAATACTCCGGCTTTCCGGGCCTGGTCTCCGGGCCCCCCGTGATCCGCGGTTCCCTGGAGCAGTGCGAATTCCTGGCGTTCTGGCAGCGCGAGGGCCGCGTGGTGGCCGGGATGAGCGTCAATTGGCCGCGCGCAGCCAAGCCCCAAAAAATGATCAAGGCCCTCATAGCCTCCCGGGCCGCGGTGCGCCAGGAGCTCCTCGCGGACCCTGCCGTGCCGCTGGATCAGCTTCCGCCGGCAGCCTGACGGGCGGTTGCGCGGGCGGCCGTTCCCGCGGTCTGGATGCTCGACTCGTGCCCGGCCATACCGGCCTGCCGGGCGCGCGTGTAGGCATCCGGCAGGGCCGCCAGCAGGGCGTCGACGTCGGCGCCGGTGGAGGAGTGCCCCAGCGTGAAACGCTGCGCGCCACGCGCTGTGTCCTCGTCCAGCCCCATGGCCAGCAGCACATGGGACGGCCGCGGGACACCGGCCGTGCAGGCCGAACCGGTGGAGGACTCCACGCCGGCAAGGTCCAGCAGGAAGAGCAGGGAGTCCCCCTCGCAGCCCGGGAACGTGAAGTGGGCGTTGCCCGGCAGCCGGCCGGCACCGGGGGCGCCGCGCAGCACCGCCTCGGGCACTGCCGCCAGGACGCCGTCGATCAGCCGGTCCCGGAGCGCCGTGATCCGGGCGCCCTCTTCGGGGAGCTTCGACGCGGCAGCGTCGGCGGCAGCGGCAAAAGCGGCGATCGAGGCGGTGTCCAGCGTCCCGGAGCGGACGTTGCGTTCCTGTCCGCCGCCATGCTGGACCGGAGTGAGTTTCACGGCCCGGCCCAGGAAGAGTGCGCCGACGCCGACCGGGCCGCCGATCTTGTGCCCGGAGACGGACATGGCGTCCAGGCCGGTGCCGCGGAAATCCACGGGGACGGACCCGAAGGCCTGGACGGCGTCGGAGTGCACCGGGACACCGGCAGCATGTGCCAGCTCCACAATCCGGGCGACGGGCTGGAGGGTGCCGACCTCGTTGTTGGCCCACATGACGGTGACAAGGGCGATCGACGCCGGGTCCCGGGAAAGCTCTGTCTCAAGCACTCCGAGGTCCACCACGCCCGCGGCATCCACCGGGAGCCAGCAGACCTCAGCGCCCTCATGGCGTTCGAGCCATTCGACAGTGTCCAGCACGGCGTGGTGCTCGACGGCGGAGCACAGGATGCGGGTGCGGGCAGGGTCCTCGGCGCGGCGGGCCCAGTACAGGCCCTTGACCGCGAGATTGTCCGCCTCGGTCCCGCCGGAGGTGAAAATGACCTCCGAGGGGTGCGCGCCGGCCGCGGCCGCCAGCACTTCCCTCGCGTCTTCCACGGAGCGCCGGGCGCGGCGGCCCGAGCCGTGCAGGGAGGAGGGGTTGCCGGTCCGGGCCAGCTCGCGGGTCAGTGCGGCCAGCGCCTCCGGGGCGAGGGCGGTTGTCGCGGCGTGGTCGAGGTATACAGGCACAGCCCAATTCTACCCGCGGGCTTCGCGGGGCTGGTGTAGATTCGAGCGGTGAAAGCGTCCCTCTACCTTGTGCTGGCCACCCTGTTCTGGTCCGGCAATTTCGTCGTGGGACAGGCCGCCGTTGCCTCGATGACCCCGCTGGACCTGACTTTCTGGCGCTGGGCCCTGGCCGCGGTGCCGCTGCTGCTCCTGGCCCACTTCATTGAGAAGCCGGACTGGCGCGCGGTGCTCCGCCGCTGGCCGGTGCTGCTCCTGCTCAGCGTCCTGGGCATGAGCGGCTACACGCTGCTGCTTTACGGTGCGCTTGGATTCACCTCCGCGATGAACGCCTCCCTTATTACCGCGGCGAACCCGGCGCTGATTGTGGTCATGGCGATTGTCCTGCTGGGCGAGAGAACCACCCGCCTGGGCTGGCTGGGCATCTGCCTGGGGCTCCTGGGGGTCCTGCTCGTCCTGACCCGGGGCGAACTCGAGCGCGTGTTCAGCCTCTCCATCAACACCGGCGAAGTCCTGATGATCGGCGCGATTGTGGTCTGGGGCTTCTACACGATCATCGCCCGGCGGCTGGATGTGCCGCCCATCGCCGCCACCGCGGTGCAGGTGGTGATTGCCACCGTGACGCTGGCGCCGGTCGCCCTGGCCCTGGACGTGCAGTTCCCCGACACCGCGGCCGAAGGCTGGTCACTGGCCTACATCGCCATCTTCCCCTCCCTCGGCGCCTACCTGTTCTGGAACCTTGCGCTGAAGACCACGCCGCCGGGCACCGCCGGGAACTACCTCAACCTGATGGTCGTCTTCACGGCCGTCATCACCGTGCTGCTGGGCACCCCGCTGACCCTCGTGCAGGTGGTCGGCGGTCTCATGGTGGTCGCCGGCGTCCTGCTGACCGGCATCAAGGGGCAGGCCCGGCTTAAAGTGGCCTGATCCGGGCGCAGCACTGGGCCGGCTGGGCGGCGCCTTGCGCCCTGAGGTCCCCGATCTCGAGCGCCTCCACCCGGTCCGGGCCGAGGCCGCAGCCGTCCGCCGCTCCGCCCAGGAAGGCTCCGTTCATGGCGCAGACCACCCCGGCATGGCCTTCGGCGAGCCGGTGGAAAGGGCAGTTCAGCAGCACGAGTCCGCCGTCGCCGTCGTCCTCGGGCCGGTACCCTTCCGCGGCGAGGAATTCGACGAACGTGGCGCTGCCGGTGGCGGACCGGGCCGCTGCCTGGCCCCGCGCGAAGGCGGCCCGGACCAGCGCATCCCGGACGGAAACGCCGCCGGCCGTCGCGTCTTCGATGGCGGAGACCATCAGCTCTGCGGCCAGATCGTAGTTGCGGTCCGGAACCGAGGCCGCCACCTCCTGGACCGCGGCGCGGTACAGCTTGGCCGGCCGGCCCGATCCCGGCCCTCCCCGGCCGCCAAGCTTCCGGAACTCCACGGCCAGCAGGCCGTCCTGCACCAGCCGGTCGAGCTGGAAGGAGGCCGTGCTCCTGGCCAGGCCAAGGGCCGCCGCGGCGTCGTCCCGGCTCACGGCCGCGCCCGCGGAGGACACGAAATCAAACAACGTCCGTCGGCTCTCATCACCAAGTGAGGCGACGGCCGCAATCCTGCGGTTCCATGGGGGGCGGCTCATGGAATCAGCGTATCTCTAAAAACAAGATTCATTGCTTAACTCCGCGTGGCATTCTAAAATCAAGCTATATACTTTTAGAAGGAATCCACCCGTGAAAACCTCAACAGCCCTCCCGTCATCATCCAGCCCCCTGGCGGCCGCACCGGAGCGGCAGGCGTTCGTGCTGCTGCGCACCGTCTTCACCGTTGCGCCGATTGTTTTCGGCCTGGACAAGTTCACTAACCTGCTCACGGACTGGACCGTGTATCTGGCGCCGGTGGCGACGTCCGTGGTTCCGCTGCCGGCCCAGAGCATCATGTACGCCGTCGGCGCCGTGGAAATCATCGCCGGCCTGGCCGTGGCGTTCCGCCCGCGGTTCGGATCCGTGCTGGTGGCTCTCTGGCTGCTGGGCATCATCATTAACCTCCTGGTGCTGGGCGCCTTCTTCGACGTCGCGCTCCGCGACTTTGGCCTGCTGGTCGGCGCACTGGCGCTGAACCGGCTGTCGCCGCGGAGGGCCCGCTAGGCGAGGACGCGGACCGCTCCCGGAACCACCTCGATGGTGAGGGGCAGCGGCCCGATCCGCTCGCCGTCGGCGTAGGCCACCACCTTGTCCGCCGCCAGTTCGATCCGGCGGATCCGGCGGATACGCACCGCCGGATGGCCCGTGTGGCCGCCGGTAAAGACCTTGGGGAAGACCGCCAGCAGGCCCAGCCGGGACAGCGGGCCCACGATGAACAGGTCCAGGAGGCCGTCATCGAGCACGGCGTCGGGCGTGACCAGCATGCCCCCGCCGATCGACTGGCCGTTGGCAACGGAGATGAGCATGGCCCGCTGCTGCCAGCGTTCGCCGTCGGCCGTCACCGTGTAGTTGACCGGCCGGAAGGAGGCCAGCTCGCGCAGCATGGCCAGGTTGTAGCGGGCTTTGCCGCGCGGCCAGCGCCAGGCGTTGGCCCGCTCGTTGACGGCGGCATCGAACCCGGCCGAGACCACGCCCGCGAACCAGCGGCTCGCCCCGCCTGAGCTGGCCCGGCCGACGTCGATCAGCCGGCCCCCGGTGGACAGCGCCTCGAGCGCCCGCTCGCAGGCCGCCCCAACGTTGTGCCGCGGCAGCCGGAGCGACCTGGCGAGGTCGTTGCCGGTCCCGGTGGCAACGATCCCCAGCGGGACGGTGCCGAAGGGCGCGCCGGAGCCGGCGAGCGCATTGACGCCCAGGTGGACCATCCCGTCGCCGCCGACCACCACGAGGGCGTCCACCCCGGATGCCAGCGCCTTCGCGACGGCGCCGGCCAGCTCCCCGTAGCTGTCCTCGCACAGGAGCAGGACCTCGGCCCCAGCCGCACGGAAGCAGGCCGCCGCGGCCGCGCCGGCATGCCGGCTGCGGCCAAAGGACGCGCGCGGGTTTACGGCAACGGCGATCATCATGCGCTGATTATGCCAGCGGCCGGGAACCATCCGGGACCGCGCGGTCGTTGTTCTCCTAGCCGGTTAAACTGGCCAGACCGGACGTCCATGACGGGCTGGCACCAGCAACGTAAGGATTCTTGCTTGACGCAGGCCAGCAGCTCGCACTACCAGGTCCTCCGCATCCCTGTGACGGCGACCGAAAAGGAAATCAAGGTGGCCTACCGCAGGGCCGCCCGCAAGGCGCACCCAGACCACGGCGGCGACCCGGCAGCCTTCCGCCGGGTGACGCTCGCCTACGAGACCCTGATCGATGCCAAGCGCCGCGCGGACTACGACCGCTCCTACGGCAGCGGCCGGGGCTCCTTCACCGGACCGGCCGACGAGGGGGCCCACTTTGATGCCCCGGCCGCGGGCAGCCGCGCCTCGGCCCATGTCCGCCGGCCCAACACACCGCGGAACACCTCGGCGGACGCCCCTGTGTATGTCCCGGCGTTCGCGCAGGTGGCGGAGGCCGGCGAGGTTCCGCTGATCCCCGCTGACCTGGCGGGCCTGCAGGTCCACGGGATGCCGCGTAAGCGCGGGATCTTCGGCGCTGAGGCGAGGATCCAGCGGGAAATGCGGACAGTGCAGCTGATCAGCCGGCAGATCCTGCCCGCGATTCCGGCGGCGCGGCTCATCAACGGCCTGCAGTCACCGGCAGACGACAGCCACATCGACCACGTGGTGCTCTCCGGCTACCGGATGGCGGTGATCGGCTCGATGCTGCTGCCGCCGGGCGCCTACGCCTGGAACGGCAGCACCCTGACCCATGGCGGGCGTTCCATCATGCCCCCGCAGCTGGCCCATGTGGTGCGCAGGATGCAGGACATCTTCCCGGAGTTGAACGTGACCGGCTGGACCGTTGTGCACAGCACCGACGGCAACCTGCACGAACCGGTGATCGACCAGCACCGCCGCGCAACGGCAGGGCTTGGCAGCGGCCGCGGCGAGAACCAGGAGACGGTCCGGGTGGTCAATGCCGCCGGGCTGGCGCGCGGACTGAAACAGTTCCTCAGCTCCGGCCCGGCGCCAAACACCGTGGTTGTCCCGGTGCTCGCCAGGCTGCTCCGCGGGATGCACTAGCGGCGGCTCGCTAGGATGGGATCGTGTTCCGCATCCTCTTCCATACCCCTGAAATTCCCGGCAATACCGGAAACGCCATCCGGCTGGCCGCAATCACCGGCGCCCAGCTGCACCTCGTCGAACCACTGGGCTTCGACTTTTCCGACGCCAAACTGCGCCGGGCCGGCCTGGACTACCACGACCTCGCCGTGGTGACCGTCCACCCGGACATCGACGCCGCGTGGGAGGCACTGGCCCCGGACCGCGTCTTCGCGTTTACGTCCGACGGCGAAGCCTCCTACACCGACATCAGCTACCGTCCCGGGGACGTCCTGCTGTTCGGCCGCGAATCCGTGGGCCTGCCCGAGGAGCTCAAGAACGACCCCCATGTGACGTCGCGTGTCCGGCTGCCGATGCTGCCCGCCCTGCGTTCCCTGAACCTTGCCAACGCTGCCTCAATCGCCGTCTACGAGGCGTGGCGGCAGAACGGCTTCGCCGGCGCCCGGCTGTAACGGCAGCAATTACCCCGCCCGCACGCCCATCCGGCCCGTATCCGGCACCGAATCCCTACTGAAGCCCGTTTCAGGGCGACCGCACGGAGCACGGGGAAGGGAGCGAGGAAAGGCAGGTGAGAACAGTGCAGGTGGACAGACACCCTTCCCATCGGCTAGCGGGCAGCCACGCCCCGGGGCCGGCTCGTCCTGGCCCGGGAATGGCGCCAAGCGCCTTATGCTTGAAGGTGATGGAAACTCCCAACGCCCCGAATCCCGGGACCGCCGCTCCCCTTGGCACCTCGGCCGCGCCCCCTGGCACCTCGGCCGATGTCAATCTCCGGCTGGGAGCTCTGCTCGCACAGATCGCCCGCGGCGACCAGGCGGCCTTTGCGGAGTTTTACCAGCTCACCTCGCGGCGTGTCTTTGGCATGGCCCGGCGGGTACTGATCGACACGGAGCTCAGCGAGGACACCACACAGGAAGTCTTCCTCCAGGTCTGGCAGAACGCCGTGAAATTCAACCCCGAAGCCGGAAGCCCGCTTGCCTGGCTCATGACCATCTCGCACCGCAGGGCCGTGGACAAGGTCCGTTCCTCCCAGTCATCCACTGACCGGGAAGCGAAGTACGGCGCCAGCAGCCAGGAGATCGACCACGATTCAGTCTCGGACGAGGTCGGCAGCCGGCTGGAGGCGGAGGCCGTGGTCCGGTGCCTCGGCACGCTGACGGAAACACAACAGGAATCGGTGCGGCTCGCCTACTACGGCGGCCTCACTTACCGGGAAGTGGCAGAGAGGCTCAACGCTGCTGTTCCCACCATCAAGTCCCGCATCCGCGACGGACTGATCCGGCTGAAGACCTGCTTGGGGGTGAGTTGAGATGAACGACATGAATGCGCACAACAACGCACGTGTTCCGGGCGCCTTCGCGGCCGACATCGCCACCGACCTCGCCTCGGGCCGGGCGGTGGACCTCGCGGAGGTCTACGCACTGAACGCCGTCGACGACGCCGAGCGCGCCGCCATTGAGCGCTACCTCGCCTCGACTCCGGCCGCGGAGCGCGCCGCCTTCAACGAACGGGTACGGCAGGCGCGGGAAACACTTGCCGCCAGCTTCACGGCGGAAGCCGAACCGCCGCCCGGACTCCTTGACCGGATCATGGCATCCCTGCCGGCCCAGGACGCCGGCGCGCCGGCGCAGCCTCCGGGCCCCGGCCCGGCGGCGGTTCCGCCCGTCGTCGCCAAACCTGTCCGCGATGCCGCCGGGCTTCCCGCCGACGAGCTC
>JBKKDK010000187.1:0-4802 GCA_046708245.1 Arthrobacter sp.
GTTCAGGACAGAGGTGAAGAAGCCGAGGCCCTCGGTGCTTGAGCCGATCTCCGGGCCGAACCCGGTCTCCACCGCGTGCTCGGGGTGCGGCATAAGGCCCACCACGTTGCCGGCGGCGTTGGAGATCCCGGCGATGTCGCGGCGGGAGCCGTTCGGGTTGAAACCGACGTAGCGGAAGACAACCCGGCCTTCGGCCTCCAGGGCGTCCAGGGTCTTGTCGTCCGCGATGTACTGGCCGTCCTGGTTCTTCAGCGGAACCGTGATTTCCTGGCCGGCGGCGTAGTCCCCGGTCCACGCCGTGGTGTTGTTCTCAACACGCAGGACCTGGTCGCGGCACATGAACTTCAGGTGGTCATTCTTGATCATCGACCCGGGCAGCAGGTGCGACTCGGTGAGGATCTGGAAGCCGTTGCAGATGCCGAGAACCGGCAGCCGGGCGTCCGAGTTGGCGGCGTCAATGACCTTGGCCATCAGCGGCGCGAACCGGGCAATGGCGCCGGCCCGCAGGTAGTCGCCGTAGGAGAACCCGCCGGGAATCACGACGGCGTCGACGTCGCCGAGCGTCGTGTCCGCATGCCAGAGGGCCACCGGGGTGGCGCCGGCAAGGCGGACCGCGCGGGCGGCGTCGCGGTCGTCAAGGGTGCCGGGGAAGGTGACGATGCCGATCCTGGCGCCAGCGAGCCGGGGTTGGGCGGCGACGGCGATGGCCTCGCCGATCAGGGGGAGTTCAGTCATTTCAGGCCTCGACGACCTCGACGTTGACGACGTCCTCGATGACGGGGTTGGACAGCAGCGTTTCCGCGGCGTTCCGGGCCTGGGCCAGGATTTCCTCGGTCACCTCGCCGTCGACCGTCAGTTCAAAACGCTTGCCCTGTCGGACAGAGCTGAAAGCGGTGAAGCCCAGCCGGGGGAGTGCACCCACGATGGCCTTCCCCTGCGGGTCCAGAATCTCGGGTTTGGGCATGACGTCGACAACGATCCGGGGCATCCGGTAACTCCTGTGCGTGAGCGTTGGGTAAGGGCGCAGCGGAGTGGTGCCGTCTCACGCCGGTCGTGTCGGATGACGAACATCAGACGGTGTCAATCCATCGACGGGATCGGGCGCTCCGCGAGCTTGCAAGTCCATTCTACCGGCCGCGGTGCCGCGGGCCGCATTCAGGCCCGGGCTGTGACCGGGCGCGGGTCCCGGCCCGCCCGGAACGGCCGGCGCTATGGTCTCCGTCGGGGCCGGTCAGTAGGATGTGCCCATGTCTGAGAAATCGAAATCCGTGCTGCTGCCCGTCGTTGCTGCCGCTGTGTTTGCGGGCCTGGGCCGGATGGTCCTGCAGAAAATCAAGGCGGACCGGGCGGCCCGGGCCAGCAATGTGGCCGGACCCCTCGACGAGAAGACGCGCGCCTGGATCAGCGAAGTCGTGAGGACGCCCAGGCAGTAGCGGAACGGGCCGGCCGCCGCTCCCGGCACCGCCCGCAGCAACCCCTTCCACCACGGGACCAGGGCCCGGACCAGGGCCCGGGTCCGGGGCGCCCCATGCCCGGCCGGCCGCCCCCGGCCTCAGCGTGCCTGTCGAGCTGCGTGACAAAATCTGAAATTCCCCTTGTGGTCTATGTCATATCTCGCTCTCAGTCTGTACTGTTTGTCTCGGCTGGTATCCGTCGGGGCGTGGGAGTCTTTGCTCCTCCGACTCCGCCAGTCCGCAACACCCGGCAGGGACGCCGGGACCGTTCCTTACGAAAGGTTCCAATCACTCGTGAAATCACCAGGAAAGAGCTTCCTTCGAAGCGGGGGACTCCGGAGGGCCGCGGCACTGACCCTGGGCCTGCCGGTTCTCCTTTCAACGGTTGCCATCGCACCCGCCACCGCGGCACCCTCACAAGGGGCATCCGTTGCATCGGTCGCGCAGAAGAATCTGAATCCCAACAGCTACCGCGACGGCCGCTACATTGTGGTCCTCGCGGAGAAGCCGGCAGCCACGTATGACGGCGGCACGGCCGGACTGCCGGCCACCAAGCCGGCGGCCGGCAAGAAGCTCGATGCCAGCAAGGCAGAGGTCAAGCAGTACAAGTCCCACCTCCAGAAGAAGCAGGCCGAGGTAGCCGGGCAGCAGAACGTGCAGATCCAGCGCCAGTTCACGGCTGCGGTCAACGGCTTCAGCGCCAACCTGACGGCGGACCAGGCCATCAAACTGGCCAAGGACCCCGGCGTCCTGGTGGTTGCCCCGGACACGGAAAACGCCCCGGACTACTCCAGCACCGACTTCCTGAAGCTCAGCGGCCCCGACGGCACCTGGAACACGAAGTTCGGCGGCCAGGACGCTGCCGGCAAGGGCGTGGTCGTCGGCATCATCGACACCGGCTACACCCCGTCCAACCCCTTCTTCGCCGGCGAGCAGGTCCAGCCCCTCGTCGGCGACCCCGTCGTTGGCGTGCCCTACCGCACCGGCGACGGCAAGATCGCGATGCTCAAGTCCGACGGCGAAACCTTCGTCGGCGAGTGCCAGACGGGCCAGGACTTCGACGGCTCCGCGTGCAACTCCAAGGTCCTCAGCGCCCACTACTTCGCCGAAGACTTCCTGCGCTACGTCCCGCCGGGAGGCCGCGCGCCCCAGGAACTGCTGTCCCCGGTCGACGTCGACAGCCACGGCACCCACACCGGCAGCACCGCCGCAGGCAACGCCAACGTCGAGACGTTCGTCGATGGCCGCAGCTTCGGCCTGACCAGCGGTGTCGCCCCGGCCGCCAAGCTCTCCGTCTACAAAGTCTGCTGGGAAGACACCGACCCCAACACCGGCGGCTGCTACAGCTCCTCGGCCGTGGCCGCTGTTGACCAGGCCATCCATGACGGCGTGGACGTTCTGAACTACTCAATCTCGGGCTCCGCCACCAGCACCACGGACCCGGTGTCCATGGCATTCCTGTCCGCCGCCTCCGCCGGCATCTTCGTCGCGACCTCGGCGGGCAACTCCGGCCGGACGGCCAGCACCGTGAACCACGGCGCACCGTGGGTCACGACGGTGGCCGCAAGCAGCTTCTCCCAGGAGCTGCAGGGCACGGTCGAGTTCTCCGACGGCAGCAAGTACCGCGGCGCCAGCATCATGAACCGCGAGGTCGCGAACGCCGGAGTGGTCCTCTCGGCCGCCGTGGCCGCGGCCGGGAACCCGAACGCTGCGCTCTGCGGGCCCAACAGCCTGGATCCCGCCAAGATCGCCGGCAAGGTCGTGGTCTGTGACCGCGGTGTCATTGACCGTGTGGCCAAGAGCGCCGAGGTTGCCCGCGGCGGCGGCGTCGGCATGATCCTCGTGAACCTGAGCAGCTCCTCGCTGGACACGGACAAGCACTCTGTCCCCACCGTCCACGTGAACCCTCCGGCTACCGAGGCCATCAAGGCCAAGGTTGCCGCCAACCCGGCCATCACGGTGTCCCTGGTCAACAAGGACACCACCGGCCTGGCCCTTGAGGCGCAGCCGCAGATCGCCGGGTTCTCCTCCCGCGGACCGCTGCTCGCCGCCGGATCGGACCTCCTCAAGCCCGACGTCGCAGCTCCCGGCGTTGCGGTGCTGGCCGGCGTTTCGCCGATCGGCACGGGCGGGGACAACTACGGCTTTATGTCCGGAACCTCCATGGCCTCACCGCACGTGGCCGGCTTCGGCGCCTTGATCCTGGCCAAGAACCCCACGTGGTCGCCCGCCACGGTGAAGTCCGCCATGATGACCACCGCCGGCGACGTCAAACTCGCCGACGGGACCAAGGACACGGACGTCCACGCCACCGGCGCGGGCCAGGTGGACCCGGCCCGCGTGCTGGAGCCGGGCCTGGTCTACGACGCCGCGACCGATGACTACCTGTCCTTCGTCGAGGGCACCACCAAACCGCGTGACATGAACCTGGCGTCCTTCTCGCTGGGCAACCTGACCGGCAAGATCGAGGTCACCCGCACGGTGACCGCCCTGACCCCGGGCCTCTACCGGGTCAAGGCGGACGTCCCGGGCGTCAAGGTCAGCGTGAGCCCGGCCGCCCTGAACTTCAGTGCTGCCGGCGAGAAGAAGACCTTCAAGGTCTCCTTCGAGAACCAGAACGCGCCGCTGGGCAAGTTCGCTATGGGTTCGCTGACCTGGCAGGGCGCCGGCAAGAACGTCGCCTCGCCGATCGCCATCCGTCCGCAGTCCGCGGTGGCTGCCAAGGACGTTGCCTTCACTTCCGAAGGCGGCACCGGCTCCGGCGCCATCAAGGTGGTCTCCGGAACCAACGGACCGATCAACATGTCCCTGGATGGCCTGTCCAGGGCGGACTCCTCGGCCGTCGATCTGGTCCCGGGCCCGTTCACGGGCGAAACGGATGCCTCGAACTTCGTCAAGACCGTCCAGGTTCCGGCCGGAAGCCCGCTGGCGAAGTTCTCGGTCCTTTCCGCGGACCCGAACGCCGACTTCGACATGTGGGTGGAGACCCCCACCGGTGTGCTGACCGTGGCAACGTCCTCGGCCAGCGAGTCTGCCTCCATCCCCAACCCGGCACCGGGCACCTACACGATCTACGCGAACCTCTACGCCAGCCCCAACGGCCAGGCCACCAAGGGAAGCGTTGACGCATCCGTGCTCGTGCCGAACGTGGGCAACGCGAGCCTCAACCCGAACCCGCTGCGCCTCGCCAACGGCAAGGCCGGTACGGTATCGCTGAACTGGAAGGACCTGGCCGCCGGCTCCTACATCGGCCGCGTGACGTTCGCCGGCGCCAGCGACCCGACGTTCGTCAGCGTGCTCGTGACCCCGGCCGGCACCGCCGTGGTGCCGCCGGCCGCCGAGAACCAG
>JBKKDK010000188.1:0-7912 GCA_046708245.1 Arthrobacter sp.
GGCCGGGGCGAGGCCCTCCTGGCCCTGTTCCGGAACGACTATTACCAGATGGGCTACCTTGCGCCCAAGGGCACCGGTGCCCGGATCCGGGCGGAAGGCATCGAGGCCTTCAGGCGCCGGGTGGCGGCACTGCGCCCCGACCTTGCTGACCGGGTGGACACCATCGCCTCGCTGGAGGACCTCCACTGGCTCGACGTACGCCTGGACCGGCTGCGCGAATGGCATATCAACGGGCTGCTTTGCATCGGCGACGCCGCGCACGCGATGTCCCCGGCGGGCGGGGTGGGGATCAACCTGGCCATCCAGGACGCTGTTGCCGCGGCCGACTGCCTTGCCCCGGCCCTGCTTCGCGGCCGGGTGTCCCGCGCGGAACTCGCCAAAGTCGAACGACGGCGACGGCCGCCCACCGTGATCGTGCAGACGGTCCAGCGGGTCATGCATCACGTGGTGTTCGGGCCCATCATGAACGGACAGCGCTCCACCGCCCCTGCCGTGCTGATGTTCCTGGGCCGCCGGATCCCGGCAGCCGGCAGGCTCCTCCCGCGGTTCGTCGCGTTCGGGCCACGCCCCGAGCACGCGCCCGACTTTGCCCGGCGGGCCCCGCAGCCCAGGTAAGAGAATTGAGGAAACAGTCATGGGTCGACTGGTGGTCCAGGAATTCGTGACGGCCGACGGGTTCGCGGCCAACGCCAACAATGAATTCACGGCCTACGAATTGCTCGAAGGCGGCACTGCCGAGTTCGACCAAAGCCAGCTGGCCTGGCTGGACACCGTCGAGGCGATGGTGGTCGGCGCAACCACATACCGGATGTTCGCTGAATTCTGGCCGACGCCCGCATCCGAGGGGGAGATCATCGCGCCGGCGCTCAACGCGCTGCGCTGCTACGTGTTTTCCCGCCAGCTCAAGACCGCGCCGTGGGGCGGGTTCCCCGCGGCGGCCATTGAATCGGGCGATGCGGTTGAGGCGATCCGCCGCATCAAGGCCGAAGTTGCCGGCACGATTGTGCTCTGGGGCAGCCTGACCTTATGCGAGGCGTTCTTTGCCGCCGGCGAAGTGGACACCGTGCGCCTGGTCGTGATGCCGGTTGCGATCGGCGCCGGACGCGGCGTGTTTCCGGCGGGCCAGGATCCGACCCTGCTGAAGCTGCGGGGCGCAAAGACCTACGACGCCGGGCTGGTCGAACTCGAATACGCCCTTTAGCAGGCAGCCGGGCCGCCGACATATGGGCGTCCGGCTGCAGTCCCGACGCGGGCCGCCCACTAAACTGGGTCCCATGACTGCCTCCCTTGACGCTGCCTCTGACACCGCCGCTGCCCGTGCCCGCCTGCTGGAACTGATCAAGGAACTCGCTGTGGTCCGCGGCAAGGTGATTCTCTCCAGCGGCGCGGAAGCTGACTACTACATCGACCTGCGCCGCATCACCCTGCACCACGAAGCGTCCAAGCTGGTCGGCCAGGTCATGCTCTCGCTGCTGGCCGACGCCGGGATCGACTTTGAGTGCGCCGGCGGACTCACCATGGGTGCGGACCCCGTGGGCACCGCCGTCATGCACGCCGCCGTCGACGCGGGCCGCCCCGTCGACGCGTTTGTGGTCCGCAAGGCGCAGAAGTCCTACGGTATGGGCCGCCAGGTGGAAGGACCCTCCGTCGAGGGCCGCCGGGTGCTGGTCTTGGAGGATACCTCCACCACGGGCGGCTCCGCGCTGACGGCCGTCGAGGGCGTCCGGAGGGCCGGCGGCAACGTCGTGGCAGTCGCCGTGATTGTGGACCGCGACACCGGCGCCAAGGAAAAGATTGAAGCCGAAGCCGGCGTTCCGTATCTCTTTGCGTTCGGCAAGGACGAACTCGGCCTCGACTAGGACGCCGTCCACATGCCCGGGCACGCCCGGAGCGTATGGACGGGTCTTTGGGGGTGGCTTATCATTTCAGGACTACCACCCAGACCCGCCCTTGGAGAACACGCGCCATGCTCCCGTCCGAACATCCCCTGACTCCAAGTACAACCCTCAACTCTGACCTGGAGCTGAGTTCTGTCGACCAGATCCAGAACCTTATTCTGGACAGTGCCGACTTCGAGGAGTTCCTTAACGAACTGGCGCGGTTTTCCGCGCACCAGGTGGCCGGCTCGGGCGATGATGCGCTGTGCGGAATCACACTCCTGCGGGACCGGAAGGCAGCCACAATCGGCTGGAGCAGCGAATCCGCCCGTGAAGTGGACGAGATCCAGTACTCGCTGTCGCAGGGGCCCTGCCTGACCGCGGCAAAGGAGGAGCGCGAGGTCTACGTCCCGGACCTCTTTGACGAGGACCGCTGGGGACCGGACTACGCCAAAGCAGTCGCCTCGCACGGGCTGCGTTCGGTGCTGTCAGTGCCGTTCCATCTCCAGGGCGACGCCCACGCGGCCCTGAACCTGTACTCGGATGTGCCGCGCAAGTTCGACGGCGATGTCGCTGCCCGTGCCCGCGGCTATACACGCGAAATCTCTCAGGCACTTCGCCTGGCCGTCCGCTTCTCACTGCACACGGACAGCGCCACCAACCTCCGGGCCACCCTCGAATCCCGCACCGTCATTGACATGGCGGTGGGCATCGTCATGGCGCAGAACCGCTGCAGCCAGGAGGCGGCCGTCCGGATCCTCACCGATGCCTCCAGCAACGGCAACGTCAAGCTGCGTGACATCGCGACGTCGCTGGTGCAGTCTGTCGGCGGAGCCGCGACCCGTACACACTTCGAAGAGCCGGGCCGGAAAGAGGCGGTCTGATCAGGCTGCCAAGCCGGTAGCGGCGTATGACTTGTGCCCGGTCCATGGTGCGGATACGCTGAATGAGGTTGAGCCGTCGGCCATAGAAGCCCTTTTTTGGAGTACCTATGGACCACAACCTCAACGCCCACGTCAGACTCGACATCGCATCGGATGTTGTCCGGATTGACGTCCGGGGGAGCCTCACGCAGGCGTCCCGGACATCCCTCCTGCAGACCATCCAGCGTGTCCGCCACATGGGCATCAGCTCCCACATCCGCGTTGACCTGGGCCATGCCAAATTTGTCGAATCCGCGGCCCTGGCCGGACTGCGCAATGATCTCAACTCGATCGACGACGGCGTGGCCCGCACGGACGTGGCCGGCGCCCCGGCGGCGGCCGCCGGAATCTCCCTGGACCTGACACCGCACGCCGATGACCCGGCCGCCGTATTGCAGTCCCTCGACCTGTCGGCCGAATCCACGGCGTCCCTTGATTCCTCGGGCACAGGTCCGCTGACGGGCTTCACCGACGACGAACTCCTGGCCGCGAGCGACACAGTGTTCGGCAAACTCGATAACCCCGCCGATATGGCCAGCTCCGAGCTGCTGGCCTCCTACGAGGAAATCGGCCTCGAGCTCAGCCGGCGCGAGGTTGGCCGCGAGCCCGAGCCCGCGTAGGCCCGGAACGCCCGGAGCCCGTGGCCGAGCTGTTATCGTCCCCAGTTACTGATCCGTGTTCGGCAGTGGATACGGTAGGGGTGTGCTGCGGGAGAGCGAAGAAAACGACGGGCGCGGTCCGGGTTCCGCCGAGGTCCGCGTACTCCGGCACGCCGCGGAACTGAAGCGTTTTTCGCGCCGGAACTTCCTCATTGGCACCGGCACTGCCTCGCTCCTGGCCGCGGACATGCTGCTCACCCGCCGCGTCCAGGCCGCCCGACGGGTGAACAATATCCTCACCGTGCCGGACGAAACCGCCGAAAAGTACTTCCCCACCGCGAGCTGGATCCTGTTTCCCGGGTACAAAACCAGCTGGGAGGAATCCCAATGGATCCTCAACGCATTGCGGGGTGCCCTGAACAAACGCGGGCAGCTGGCCGCCGTCGGCTATTCCAACGTGGGCCTGGACATCGACCAGATCGTGATCGCCGTGATCGAGCACGTGCGGGCCCACAACCTCACCACCCTGTACTTCTACGGCCACAGCTTCGGCGGGATGGTGGCCACCCAGGTCGCGGCCCGGCTCCGCGAACTGCACGGCTTTGAAGTGGCGTTCATTCTGCTCGATTCCAGCCCCAACAGCCGGTACGATGTGCTGGACCAGAGCTGGTTCGAGGGCGTGGTGTTCCTCTACGAGACCGGATTCCGGTTCCCCTCGGTGCTGCGCGGCGGCTACGAACTGGGCGAGCGGATGCTGCACAAGGACGAGCGCAGCTGGGGCCAGGTGCTGGACCAGACGCTGGAGCAGCTCTCACCGATCGCCCCGTCCAGTGTCCTGATCCAGTCGGAGTCCGCCTACATCTACCACTTCGATGCCAGCCGGTTCGCCGGGAAACTCGGAACTACGCGGATGGCCTTCATCGGGAACCCGCGGGACCGCACCGTGGACTACGAGACGGCGCGGGACGCGTGGACGCTGACCTACAAAGCCAACATGGTCTCCGCCGGGCTGCGCACCGACGGCGCCCGGCCGGCGCATGCCAGCCCGGGCTGGAATCCCGCCGTCTACCGCCCCCTGATCGAGGAACTGCAGGACGGGATGTTCCCGCTGCCCTCCGGCGGAGGCAGAAAGACGGCGTTCTAGATCTGGTTCTTCAGGTCCGCCACGGAGTTCAGGATCTGGTTGGGCCGGAACGGATAGGCCGCGATGTCGTCCCTGTGCGTGATGCCGCTGAGGACAAGGACCGTGTGCAGCCCCGCTTCCATCCCGGCGATGATGTCCGTGTCCATCCGGTCACCAATCATCGCCGTGGTTTCGGAGTGGGCGTCGATCTGGTTCATCGCGGAGCGGAACATCATCGGGTTCGGCTTGCCCACGATGTAGGGCTCCCTGCCGGTCGCCTTGGTGATCAGCGCGGCGATGGCGCCGGTGGCGGGCATCGGTCCGTCCTTCGAGGGCCCGGTGGCGTCCGGGTTGGTGGCGATGAAGCGCGCGCCGCCCAGGATCAGGCGGATGGCCATCGTGATCGCCTCAAAGGAGTACGTGCGTGTTTCGCCGAGCACCACAAAGTCCGGGTCCTGGTCGGTGAGGATGAAGCCGGCTTCGTGCAGCGCCGTCGTGAGTCCGGCTTCGCCGATGGTGTAGGCGCGGTTTCCGGACTCCGAGCCGCGCACCTGGTCCTTGAGGAACTGGGCCGTCGCCAAGGCCGAGGTCCAGATGTTCTCCTCCGGGATTTCCAGGCCGGAGCTCTTGAGCCGGGCGGCGAGGTCCCGGGGCGTGAAGATGGAGTTGTTGGTCAGGACGAGGAACCGCCTGGAGGTGTCCACCCAGCGCTGGATCAGTTCCGCGGCGCCGGGGATGGGCTGGTTCTCGTGCACCAGGACACCGTCCATGTCCGTCAGCCAGCACTCGATGTCCTGGCCGCTGCGGTATACCGATGCCGAGGATCGCACTTCGGCCGGGTTGGTTCTTTCGTGTGTCCGCTGGTCCGCCATGGTGCCCTCCGCCGATAGTGTGCCGCTTCCTGTGACCCAGTCTAATGTTGAGGAGTGACTGATCCCGAGACTCCCCCCGAACCCACTGCCGCCCCGGCGCCCGAGACGGCGCCCGAGACGGAGGCCGGGGCAGAGGCGAAGGCGGAGGTCGGCGTCGGGCCATGGCAGGGCGAGCTGCCGCAGGGGGATCACTGGGACCCCGATCTCCTGGCGGACGGTGACCGGCGCAACGTCGTCGACAAATACCGCTACTGGAAGCACGACGCGATCGTGGCGGACCTCGACTCCCGGCGGCACAACTTCCACATCGCGATCGAGAACTGGCAGCACGACCTCAACATCGGCACCGTGGTCCGCACCGCCAACGCCTTCCTGGCCAAGGAAGTGCACATCATCGGACGGCGCCGCTGGAACCGCCGCGGGGCCATGGTCACCGACCGCTACCAGCACGTCCGCCACCACCCCACCGTAGACGACTTTGTGGCCTGGGCGCAGGGCGAGGGGCTGGCCATCATCGGGATCGACATCTTCCCGGACTCCGTGCCGCTGGAGACCTACGAGCTGCCCAAGGACTGTGTGCTGGTGTTCGGCCAGGAGGGTCCCGGGCTGACCCCTGAGGTCCACGAGGCCGCCCTCGCCACCCTGTCGATCGAGCAGTTCGGCTCCACCCGGTCCATCAACGCCGCGTCCGCCGCGGCCATCGCGATGCACGCCTGGATCCGCCGGCACGTCTTCCACCAGCTCCCGGGGTAGCCCGCGCGGGTCCCGCCTTAAACGCCGCGCGAAATGCGTTCTCGGCGCGGGTTGCGGGCACGGCCTGTGGAAAACGCCACCGGCGCATTGCCGAAACGGTCACGATGGGCCATGCGCAGGGCACCGCTTCCCCACCACCTGACCACCGGCTCCTTCTCGCTGCGGGCCGCCGACAAGGCCGGCGTCACCCGCACCCGTGCCGCCGTCTAACTCATCCGGGTGGGCGCCGACTCGCCTACCCGGAGCGGCGCATCGCGCTCCAGTACGAGGGCGCACCACAACGGGGAGGACCAGTACATGCGGCTGGATCTGGCGGACGGGCCGTCCGCGGCCGTCCACAAGGTCCGGGCGGCGCTGGAGAGCCGGGGCTGGCGCGCGAGATGAGACTTCGCGGCAGTCCCGGGCACGAACACTGCCGCGACGTGCGTTTTCGGCGTATTACAGGGGTGAGTGAGCAGAAACACTGCCCGCGGCGCAGGAATGGCTAGGATGGTTCCTAGCCGACGAGGTTCACTCCAGGGTCAACCCAACCCGCAGACGAAATTCACTTTAGGAGTCAGCATGCCCATTGCAACCCCAGAGATCTACTCCGAGATGATCGACCGCGCCAAGGCGGACGGCTTCGCGTTCCCGGCTGTCAACGTCACCTCCTCCCAGACCCTGAACGCCGCCCTTCGCGGCTTCGCCGAGGCCGAGTCCGACGGCATCGTGCAGGTCTCCACCGGCGGCGCGGCATACTGGTCCGGCGCCTCCACCAAGGACATGGTTTCCGGTTCGCTGGGCTTCGCCGCGTTCGCCCGCGAGGTTGCCAAGAACTACGGCGTCAACATTGCCCTGCACACGGACCACTGCCCGAAGGACAAGCTCGACGGCTTTGTCCTGCCGCTGCTGGCGGCCTCCGAGGCCGAGGTCAAGGCCGGACGCAACCCGATCTTCAACTCGCACATGTGGGACGGCTCCGCCGAGACCCTGCAGGAGAACCTGCGCATCGCCCGTGAACTCCTCGAGCGCACCGCAGCCGCCAAGATGATCCTCGAAGTCGAGATCGGCACGGTCGGCGGCGAGGAAGACGGCGTCGAGAACGCCATCAACGACAAGCTCTACACCACCGTCGAGGACGCCCTCGCCACGATCGAGGCCCTCGGTTCCGGCGAAAACGGCCGTTACATCACCGCGCTGACCTTCGGCAACGTGCACGGCGTCTACAAGCCCGGCGGCGTCAAGCTGCGCCCGGAGATCCTCAAGGACATCCAGCAGCAGGTGGGCGCCAAGATCGGCAAGGCCAACCCCTTCGACCTCGTCTTCCACGGCGGCTCCGGCTCCTCGGACAAGGAGATTGCCGACGCCGTCTCCTACGGAACCATCAAGATGAACATCGACACCGACACGCAGTACGCCTACACCCGCCCCGTGGTGGACCACATGCTCCGCAACTACGATGGCGTGCTGAAGGTTGACGGCGAGGTCGGCAACAAGAAGCTTTACGATCCCCGCGTCTGGGGCGCGTCCGCCGAGGCCGGCCTCGCCGCCCGCGTCGTCGAGGCAGCCCAGCAGCTCGGCTCGACCGGCAAGGCGCTCAAGTAATGTCCGACGAGTTCCGCAAGAACCTGATGGGTCCCGAGCCCACGCTCCTGCCCGCCGAGACCGAGATCTACGCGGCGCTGGACGCGGGCCAGGAAGCGCTGGATCTGGTGGAGAAGCACCCCACCTCGTCGCTTCTCTGGGCCGTGCTGGCCGAGGAAGCGTGGAACGAGGGCCGGACCAT
>JBKKDK010000189.1:0-12908 GCA_046708245.1 Arthrobacter sp.
ATACGGGGGTCGGGGGGGGCGGGCAACATTCGGGGCCCCCGCCCCCGCCGTCGTTACTGGACTTACATGGTCCCCCGATAGCTAGAACACTCGGACCGGAATTTCGGCCGGGTCCATGAGCAATGACTCGATTTCGTCGTCGAGCTTGACCAGTGTGATGGACGCACCGGCCATGTCCAGGGAGGTGCAGTATTCGCCGACGTAGCTGCGACCAACACTGATGCCCTGCTCCGCGAGGCGCTTGTGCGCCTGCCCGTACAGCACATAGAGCTCGCTGATCGGGGTGCCGCCCAGGCCGTTGATCATGAGGGCCACTCGGTCGCCGTCCGTGAAGGGCAAGTCGTTGACCACGGGGCCGAGCAGCTCCTCGACGATCTCGTTCGCGGGCATCATCTTCGCCCTGCGGCGGCCGGGCTCGCCGTGGATGCCGACGCCGAGCTCGATCTCGTCCTCGCCGAGGTCGAAGAGCGGGCTGCCCTTGGCCGGCGGGGTGCAGGCGGTGAGCGCGACACCCATGCTCCGGGTCACCGAGTTCACCTTCTCGCCGATGCGGATCACCTCGTCGAGGTCGGCACCCCGCTCTGCCGCGGCAGCGACGGCCTTGATGACGAAGAAGTTCCCGGCCACGCCCCGGCGGCCGATCGTGTAGGTGGAATCCTCCACCGAGACGTCGTCGTTGATGAACAGCGTCTTGACCTCGATGCCTTCGGCGGAGGACATCTCCTGCGCCATCTCAAAGACCATCTTGTCGCCGGTGTAGTTGTTCACCAGCAGCAGCACACCCTTGGGCGAGGCGAGCATCCTGGTGGTTTCATGGACGTAGTCAAACGGCGGGGCCGCGAAGACGTCGCCCGGGCACGCGGCGTCGAGCATCCCCTTGCCCACGATCATGACGTGGGCGGGCTCATGGCCGGAGCCGGAACCCTGGACTATTGAGACCTTGTTCTGGTCCGGGGCGTCGGCGCGCATGATCAGGTTGTATTCGGGAACGTACTTCAGGGTGTCGGGGTTGGCGAGCGCCAGGCCCTCGAGCATCTCGGGGACAAATTGCTGGGGGTCGTTGACGAACTTCTTCATGAGGGCTCCACGTCGTTGTGATGGGTATCAGGGAACAGCAAAGGGGAAAACAGGACAGCTAGCGGTCCGCCCAATCGGCGGTGATGCGTTCGATGATGATGGCCACGGCCACCGCGCCGGCATCGGGAGAGCCGATACTGCGCTCGCCGCTGTAGCTCGCGCGGCCGCGCTTCGCCTCGAGCGTGCTCGTGGCATCGGCGCACTCGCGCGCTGTCTTGGCGAACGCCGCGCGGCACTCTGCGGCGCTGGCGCCGGCGGCGATCTGCCGTTCAAGCTCGTCCGTTGCGGGGACCAGGGCATCCAGCAGGGTTTTGTCGCCAAGGTCCGCGTTACCGCGGGTTTTGATGCCGTCGGTAGCGGCGCGCAGCATGGCGACGGCGGCGGTCCCGTCGATCGTGTCGACCGTCTTAGCGGTGGCCGAGGCCCGCAGGAACGCGGTCCCCCAGAGCGGACCGGAGGTACCGCCGATCCTGCTGGAGATCGCCAGGGCAATCTGCTGCAGGAAGGTGGCGACGTCGTCGCGTTTGAACGTGTCCCAGTCGGCCAGCACCTTCTCGAAGCCGCGGGCGAGGGAATAGCCGAGGTCGCCATCGCCCACCACGGCGTCCAGGTCGCCGAACTCTTTCTCCTTATCGACGGCGGTCTGCGCAAGGGTGTGGACAACAAACTCGACGTCGGCGAGGTCGGTGGCGGTCATGGTGTCTCCGTCTGGGTCGAAGGGATAGCTGTTGGGGCGGGCTGGTCCAGGATGGCCTGGAGCGTTGCCACCGAGACGGCGCCGGTTACGTCGACGCCGGCGGGGTTGCTGAGCACCTCGGCGTGCTCGCCCTTCTCCGGGTCGCCGAGGGAGGTAACCACGAGCGAGGCGCCGGTGAAGTCCTCCTCACGGGTGTAGCCGCTCACGGTCACCAGGGTGCGCAGTCCAGCGCCGAGGGCGGCGCGCAGCCCGTTGGAGCTGTCCTCGACCACGACGGCGTCGTCGGGGTCCAGGCCGAGCTCCTTGAGCGCCAGCAGGTAGATATCCGGGGCGGGTTTCTTCTGCGGGACGATGTCGCCGGCGAAAACAGAGAAGTGCTGCGCAAGCCCGTCGCCGACGGCGTGGGTGAGCACGGCGCGGACGGCTGGCTCGGCGGAGGTCGAGGCAACGGCGAGGGCCCAGCCGGCGTCGTGCGCTTCCTTCGCGATCCGGGCTATGCCGGGCCGGGCGGGCATCACGCCGGATTCCACGAGTTCCTTGTAGACGGCGGTTTTGCGCTTGTGCCAGGCGAGGATGGCCTCGTCCACTGCGGCGTCGTCGGCCAGGCCGAGCCGGGCGGCCAGTTCCGTCGTCAGGATGCTGCGCATCCGCTCCTTCCCGCCGCCGATCTTCACCTTCTCCGCGTATTCCTCCACGCTCCACTGCACGGGCACGTCGAAGTCGGAGAAGGTCTGATTGAACGCCGGAAGATGGCCGTGCTGTTCGGTGTCGGCGAGCACGCCGTCGCAGTCGAAGATGAGCGCCGGCATGGTCAGCGGCCGCCCTTGCCGGCGCTGCCGAACTGCTCGGTCAGGTCCTTGACCATCGTGATGATGTCTTCACGGGTGTGCTTGAACAGCGACGGCGGATCCCATTTGTTGGTCTGCTCGGCCTGCTTGAGGAAGGCCAGGCTGGATTGCATGTAGGTTTCCTTGAGCGCGGTGGAGATGTTGACCTTCGCGCAGCCGCGGGCGATGAGGTCCGCGAACTGCTCCGGGCTCAGTCCGCTGCCGCCGTGCAGGGCGATGGGGATGTTGCGGGCCTCCACGATCTCGGTGACGCGCCCGACGTCGAGCACGGGAGCTGCCTTGTAGCTGCCGTGGGCGTTGCCGATCGAGGGGGCGAACACATCGATGCCGGTGGCATCGATGAAGGCCAAGGCGGTGTCAAGGCTCTGCTGCGGGGCGACATCATCGGAGCCATGGTCGTCCTCAACGCCGGTGATCGCCTCGATTTCGCCTTCCACGTGGGCACCGTACTGGCGGGCCTCGGCCACCACCTCGATGGTCTGGCGCTGGTTCTCCTCGACCGGCAGGCTGGAGGCGTCGAAGAGCACAGAGTTCCAGCCGGCCTTGAGGCACTCGGTGACAACGTCGCGGTCCGGGCAGTGGTCCAGGTGCAGGGTGACCGGCACCTCGATGCCGCGGGTCAGGGACTGCCATATGTCGAACAGCACACGAGAACCGATGCTGCGTACGGTTTTGACCGAGGTCTGCAGGATCACCGGGGAGTTCGCCTCCACGGCCGCGGCAAGGACCGCTTCCATGGTCAGGTCATTGAATATGTTGATGGCCGGCACGCCGTAGCGCGCTTCAAAGGCAGGATCAACTATGTCCTTCAAGGGCACAACACCCACAACTTACCTCCTAGATAGGCTGCCTTCCACGGTAGGCGGGTGGCGTGCGCGCTGGTATTAGGGATATCCCACCCATCGCCTTGGGGGTAATCACCACCTCGTCAGGGCAGCCCGTTTCGTGGTTAGGTGATGCCCACTGAGAAACCCAAGCGAACAGGACATAGCCATGGCAGTTGGAACAGTACTTGAAACCATCACCGCGGAGGAAGCCCGGCGCGTCATCGATGCCGCAGCCGCGAAGGCCACCGAGATCGGGCAGCCGATGGACATCGCCGTCGTCGACGCCGGCGGGAACCTAAAGGCGCACGTCCGCATGGATGGCGCGAACATCGGCAGCATCACGATCGCGATCAACAAGGCGTACACGTCCATTGCGTTCCAGTGCGAGACGGGCGATCTGCAGGGAGCCACCCGCGCCGACGGCCCGATTTACGGGCTGAGCGACGCCCACGGCGGACGGCTGGCCGTCTTCCCCGGCGGTATCCCACTGGTCCGCGACGGGAAGATTATGGGTGCCGTCGGAGTTTCGACGGGAACCATCGAACAGGACCAGGAAGTTGCGACGGCGGGCGCCGCGGCGTTCTGAGTCGTCACCGCACCAATCCGCATCGACATGTGCTCCGAATCACAATGGACCAGCGGGATCTCCTCACTGGCCTGTGACCGAGGAGTGAATTGTGAATCGGAAATCTGTAGCGGCCCTTGGGGCCTCAGCCGTCGCGTTGCTAGCTGCCACCACTTTGGCGGTGGGGCCCGCCCAGGCCCACAGTTCAAAATCAGAGGAAGAGAAAACCGTCACTCTAACCGCCAAGCTGAAACAGCTCAACGGCTCCGGAGCCTCAGGCACTGCAAAAGCCGTCGTCAAGGGTGAAACGATCAAGCACATTGAGGTGCACGCCCGGGGTCTGACGCCCGATGCCCCGCACGCCCAGCACATCCACTACGGCGAGCAGGCCCGGAACGAATGCCCCACGCTCAAACTGGACACCAACAAGGACGGGCGCCTGAACACCGTTGAGGGCATTCCCGCCTACGGACCGGTCGTGGTGTCCCTGAACACCAGCGGCGACACCACCCCGGGCAGCTTCCTGGACGTCACACGCTTCCCGGTCTCCAAGGACGGCCGCTACAACTACAGCCGCAGCAACATCGACTTCACCGACGTGGCAGGCACGGGCTACCCCGGAAACGGCGGCACCGGCACCGCCAAGCAGATCGCCGAGGCCATCCGCGACGGTGAGGGCGTCCTCGTCATTCACGGACTGGATTACGACGAAAACGGCACCTACAACTTCAGTAATCCTGAAGGAGCCAGCGAACTGAACAAGGACCTCCCGGCAGAGGCAACCGACCCTGCCGTCTGCGGCGTGCTCGAACGCCGCTAACCCGCTCACGCGGGGCCCTGACCTGGCGCAGTTGCCAGCTACAGGGCCTGTGCAGTGGGCTCGTGCAAAGTGGACTCCGATGGTCCGCCCTACCGAGTGGGGGGCGGGCCATCGGCATGTTCGACGCGCCAGCCACGGCGCCGGAAGCGGCATCGGTGGGGAAGTGTTGCAGTACGGGCCATCCACAACCCGGCCGGATCCGAATGGAAAGTACAAGCTGCTCCGGCCGTCAGCCCTGCTGCAGCAAGCGGCAGGACAGTGGCTGGTTCCCCGGTTTCCGTCTGCAGTGCCGTTTATCCCACGATCCAAGGAGTTCCTCATGGCAGCAACGCAGAATACCCGCACCGCGGGTCGGACCAACGTCCAAAAGGCAGCACTCGCCGTCGGCGCGGTGTTTCTCCTGGTCGGCGTCCTCGGCTTTGTCCCCGGCGTCACCAGCCAGTACGACCAGCTTCAGTTCGCGGGGCACCACTCCGGGGCACTGCTGCTCGGCCTGTTCCAGGTCTCGGTACTGCACAACATCGTTCACCTTCTCTTCGGCGTCGCCGGTGTTGCACTGGCACGGACCGCAGCAGGAGCTCGCTCCTACCTGCTCGTCGGCGGGGCCATCTACCTTGTCCTCTGGATCTACGGACTGGTTGTTGACCAGGAATCAGCCGGGAACTTCGTGCCGCTGAACGGATACGACAACTGGCTCCACCTCCTGCTGGGCGTCGGCATGATCGCGCTGGCACTGATTCTGACCAAGGACCGCACTAAGACACGGACACACGCGTAGACCCGACGAAGAAGGGGCCAGCGGGCCCGACACACGGGAGAAACCGGAAAGTTCCCAAACCGATCCACACGGAGCCTAGGACCTGGACGAAGTCGGATGGCAGTGAAGCCAGACTTTTGGCCCAGGCTTTGAGCATCACGCGGCCCTGTGTTGTCGCGTCAATAGATGACCCTTCAGTTGCGTCTCCAGACGGCCTCGGTCCGCGAACACGACGAGAGAATCCAGTTCCAGTACCCGCCTCCCATCGGGGCGGCCCAGACGCCGGGCCTGGCCAGGTCTCGGCTGGTTACCGCCGCGCCGGGCTCCTGAGGACCGTGGTTGCGGGACTCAACAGAGCAGCCGGACTATCTTCGCTGAAGCGTGAAGGAATCCGTGAAGCTGTAGCCCTCAGCTGGAACGAACCGGACGGCGACCTTCTCCGCCGAGGCAATTACGTCCAGCGTCCCGTAGGTGGGATTCCGGTTCTTGCCGGACCAGGTGGAGAAGTAGCCGACCTCCGGATCGTTGTTTTTTACGTCGTAGAGTCCAACACCGCCCACGCCGACGGTGACAAACACCGTTCCTGAACCCTGCTCCAGGCTGTCATCCTCATCGGTCAGGCACGGCGCCGAAAATTTGGCTGGGACGAGCTCGGAGCAGCTGCCGTTCAGCCCAACCTGATGCGTCCGCTGGTAGACGTGGTCGTGGCCGGACAGAACGAGGTCGACCTTCTTGTCGATCAGCATGTTCGTGAAGTCCTTGCCGGGCTGGCAGCTCTTCTCACCCAGACTGAAGCAGGGGGCGTGCATTCCGACCACCGTCCACGGGATTCCCTGCGAGCGGGCCTGGTCGATGGCTTCGGCGGTCCAGCGCCAACGATCGCTGCCCCGCGAATAATCGAGGGGACGCCCGTTCTTGAAGTCGATCCCGGGGGACACCATAATGAACCGCACCACGGGATTCTGCTCCGGGACGTCAACCCGCCACTGCTTGCCGTACTCGCCCTCCAGACCGGGCAGCTTGTTGGGTAGGCACCGGGCGAATTTGTCGATATCTCCGTCCTCCCCGTTGGCCTCGTGGTTTCCGGCGATCAGTTGGTAGGGGAAGTCGGCGCCCAGTTCGCCGGTGACCATGTCGCAGAATTCCTCTTCCCGTCCTGCCTTATAGCTCAGATCCCCGAGGGCGAGATTCAGTTGCGGGTTGAGGCCCGCAATGAGGTCCAGCACTTTTTTGGCTCCCGCGCCGAGGCCGATGTCCCCTTGTGCGGTGAAGTGGACGGATTCGGATTCAGCTGACGGCGGTGGCGGGATGAAGGTCGGCGGTGCGGGCTGCGTCGGAGACGGCGCGGATTGCGTTGGGGAAGGCGTAGGTTCTGGCGGGCCCGGGTCACAGCCGGCCACGATCATGGTCAAACCCAGTAAACCGGCGGCCAGGCCGGCCCTGCTCCGTGTGCTCAGCGATCCGACCACGATTCCTCGCTTCAGGAAGGTCTCAGTGAAAGCTCGGTGCTCATACGCCACCGTAGCCCGGCGCCCAAGCTAAGGCCAGACCCCGCTTCGGCAGCTCCAGAGCCGCTGTGCCTCGCTTCGGGCAGGTTCTCTCGCTAGAACCGGCACGTCTCCCACAGGCGCGTGGTGACCGGAGAACCCGACGAGGCGAGCTCCCTAAGGCAGGAATGGGGTTTATGCAGGCGTCGCCTTGAGCACTGTTTTTTCAGGGATTCTTTCACGTTCGGTGGTGGCAGGTGCGGCCCCTCGAAGGGGGTTCCCTTATGGGCGTCGCGTAGTGGGTTGCTGTCGTTCACTGCGCATACTTCCGTATTTGGCGATGCCGCGGGGTTTGTACACCGAAAGCACGGTTGTCACGAGCAGCGCCACGCCTGCGGCGCCGGCGTCTGCACTGAGCTGCGTGCGCATACCAATCATGTCTGTGGGGGAGAGGTCGGAAGCTGTGGCGATGCCGGCCATGTGGGTGACGGGCTGCAGGTGGAGGAGCAGCAGGCCGTCGCGAGGGCCATGACGATGAGTTTGATCAGGAGCCAGTAATGGCGGAACATTCCCCAGACGCTCCCCAGTCCCTGGACGATGCCGGAGACCAGTGATGCCAGGCTCAGCGGGAAGATGATGGACCATCCGATGAGGTCCATGGCCAGATATGCTCCACGGACCATCCACGGTTCCGTGCTTGTCAGCCCGGTGATGGCCAGGCCGCTAAACGATACAACGGCTCCCAGCCAGCCGACCGAACTCACCACGTGGATGGTGAGGGCAAGTTTCCGCAGGCCTGGGGGCATCAGTTTCACGGTCTGTGGCTTCCCATTCCGCCGTCGGTCAGATGGAGGATGGCGAACGCCACGACCAGGATCACGGCTGCAATCACGAAGGCTTTGACCCAGCGGGGCGTGCGGGGCTCGGGGCTGCGCCCTTAGCCGGTATTGGCTGCTCGTTCAGTCATCGCTGTTCTGCTCTCTCGTGATCGTTCTAGCATTTTTAAGACAGTATGTATCGATAGCGGGGGCCCCGCACTCCTGCCCGGGCTCAGATGTCAAGACAGGGCAGTGAGGAGCGCCGAGCAGGCGGGTTCACAGCGGCGGCAGGCCTCCCCGCAAGTCCTGCAGTGTCCATGCATGCCCGCGTGCTGCTCGCACTCTTCGGCACAGGCTGAGCAAGCGGCCCGGCAGGCCTCAAGCGCGGCACGGGTGATGGCTGTATTGGTGGCGGTCTGGCGGATCAGGATGCTGCCGGTGGCGGTGCAAATATCGGCACAGTCCAGGTCCATGCGGATACACGCGGCGGGGTCCGCGACCATCTTTCGCCCAGACAGGCATCCGCGCACGCTGTGCAGGCTTGTGCGCATTCAAAGCACGCTGCGATTGACTCTGCCAGTTGGTTTTTCTCGCCGGTAGCGGGCCCTCGGGGATGGGAATCGAGCATCGCACTGATGTAGTGGGTCATGACGCAGCTCCAGTTTAGAGTGATGGGCGACCGGCCTGCCGGGCCCTCACGCCCACCCTAGACCCACGGCGATCTCGGGGGTAATGCCCCTGTACTTGGCCGCAGGATGTGCGCCGGCGTGCCAGCGAAGGATCAGCTTGACGGGCTCGATTAAGAGTCCGGCACCGAAGAACCGCACGCGGCGGATTGCTCCGACTGCTTCGCACCGTTCAGGCTCGGCTAGCGCGGAGACGTCATGAATTGCGCCCACGCCCGTCCTGCCGCGCGGTAGAGGTCACTGGCCCACTCGAACTCGGCTGTGGCGTCCCAGTATCGTGCTTGGTCGAAGAGGCGTCGGCCGATGTGGTGGCGGACCAGAGCCTCTTTGGGGCGCGTGACGGCCAGCCGCAGTGCTTCTTCCTGAAGTCGGGCGGCTTCTCCCCACCAGTACTGGCATTGATACGCGTGGGCGAGGGCCAGCAGCGGCTTAAAGCGGTCCCCGGAGTTTTCCAGCAGTTCGTCTCCTCCTTCAAGGCTTTTTCGTGCCGGTCCAGCAACGACAAAATCCAGCTGCGGGCAGTCCTCGAGTGGGGATTCAACCGCGTTACTGTCCAGGATGACATCGCGCAGCGTGGCTGGATCCGTGCGCCAGACCTCGTCGGCTTCAGTCACTGTGCGCTGCCCACTATCCGTCGGCCCCTCCGGTGCACGGAGCGCCGGGTTCCGGAGCCTTCGGCGATTGGGCGTAGGCATTGACGAAGGCGCGGATGCGGGAATCGTCGGCGTTTTGCAGGGTCAGCTGCGTTTCCCATGCCGTGGTCGTGATGGGTGCTTTATGGCCTTTGTCCGGGCTGAGGAGAACGTAGGGCTTGTCTTTGGCGAGAGTGGTGAGCGTGCTGATTCCGGCCGCCGGGAGGCCCGGGTTGTAGGTCAGCCACACGGCACCATGCTCGAGGGAGGGACGGCGCGTTCTTCGCTGACCGGTTCGGTGTACATGCCGCAGTTTGTCCAGGTTGCGGCGTGGTCGCCGCCGGTCCCGGGCTCGTGGGGATAGGCCACGGCACCCTGGACGTGGTTGCGGGACAGAGCGGTGTACGTCTGGACTCACTCGATGGGCCGTTTCGATGCTTCGGCGGCGGCGTTTTTCTTCGGATGGACCCGGCGATGGCGACAGTCACGGCGGTGACGATGGTAGCCAGGAGCAGGCCGAAGCCGCCATAGATGAGGAGGTTCCGTTTCCTTTCTTTGGCTTTTGCTTGGCTTTGAGGGAGGCCAGGATGGCTTCCCGGTCGGAGTGGGACTTTCTGGAGTTGTTCATGACGGGCGTCCTTTTGCTGGGAGAGCCGTGGGGGGACGGCCACGGGGCAGATCCTGGCGGTTGCTGTCGTTTGCCCTGATGCTGCTTCAGGGACTCAATGTGGGGCTCGGTGTCGGAACGAAGTCAGATAGGTACGTGGCAGGTGTGCCGTAGAAGTTCTGGAGCTCGTCGGTCCATTGCACCCAGACCCCCGTGGTCATGGGGCTCCACGGAAGGACACCGGACCTGCTGTCAGGGCCAGCAGGATGACGAATAGCCGAGCGACCGAGGGTGTCGTTGAGGCGAAGTTCTCAGATGTCGGTGTGAGTCAGGCCGCGTCCGCGGGTCGGAACGTCATTCCTCCGTCGGTGGAGACGATGATCTCCTCAGCGGTGGCCGCCCAGATCCACGGGTTCCCATCGACGCCCTTCACGGCGGCTACCGCCAGGACCTGGCCCCCAATGCGGCCCCTCTTCGCCCAGGTCGCGCCGGCGTCGGATGAGTAGTGGACAGTTCCGTCGGGTTCAACGCCGGCTGCCTCTGCGGGGTCGGCGAAGGCGGCGAACTGGATGACGGGGCCGGACTTCACCGGCGCCCAGGTGGTGCCCCCGTCAGTGGAGCGCTGGATTCCTTCCTGCGTGGTCGCCAGAACCGTATCGCTGTCCGGGTTTCCGGCCAGCGCGGCGGGGGCGAAGCCGGCGGTAGCGGTTTTCCAAGTCTTGCCGTCCGGACTGGTGCGCAGTGTGCCGTCGAATGCGACGATGCCGGACTTGGTGGTGGTGAGGGCGTGGAAGTCTGATTCGCCCTGCCGCGAGAGCTGTTCCCACGTTTTGCCGCCGTCGGCCGATCTGATCAGCCCGAGCGGGTTGGGGAGTTCTGAGCCTTCGCCGGGGTGGCCGGAGGCGTAGAAGACCCCGCTGTCTTTGCCGGTGGTGAAGCCCATCAGGTCGTTGGTGACGCCGATCTTGGTAGCGGGCCGTGTTGTTACGTCGAACAGGCCGTCGTGGGTGGCCAGGAGTACGCGGCTGGTGTCGCCGCTGACGCTCAGCCCGTGGACGTGGGCGTTGGGCAGGCCGCCGCCGGACTGGTGGGTGGATGATTTGCCAGCTGCCGGTTCGGTTGCCGGAGAGCAGGCGGCTAGGGCGAGGATAAGGGTGGCGGCGCCGGCTATCACGGCGCCGGACCGGGATGTGGGTTTGGATGAGATACGCATGAAAGCTCCGGGAATTTGGGGGAAGAGAGTGGTGCAGGATGCGGCACCGCCCCCGCAGGTGAGGCGGGGGTCGATGCCTGAACGGACTGGCTAGAGGGCGGCCAGCAGTTTCTGCATTTCGTGGATTTCGGCTTCTTGGGCGCTGACAATGTCCTTGCTGAGCTGAACGGCGTCGGCGTTCCTGCCGGTGGTGGTTTCCGTCTTGGCCATTATGATCGCGCCTTCGTGGTGGGCGATCATCTGCGTCAGGAAGAGCCGGGCGGCTTCGGCGCCCTGGGCGACGTCAAGGGCCTTCATGTCGGCGTCGGTCATCATCCCATCCATACTGTGGCCCGAGGGCATCATCGTGGGTTCATCCCAGCTCGTGAGCCAGCCGGTCATGGTTTCGATCTCCGGGCCCTGGGCGGCCTTGATCTTGGTGGCCAGTGCCGTGCCGGATGCGGGGATGTCGTTCTTTTTGAGCATCGTCTCGCTCATGTCCACGGCCTGGGTGTGGTGCGGGATCATCATCTGGGCAAACGTGACGTCCGCGGCGTTGTGGTCCGTGACGGCGGCCGGCGCACTGCTGGCCGAAGCGCTGGAGCTGCCGTGGTCCATTCCGGGCATGGAGGTGCCAGAGGATCCGGTACCGGATCCGGAGGCGCACCCGGCCAGGGCGATGGCGGCGGCAATGCCGGTGGCGGAAAGGGTCAGAAACTTCTTATTCATGAATATCAGGTCCTTCAAACATCATCTGGCGCCGGAGCGCCGCAGGGATTAAGGATGCATCGGTGATGCAACCTGACGGGACTTGTGGAGGGACCGTCAGGGTAAGAGGTCGCGCGCGCCGGGCGGGCCGCGGCGCGGGGACCTCTTTACGTCCTGCTGATGGACAGCTCACAGGGTGAAGGGCTGTCGGGAAGATAAGACCACTGGCCGGTGACAGCGCCCGCTGCCGCGGTGTTGTTCCTGATCCCCAGCACGAGGGTGCCAGGCTCCGGCGCGTCCATGGACGCTGTTTTCGCCGATGGGGTGCAGGCCATGCTCATGGTGTGCATGCTGGTGCAGTCGCCGGACTCCGAGCACTGATCGCCGGTGAGCCCGGCCGTGTCCTGCTCTGCCATGGCGCGGTTCCCGGTGAACGTTCCGGATGCCGCCGAGTGTGCGGAATGGTCAGGAGACACTCCGGGGTGGACGTCGGCGGCGGCGGTGGCTGCTGCCGGGATGTGCATGGCGTGGGTTCCGGTCAGGACGTGCATGCCGAAAATACCGGCGATGATAGTCAACACCATGGCGAGCAGGCCCGCACTGCGAAGGAACGCCGCCGCGGGGCGGAGACCTGCTGCAGTCATGACGTTCCTCCTCTCTGTCCGATCTGGTATGACTTCTAGGCTACCGGCGAAGAAGCGTTGTCATGTTCCCTGGCCGGTTGGTCCTTCCGGATCAACGAACCTCGGACGGGTTCAGTTTCACCCGCCGCAGCAGCTGGGCGTTGAGGGCGACCACGATGGTGGAGGCGGACATGAGTACTGCCGCTGCGGCGGGGGAGAAGACGACTCCCGCGAAGGCTAGCACGCCTGCGGCCAGCGGGACGGAAATGATGTTGTAGCCGGTGGCCCAGACGAGGTTCTGCCACATTTTCCGGTAGCTGGCCCGGGACAAGTCCACCATGGAAAGGACGGCCCGGGGGTCGTTGCCGGCCAGGACCACGCCGGCTGATTCCATGGCCACGTCGGTGCCGGCGCCGATGGCGATGCCGACTTCGGCCCGGGCCAGCGCCGGCGAGTCGTTAACCCCGTCACCGACCATGGCGACCTTCAGGCCACGGGCCTGGAGTTCGGCGACCTTTTTGTCCTTGTCCGCGGGCAGGACTTCGGCAAAGACCTCGTCAATGT